>JAKOXU010000060.1 GCA_029780875.1 Bacillota bacterium | reverse complement strand
TGGGTGGGAAAACCGTACGATATAGCGAGGATAAACTAGCTGGATTCCAAATCAATCAGGCGACATATGGGGTTGTTGTACCTATAATTTTTGGAACTGCCCGAATATCGGGAAATGTCATAGATTATTATGATTTTATTGCCATACCACACACAGAATCCCAAAGGACCGGAAAGGGTGGCGGTAAAATCGAAAGCACATCATACACCTATGAAGCAGCTGTCCTTTTAGGATTAGCTGAGGGCCCGATTGATATTGGCAGAATTTGGACATCCGAAGGCGAAACTACTCTATCAGCGTTAAATCTCACCATGTTTCGTGGCGAGATTGGGCAGGCTCCGTGGAGCTACACACAATCAAAATATCCCGAAAAAGCATTGCCATATTCCGGTTTGGGTTATGTTGCCGGAGTCATGAATTTAGGAAGCTCTGGTGGAGTGCCCCAACTGAATTTTGAGGTTAAGGGCCTTTTGCGAAATACTGGCGACGGAAAAGATGTTAATCCGGCTGATGTTATCGAATATATTTGTACCAACCCATTGAACGGTGTTGGATTTGGCATTGGAGGAATTGACCAAGAGAGCCTCGAACGATACCGGACGTATTGTAAAGCGGCTGACCTCTATATTACACTATCGTTAACCGAAACAGAAAAAGCATATGAGATAATCAATAAAATTTGCAAAGCCACTAATACCATTGTATTTTGGTCACAAAACAAATTAAAACTTGTGCCAAAATGCGACGAACGAATCGAGGGAAACGGCGTGGTTTATGAGCCGGACACCGAGCCGCTTTATGAGCTAACCGCCGATGATTTCTTGGATGACGATCCAATGATTGAATTTGAGAGGGCGGGTAATGCAGAAGCTTATAACCATGTTCCTGTCAAGTTTATTAATCGAGAAAACAACTACGAAGAAGAAGTTGTTGACGGGGAAATACTTACGGATATCAATGCGCGAGGACGCAGGTCAATGAGCGAAGTTGACCTGTCATTTATTTATACACGTGACCGCGCCCAGTTTGTTGCTAATATGTTGGTCAGAGCAAGTCTTTATGGGCGTAATACCTACAAGTTTAAACTTGGCTGGTCTCATTGCCTGTTAGAGCCTGGAGATTTTATTACGATTTATGACCCTGTTATCTCGCCCAATCCCATTCCAGTTATTATCGATACTGTTGAGGAGGATGAGGATGGAGAACTGAGCGTTACGGCAATCGGACGAAAACCAGGAGCTTATTCCGGCGCGAAATTCACCACAGGAACGCCTAGTCGCTATATGATTGACCGGAATGCACATCCAGGGAACGCCAATCCCCCAGTTATATTTGAAGCCCCAAAAGAACTTACTACCGCAAACCGTCCGGAAATCTGGATTGCCGCTTCAGGTTCCGGCAAATATTGGGGCGGCTGCTCGATTTGGATTTCTGACGATAATCTGAGTTATAAAATGATTGGAAAAATTTATGGTCCATGTCGGACTGGAAAATTAACTTCTGCTATGAGTAGTACGGATACAACTCTTTCAGTTGATTTGTCTGAAAGTCGCGGCGAACTCAATTCTGGCACGGCAGCTGATGCGGAATATTTAAATACATTGTGCTGGGTGGATGGCGAATTTTTGGCCTACCAAAACGCAAATTTAACTGGGGCAAACAAATATAATTTAACTGGCCTTGTCCGCGGTGCATATGGAACGGCAAAAAGTAATCATGCATCCGGTTCGCGGTTCGTTAGGATCGATGATAATATTTTTAAGTATCCGTATCGAACTGAGGACATTGGCAAAACCATTTATATCAAATTGACCTCATTTAATGTTTGGGGATTAGTTGAGCAAAGCCTCGACGAAGTTGCGGAACAGGTATATGT
>JAKOXU010000058.1 GCA_029780875.1 Bacillota bacterium | reverse complement strand
AGCCCGAAAAGGGGCTCTTTTTTATATTTGGATTAATTGAAGGGGGTGTGCCGGGGCTATCGGCTGTTGTTTGGGATTGAGAAGGGCAGTGTGTAGGTGTCGCCATTTGTAAGCTCAATGGTTATGGACTTTATATAGGGCCCCAATGATTCTATTTGCTCCTTTGTCATGTCTGTTGTGTCGAAGGTGACGCTGCCTTGTATTTCTATAATGTCGGTGTCGGATTTGATTTCCGGCGGGGTTTGGGAGACTGTCCTGCCGCGGATTTTGTCGCCGAGGGCGGCCTTGATTGCCCTGATGTCCCGGGCTTTGTAGGTGGATTCGACAAGGATTGTGTAGCCGAAGGTGCTTTGGAATTTGTCGCCCTTTTGAGTGCCGCCGATGCCGCTGTAGATGCCGACAATTTTGAAAGCGGGGGTGTCGAAGTCCTTACCGCCTTCATTATGGCAGCCTGAAAGGGTGAAAATGCTGAAAACAAAAAGCAGCAGCGCCAGTGACTTTTTCATGGGGCACTTCCTTTCTCTTATGAGGGTCGCTGCGGGTATTATAGCATAAAAGGGGGCGGGGGCACAATTGGAAATGAGGGCTTTAAGGCGGGGTTGAGGGGATTTTTTTGCAAGGGAAAATTGATACAAAAAATTTACTTTGTTGATAAATATTTATTATTGACATATTGGTTGTATTTCATTATTATTAGCATACTATAATTTATACAGATTTACTATGGATTAATTTTGTAAAAAATGCACAAAAAGAGGGTTGAGTTGTTGTGAAGAAATTCTTGCCGGCTGCTATTGCGTTGTCTTTTATACTTGCCATTGGGATTTTTGCGTGGGTTTTTACTCCCCTTGGGGGCGCTGTGGCAGGGCTCTTTGGGGAAAAGGTTGACCCGTCCCAGTTTGTGGTCAAAATGGACAATATCGAACTTTCAATGCCGGAGCCTCCCATGATGGCGGATGGGGAATTTTTGATTTCCCTGAAAAGCGTCGGTGAGGCAATGGGGCACACGGTGGCGGTTGACAAGGATAAGGCTTATGTCAAGGTGGATGACAAGATCTATGAGCTGACAAAGGGCAGCAAGGTGGCGGCGGTAAATGGGGCCACTGAAGAATTGGATGCGGCGCCCGTTGCCATTGAAAATGATTTTTATGTGTCCACCGGCTTTGTTTCCAAGGCTTTTGGCATAGAGGTGAGCGTCAGCCGCTCCCAGAAGGAAATTGTGCTGGAAAGGGAATTTGAGACCCTTGTGCCCTTCAGGCGCGCCCTTTCGATTTTAAAGGAAGGGACTGTGGCTAAAGTCACCGATGTGGAGACGGGGATTTCCTATATGGTGAGGAGAACAGTTGGCGGCTTTGATACCCTTGCTGATGTGGAGCCAATGACCTTGGAAGATACCCAAAAGATGTATGAGACTTACGGAGATGCTTTACATACCACCAAACGGGCGGTTATCGTCGAGGTTGACGGCATTGAGATGGCGGCTTCCATATGCGCCTTTGCCCACTCGGGCAGGGAGGACGCTCCCTTTGGCGTTATGGTGGATAACAGGTCCGGCGGTACCGGTCGGGGCATTAACCTTGACAGCATCAGGGATAACGGCATTGAGGGCGTTGTGGACATTTACTTCTATAACAGCCTTGTGCCGGGGCTTAACAGAACCGATGAAATGCACCAGAACATGGTTTTGAAGGCTGCCAGATATCAAAAGGAAAAGGGATAATAGGTGAAGGATATGAAAAAACTTCTCTCCCTTATGGGCATTGTCGCGCTGGCAATTTCCCTTTTCGTTATGTATGCCGGGGCATCGGAACTCAATAAAGTGACGCCGGAGGATTATCAGCTAAAGCTGTATAAGGCAAGGGTTATTGAAATTGTCAAGGAGTCCCAGATTGACGGGACAAAGATTCAGGTGGCGAAGGTCAAGATTTTAAACCGGGATAAGAAGGGCACCGTTACCGAGATTACCAGTACCCTTACCGGCAATCCCGAGGATATAAAGTTAAAGAAGGGCACCTTGGTTTCCATCCATGAGCAGGTGGACGAGGGCGGGAATCTGGTTTATTACCTGAAAGGGTATGAAAAATCCCATTACTTGCTGCAGATTTTGATTTTCTTTATCATCCTTGTCCTTATAATCGGCAGGATAAAGGGACTGAAGGCTTTGGCGGCCCTTGGCATTACCGTTACCATTATCATCGCCTTTATTCCCCTGCTGCTCAAGGGTTACAGCCCGATTTTACTGTCGGTTTCGGTGTGCGCTTTGTCCACAATTTTCACGATGCTGATTATCGCCGGGTTTTCGAAAAAGTCGTTGGCCGCCATGATTGGCACTACCGGCGGGCTTGTGGTCGGAGGGCTGGTCGCCTATATTTACGGAATTTTGTCCCATTTGACGGGGTTTAGCTCAAATGACGCCCAGATGCTGGCGTACCTGCCCGAAAATATTAAGTTTGACTTCAGGGGATTGCTCTTTGCCGGCATTATTATCGGCGCCATGGGGGCGGCCATGGATGTGTCTATTTCCATTGCCTCTTCCCTGACCGAGATTCAAAGGGAAAACCCCAATATTCCTGTGGGTAAGCTGTTTAACTGCGGCATGAATGTGGGCAAGGACATTATGGGTACCATGGTGAATACCCTTGTTTTGGCATATACCGGCAGCACTTTGCCGACGCTGCTTGTCTTTGTGGGGTTCAAAAAATCCTTGGCCGAGATTTTGAACCTTGATTCCATCGCCACTGAAATTTTCAGGGCTATTACGGGAAGCATAGGGCTGCTCTTTACCATTCCCATTACCGTGGCGGCCTATATCTTCCTTACAAGAGTTTGGAAAAAGAACCCAAAACCCGGTGAGGCGGAAGATAAGCCTTGCTGAATTTCGATATACGAGAGGATTGATATTATGAAAAAGGGGTTAGTTAGGTTTTTAACGGTACTGATTGCCGTTGCGGCTGTCTTTTCTGCTTTTAACACCGCGTTTGCCTGCCCTCACTTTGACATCAACAACGATCATTACATGATCCAGTACAACACTCTTGGGCGGCCTCAGAGCTATATTTATTTTTATGACTATTATGTCAGGGAAATCTTTGTGGATCCTGAAAAGGCGGTGAGCGCCGACTATGACCCATATGCCTCGCTGCTGGACTTGAATACCATTAAAGAGCACATTTACTATGAGAAGTATAAGCTCTATTTGTATGAGACGGCTTATCCGCCTACCGTCAACATCTTTGACTACATAAAGGTGAACAAGGTCATTGATGAGACTACAAAAGTGGTGCCTATTTCCCACAACTACTATACCTTGAATGTGCCTGTGGGCAAGATTTACAAGGAGGCCTATGAAAAGAAGTCGCCCCTTGTGCTTACCGTTTTGTATTCTGTGTCGGCAACCGATTTGAATGCGAAGCACAACAAGACGGAATACGACAAGGCGAAAAATGCAGTGAAAAATTCTAAATATAATGATTTGGGATATAAGCTGCTGCAGGTAAAGCCCTATATCGACTATTCCACCGGGATGGAAGGTCAGGATGAAGTGGCCTTGGACACCTTCCCGGAGGAAATTACCGTGACCATGAAGCTGGAAGGCTTGTCTGTCGCCAACGGCTCGTCTTTGACGGCGGTTTTGATTGACGATAAGAATTACACGGTAACGGAGCTTGGAGGGTCTTTTAAGGCGGCGGACAATACCTTTACCTTTAAGGCCACAAAGGGCGGCATTTATACCGTGGTGTCAAAAGAGTCGCCCGTGACCAGCAACCCGCCCGTGTCTTCTACCGGGCCGTCTACTTCTTCCTCTTCGCCGTCCCCTTCTTCGCAGAACCCGTCGTCCTCTGAAAGCTCTGCCCCTGTTTCGAGCGAGGGCGCTTCCTCTGAAGAGGCAAGTTCCGGTGAGGAGGTTTCCTCGGAAGAGTCGGAGATTGGCGCCGGGTCCGAATCTGAATCCGGCGACGGGACCGCTTCCGAAGAGCCTTCAAGCGGGGAAAATTCCGAAGTTTCCGAACCCTCCACAAAGCCCGGAGGTGGCGTCAGCGGCAAGGTTGTAGCTGCTGTGGTGGCGATTGCCCTGCTCCTTGTTGGGGCCGCGGGATTGGTTTTGTATTTGGTAAAGTATAAGAAAGACTAATTGGCTTGTAAAAAGCCGCCCCTTTGTAAGGGAGCGGCTTTTTTGCTTTTTTTGGGGATTTGTTTTGCAACAGAGGTCCTTTGCGGGAACATATGGAGAGTAACAAAGCCCTTTGCGAAAGGGCAAAGGCCGGCTTGATTTAAGGGTATAGGGCTTGTTTTTCGTAATGCTTGTAAAGGGAGTGGAATTTGCCCCGATAGTCCTTTCTCCATGGCTTTTTTCTGCCGCAAAAGTGCAATATTTGCGTGTTTTTTATGACATAGTCCATGTCCCAGATGTTGTTGGAAGTGATTCGGTAGTAGTGGAAGTATCGGACATCGTAGTTGTAGTATTTTTCGTCGAGGTTTTTTATCTTTTTGGCGAAAAGGACATTGAGGATGTCTTGGTCGGGCATTAGCAGCATTGTGGGGGTGTTTTCAATGAATTTGTAGATTTCCTCTTCGTCTATTTCCTGCCGATGGCGCTTTAGGTTCATGAGCAGCACGCCGGAATTGTAGTAGGTGTCGATTTTATAAGGCATAAAGCGAAGTCTGTTTATGCCCTTGACCATGTTGTGGTAGGCGGCGGCAAAGAGGTATTCGTCGATGTCGGTGTTGTACAGACTTTTGATGGGGTTTATGACGAGGATGTCTGGGTCAAGGTAGAGGATGCGGTCGATGTCTTGGGGTAGGAGCTTGTAAGCAAGGAGGCGGTAGTACATCTCCTTTGGGTAGTGGAAAAGGGTGGGGGCGTTGGCAAAGACGCTGTCGTCAATTTTGATGGGGCGGAAATGGCTTTGGTGGGATGTGATGAAGGCTTCGATGTCGCTGACTTCGGCGTCGGTGAGGCTTGAGTGGATGAGATAGATTGTAAAGGTGTCCTTCGGGTTGTTTATAAAAAGGGATTTTAACATAACTTTAAGGGGCTTTATGTAGTTGGAGTTTAATGTGACAAGAATGTTCATGGTTTTCCCTCCGGTATTGCTGTTATTTTTATGCTGCGGGGCGGGGTGTTGGGTGAAAAACCTGCCTTCCCGTCGTTATCATTGGGTTAGCGCGTTGGGTTTACATTTGTTGAATTATTCCCTTGATGCCGCCCTTTTAAAGGGGTATTCCCGAAATATATATTACCACATTTGCCTTGCAATATCTACAAAATCTTGGCGGTAAAATGGCAAATTATTGGGTTGTAATTTTTGGGGGAGTGTGGTACAATTAATTTAGCATGATATCACTTTACTGCGATAAAGATAAGGGGCGGGGGTTGAGGCTTTCGTTTCCTTGGGCTTTTTTCCGTAGGTTGGCGGGAGTTTGTTTGATTTGAAAAGCCCAAAAGTATCGAGGGGTGAAGGATACTACAGTGCAGTTTCAGCGGGACAGTATATTTTGATATTCCGAAAAGGATTTGGCAGGCAAATGGATATTTTAAGGCAGGTTTAGCGGGAAATTAGCTTATTTTGAAAAGCTTGCAGGATAGTGGACAATTTAACGAAGTTTGATAGTTTAATATAAAAAGGGGAGTTTTTTGTGATTGCCGTCATTGACTACGGCGTGGGGAATTTGTTTTCCCTCACTTGCAGCCTTGAATTTTTGGGGTTTGAAAGCGTCGTGACAAATAAAAGGGAAGAAATACTTGCCGCCGACAAAATCATACTGCCGGGGGTGGGGGCCTTTGGCGACGCCATGGAAAAGCTAAAGGAGGCAGGGCTTGTCGGTATCCTTCGGGAGCAGGCGGGGGCAAAGCCGCTGCTTGGCATTTGCCTTGGCATGCAGATGCTGTTTGACAAGAGCCTTGAGTTTGGGGAGCATGAGGGCCTCGGGCTGATCCCCGGGGTGGTGGCGCCTTTGTCGGAGGATATTGATAAGAGCATGAAGATTCCCCATATGGGGTGGAACAGGCTGGATATTGTGAAGGATGACCCGATTTTTAAATATTTTAAAGACGGTGAGGCTGTGTACTATGTCCACAGCTATTACGCCAAGGACTGCGAGGAGAGCGTGCTGGCCGGATCCGAGTACGGCGCTACTGTGCCCGGGCTTGTGCGGCGGGGGTTGACCTATGGCATGCAGTTTCACCCGGAAAAGAGCGGCGGGGCGGGGCTGCGGCTGCTGAAGGCTTTTGCCGAGATTTAAAGGGGGAGAAAAATGGTTTATAAGAGGATTATCCCTTGCCTTGACGTGAAAAATGGCAGGGTTGTCAAAGGGGTAAAGTTTGAGGGGCTGCGGGATTTGGCCGACCCGGTGGAGATGGCCCGTTATTACAACGAAAGCGGCGCCGATGAGCTTGTCTTTTACGATATTACCGCAAGCTTTGAGGGCAGGAAGCTCTTTACCGATGTGCTGCGGGCCGTGGCGTCCGAGATTTTTATTCCCCTGACGGTGGGGGGAGGCATTGAAAGCCTTGAGGATTTCGACAGGGTGCTAAAGTGCGGCGCCGATAAAGTTAGCGTAAACAGCGGGGCTATCAAAAACCCTAATTTGATTTATGAGGCGGCAAAGCGGTATGGCAGCCAGTGTGTGGTTTTGAGCATGGATGTAAAGCGGGTGGACGGGCGTTTTTGCGTCTTCGCAAAGGGCGGCAGGCTGAACACCGACCTTGACGCCATAGAATGGGCAAAGAGGGGCGAGAGCCTTGGCGCCGGGGAAATTGTGCTGAACTCCATTGATACCGACGGGGTGCGGGGCGGCTTTGACCTTGAGATGCTGCGGGCTGTGGGGGATGTGGTGACGATACCCCTTGTGGCCAGCGGCGGGGCGGGCTGCATGGAGGATTTCGCGGAGCTTTTCAAGCTCGACAGGGTGGATGCGGGACTTGCCGCCGGGATATTCCATACCAAAAAAGTGGGTATACGGGAGCTTAAAGAATACCTGAAAAGGCAAGGGGTTCATGTGAGGGTGGAATAAAAGTTAAAAATTTTTAAAATTTTGCTTGACAAGGGATAAAGCCTTATATATAATTACTTCCATGATAAGCAAAGGCGCTGTGGGCTAATTGCCCATAGCGCTTTTGATGCTTTTGGAGTATTCCGGGTTTATAAGTGCCGGCCGGCCACCCGGAGGCTTCGAGGCTTGCTACACAAAGGCGTGGTTTATTTCCACGCCTTAATTTTTTTAATGGGAGGTATTTTTATGGATTTTGTAATGATTGTGGACACCTTATGGGTGCTCCTGGCAGCTGTGCTGGTGTTTTTCATGAACCTTGGATTTGCCGCCGTTGAGTCGGGCATGACAAGGTCGAAGAATACCGTCAATATTCTGTCGAAAAACTTTATTGTCTTTGCCGTGTCCTCCCTCGGCTTTATGCTGCTGGGATGGGGACTTATGTTCGGCGGAGATAACCCCATTGTGGGTACGCAAAACCTGTTTATCCTTGACGGCTCGCAAATCGGGTTTTATAAGGATACCTTGACTTCAACCGTGCCTTTCTGGGGCAAATTCTTCTTTCAGCTTGTCTTCTGCGGCACCGCGGCTACCATTGTTTCGGGAGCTGTGGCGGAAAGAGTCAAGTACTTATCCTTTATTGTCTTCTCCTTTATTCTGACCCTTGTGATTTACCCTGTGGTGGGCCACTGGATATGGGGAGGCGGCTGGCTCGCAAAGCTCGGGTTCCTTGATTTTGCCGGAGATACCGTCGTTCACTCGGTGGGTGGCTGGGCCGCTTTGGCCGGCGCTTTACTCCTTGGGCCCCGGTATGGGAAATATGACGAAAAGGGCAAGCCCAAGGCTATATTGGGACACAGCCTGCCCCTTGCGGTAATTGGGCTCTTTGTTCTGTGGCTCGGCTGGTTCGGGTTTAACCCGGGCTCTACCATGAGCTTCCAGAACCCCGCTGATGTAATGCATATCCTTGTGACCACCAATACTTCTGCCGTTGCCGCCATACTTACCGTTACCGCTACTTCCTGGATTTTCATCGGCAAGCCCGACCTTGGCATGACGATAAACGGGTGCCTTGCGGGATTGGTGGCGATTACCGGCGGGTGCGCCTTTGTCAGCGTGACAAGCTCCCTTATAATCGGTGCCATTGCAGGCGTAATTGTGGTGTTTGCCGTACTTTTCTTTGACAAGGTAAAGGTGGATGACCCGGTGGGTGCCACTTCGGTGCACCTTGTGTGCGGCGTTTTCGGTACCATCTGCGTCGGGCTCTTTGCCCAGGAGGGGGTCACTTCCCTTTCCACTGTCAACGGGCTCTTCTTTGGCGGCGGCTTTAAGCTCCTTGGCGTAGAACTTCTCGGCATTTTGGCTGTTGGGGCCTTTACCTTTATTTCCTCGGCCATTGTGTGGCTGATTATCAAACGCACAATGGGCATCAGGGTCAGCCTTGCAGAGGAAATTCAGGGCCTTGATATCGGCGAGCACGGCAACTCCGCTTATCCCGACTTTGCCCTTGCGGGTCCCGTCCTTGAGGTTGCCGGTACTGTTGAAAGGGCGGCAGGGCCTTCCTTCTCTGATGATGAGTATGTGGCGCCCAAGGCTGCTGTTGAGGTAGTAAACCGGGCAAGGCCGGGGGCTAAAATGACAAAGGTTACGGTTATAACCAATCAGGACAGGTTCTCGATATTGCAGTCGGCCCTTGAGGAAATCGGCATTACCGGTATGACTATCAGCAATGTGCTGGGCTATGGCATGCAGAAAGGGCATGAGGAGTACTACCGCGGTCTGCCCGTCAAGACAAGGCTGCTGCCTAAAGTACAGGTGGATATCGTGGTGTGCAAGATTCCCGTTGATAAGGTTGTGGAGACTGTCAGGAAAGCCCTTTATACCGGAAATGTGGGAGACGGCAAGATATTTATCTATGATGTTGAGAATGTCATCAAAATCCGGACCGGCGAGGAAGGGTACGACGCTTTGCAGGATGAAGAATAAAAAAGGCCCGCCTAAATGGCGGGCTCTTTTTTTGCGCTAATACTTGATATGAAAATGGCGGGCGGCGGGATATTTCGGGCCATATGAAGGCATAGGGATTTTAATAGGGTATACTTTTATTACTTTCCTTTCCCGGGGATTTGGTGTAAAATTGTGTTAACCTATTTTGGGGGGTGTTTTTGTGGCAAATGATAGGATAAAGAAGATGGCCTTTTCAAAGGTTTATCCCTTGCTGGTGGAAAAAGCCGTGAGGAAGGGGCGCACAAAGGAAGAAGTGGACGCCGTTATATTCTGGCTGACGGGGTATGACGAAAAAGGGCTGGCAGAACAGCTTGAAAAGGGAGTGGATTTTGAGACATTTTTCGATAAGGCGCCCCGGATCAACCCCAACTCCGTAAAGATCAAAGGGGTAATTTGCGGGTACCGGGTGGAGGAGATTGCCGACCCACTTATGCAGAAAATCAGGTGGCTTGACAAGTTGGTCGACGAGCTGGCAAAGGGAAAGGCCCTTGATAAGGTTTTGAGGGATTAGCTTTTTGCCTTTTGTTTTTGCATTGGAAAGGGTAAAAGCGCCAAAGGGGCGGTTAAGGGCTGCTCCTTTGGCGGTTTTTTTGATCTATTTCTTGGCGTTGGTTTCATAGCTCCATACTGCGATTTCCGTAATGAGGTCAAGGGGGAGGGGCTTGTCAAGGGGCAGCTGCAAGGTGCCCTTTGATGTTTTGTAGCCTTTTAGCCTGTCGGAAAAGTGTTCGATGGCTTTGTCGCCGGGGAAAATGCTGATGTGGTTTCTAAAGGCGGCAAAGTGGATTATGTTGCGGCCCTTCCAGTAGGTGGGCATTTTATAGGAAATGCGCTTTACCGCGTCGGGGAGGGCGGCCCGCAGTGCTTCCCTTATGCTGATAAGGAGGGGGCGCAGGCTTTCGGGCTGGGAGGCGATGTACTGCTCCACGGTTTGAAGGGGCGCGCCGCAGATGTGCTTTTGGTTTGCCTTTTTAAAGGAGCGGCCGCATTCCGGGCATTGCCACATTGTCATGGGGTATCACCCTTTCTTTTCGCTTTTTTTGCGGGGATTTAAAGATTCTTGACGCACCTTATTGAAAATGGGGCGGGGTTTAAATATAATTGTGTTGAGATTGTTATTTGGAGGTAGTTTAAGGTGGGCTGCAACAATACCATTAGCTGTACTTGTTCTTATACTTCCTGTTCCCGGCATGGGAAGTGCTGTGAATGCATGGCGTATCACCGCAGGAGCGGGGAGGTGCCGGGCTGCTTTTTCTCCAAAGCGGGGGAGAGGACGGGCGACAGATCCATTGAGAATTTGTATAGGGACTACATGGGCAGGTAACTACTCGCAGGTGTAGCCCGGCTTTATGTAGAGGGCGTCCTTTTTGGGCGCGATTTCCTTATCCCAGACCTTTTCCTTCCACTCTGGCTGGGGAATTTCGGTAATGGCGAGGGAGACGGCCTCCATCGGGCAGTTTAGTGTTTCGCAGATGGCTTTTGCAACCGCCTTTGCGCAGGATTTCTTTTGCTCCTCGGTCCTTCCGGGGTAGCATTTGATTTCCACATGGGGCATAATAGTTCCTCCTTTTGGCTTTTACCTTTTTTATAACAGATGATTTGCCCTTTAGCAAGAAATTTTATCGTTTACAGGCTGTTTTTTCTAATAAAGAGAGTATAAAGCCTCCTTTTAGCGAAAAAAGGGGGCTTTAATTTGTCTTTTAGGGAATTTTTTCGTTAAAATGTATACTTTTTTAGTAAACATTCTTTACAAGAGGGGGCGGCTCTGTTATAATCATAGGTAAGAAGGGCGCGGCGCTGTTTATAATAGACGGCCCGTGGGCGGGAATGCCGGCTATAAAGGCGGGTTGTGCGCCCGACAATTCGGATAGGATATAAAGGGGCGGGGAATACTGTTTTTGCGCCCCGTGGAGTACTTGAAAGGGGGTTTTATTTTGAGCAAGGTTGTGGATTTTGGAAAGAGCGTTTATGAAATCTGCAAAGAGTACCCGGAAGTTGCGGATATTATGAAGGAGTTGGGGTTTGAGAGCATTGCAAATCCCGGAATGCTTCAGACGGCGGGAAGGTTTATGACTATT
Organism: Bacillota bacterium; assembly: GCA_029780875.1. Taxonomy (GTDB): domain Bacteria; phylum Bacillota; class Clostridia; order Oscillospirales; family Acutalibacteraceae; genus JAKOXU01. The sequence continues at coordinate 1,212 of JAKOXU010000058.1, read as the reverse complement.
CCGAAAGGGGCGGCTTTAAAGAAAATCCCCATGGAGAAGGTTCGCGAAGCTTTTATGGATAAAGGTTTTGAAATTAAAGAATAGAGGTGAAGGAAATGAGCGAGATTATCAATAACAGAGAGTATCGGCAAAAGGTATTAAAGGAACTGATAGGGCAGCTGCATCAGGGCAAGAGCGTGGATGAGATAAAGCCCGAGTTTGAAAAGCTCATTGAAGGGGTGTCGGTCAAGGAGATTACCGAGATGGAGCAGGCACTCATTCGCGAGGGCATGCCGGTGGAGGAAATCCAAAGGCTGTGCGATGTGCATGCCGCTGTTTTCAAAGGCTCCATCGAGGAAATCCATAGGCCGGAAAAGCCTGAAGATATCCCCGGGCATCCCGTCCATACCTTTAAGCTGGAAAACCGCAGGCTTGAGAAGTTGATTGACGAGAAAATAAGGCCCTTGGCGGAGGAGTTTAGGGTGTCGGGGTCGGATGAGAGCCGGAAGGCTTTGCAAGAGGCCCTTGAGAAGCTGTGGGAAGTTGACAAGCATTATTTGAGGAAGGAAAACCTGCTCTTTCCTTACATGGAGAAGTACGGCATTACCGCGCCGCCTAAAGTTATGTGGGGCGTGGACGATGAGATTAGGGCGGCGATAAAAGAGGTGCGGAGCCTGATTGCCGATGCCGCCCGGAATATGGAGCAGGTTGCCGACAAGGCTAAAGAGGCCGCTGACAGGGTAATTGAAATGATCTTTAAAGAGGAAAACATCCTTTTCCCTATGGTGATGGAGACCCTGACGGAAGACGAGTGGGTGACTATCGCCGAGGCAAGCGATGAGTTTGGCTATGCCTTGATTCCCAATCCCGTGAAGTTTGCTCCGCCGCGCAGCGAGGTTGTGGAGAAGGTCGCCGAGGAAGGGCACAAAGCGGTGGAAGGGTATGTAAATTTTGATGCGGGGCTTATGACTCCCGCCGAGATTAACGCCATGCTCAATACCCTGCCCATTGACATTACCTTTGTGGACAAAGACGGGGTTGTGAAATACTTTAACCAGAGCAAGGAAAGGATTTTTGCCCGGCCAAAGACTGTTATTGGCAGGCAGGTGTCAAACTGCCATCCGCCCGCCAGCGTGCATATAGTGGAGCAGATTGTGGAGGACTTAAAGGCGGGAAGGAAAGACCACGAGGACTTCTGGATCAGGATGGGGAACAAATTCGTGTTTATCCGCT
>JAKOXU010000045.1 GCA_029780875.1 Bacillota bacterium | reverse complement strand
GCTAATCTCCTTTGCGCGCTTTTTGTCGAAAAGTTGGGTAAACTCAAGTTGTCAATGCCTTCTATACAAAATTTTACCAAGCAATGAATGGTATGTCAATGATATGAGGGGGCACTTATGCAAATATTTAGCACCGCTCCACAAATTGGGGCGGCGCAGGTTAAATAGGGGCGTTTATTGCATAGAAAAGGGGCGCTGTGGCGAAAAAACCGGCACCGCCCATTGTACGGTGCCGGTTTTTGTTTTGTGGGTTATTCTTCCATTTGCCTGCCTAAAAAAGATGCCGCAACTTGAATGAGCTTTATATCTGCCTCGGAGGGCACTGCTCCGGTATCGGCAGTAAAGAGGATGACGGCGCCGAGCACATCTCCCGATGCCACGATGGGGTAGACTACGCTGGCGGATTTGTCGATGCCTTCTATGGGCATCAAGCGCTTTGTATCTCCTACTTTTGACACATGGCTTTGCCGCTTGTCCATCAGGTCTTCAAGCTGGGTGGAAACGCGCCTTTCCAGAAACTCTTTGCGAGAAACTCCGGAGGCTGCGACTACATGGTCCCGGTCGCAAATGGCTACCGGCAGCCCCAAAGTGCGGGACAGCACATCGCAGTATTGGGAAGCGAAGGGCGAAAGTTCTCCGATTTGAGAGTATTTTTTAAATATGACTTCCCCGTCGTTATCGGTATATATTTCCAGAGGATCGCCCTCGCGGATTCTCATTGTTCTGCGGATTTCTTTGGGTATGACAACACGACCGAGGTCGTCAATTCTTCTTACAATTCCCGTTGCCCTCATGTGAATTACCTCCTTTTATGGTGTATTGTTATTATCTAACAATTTGGCGGATTTATGCGCAAGGATAAAATTGGATTTTTGTTTTATTCGGGCGGATTTGTGCTTTTTCGGCATTTGTTTTGGAATGCGTGGGGTGGGGTAAAAAGGGATGGGAGGATGGAGTGGTCATAATGGGTATTGTGTGAGAGTATGTTGAAACTATATTAAAGTTGTGTTATTATTTTGTTAGGATATTGAGATTCAAGGGGGGAGAGGAATGGCGTTCGATTTTGCTGGGAAAGTGGCGGTTGTAACCGGTGGAAGCAATGGGATTGGGCTTTGTACAGCTGAGGAATTTAAAAAGGCGGGGGCAAAGGTGGCTGTCATTGACCTTGTGCCGCCCCAAAAAGGTGAGTTTGACTTCTTTTTCAAGGGCGATTTAGCAAATGAGGAGGATTTAGAGGCTTTTGTAAAAGGGGTTGTGGAGAAGTACGGAAAAGTGGACTTTCTCGTCAACAATGCCTGTATAAGCCGGGCAGGGATACTTTCAAATTGCGGATATGAGGATTTTTTATATGTGCTTAAGGTGGGATTGGCAGCACCATACATGTTGACAAAGCTGTTTTTGCCTTTTTTTGATAGAGATGGGGCGATTGTCAATATTTCCTCTACCCGAGCATTTCAGTCTCAGCCCGACACTGAAAGCTATACTGCGGCAAAGGGCGGGATTACTGCCCTGACCCATGCTTTGGCTGTGAGCCTTGCCGGAAAGGTGCGAGTAAACTGCATCTCACCGGGGTGGATAGATACGCAAAACAGCGACTTTGAGGTGGCGGATATGCTGCAGCACCCTGCGGGGATTGTGGGAAAGCCCATTGACATTGCAGGTATGGTTATGTATTTGTGCAGCGACAGGGCGCGGTTTATAAATGGAGAAAATATTCGTATTGACGGCGGCATGAGCAAGCTGATGATATATCACAATGACCATGGGTGGGAATATAAGCCCGAGAAGGCAGAATAGTGTTTACGGCACTTTATATTTTGAAGTTTTTGACGAAATATAAGGTGCCTGTATTTTTTTCAACATGAGGGCGCTTTACTTTGTGATAAAAATGTGATATTTTGTTGAACAGTTACTCTTCTATCGGAAAGGGGAACTTTGCTTGGATAAGATAAAGATAAGCATAATTGACCTTTTAACTAGTATCGCCAATGCTCAAGACCTTGTGACTGCAAGACTGTCAAGGCATCAGCAGCAGGTGGCGTATATAGCTTACCGCCTTGCCGAGCAATTAGGGTATTCTGACGAGCAAAAAAGGGATGTGTTCCTCGCTGGGCTCATTCACGACATAGGGGCTTTGTCTACCAAAGAAAAGCTGGAGCTGATTGAGACAGAGGCGATAAACGCCAACTCCCACGGTTTTAGAGGAGCAAAGCTCATTGAGGAGTTTAAGCCTTTGCGCAAGGCGGCGGGAATTATAAAGTATCACCATTTGCCCTGGGACAACGGAAAGGGGCTGGAATTTAACGGGGAGAGGGTGCCCTTTGAGAGCCATATTATTCACATAGCCGACCGTACCTGCGCGCAAATCAAATCAAAAGATGATGTTGTAAACCAGCTTCCCGATATTTTGCATTGGATAAAGGACAGGGAAGGCGCCGTCTTTGCGCCTGAACTTATAGAGGCGCATTCGAAGATTGGAGGCAAAGAATATGTTTGGCTGGATGTGATTTCGGACTGCCCGGTGGATATGATATACGACATTGACCTGAAAAGTACCTTGATTTTGGAAATTGACGATATTGTTGATTTGGCGATGGTCTTTTCGAGGATTATTGACTTTAGGAGCCCCTTTACCGCGTGGCATTCGGCAGGGGTGGCAAAAACAGCGGAAAAGCTGGCGCAAATAGCCGGATTTTCCCCATATGAATGCAAGATGATGCTGGTGGCGGGGTACCTGCATGACCTCGGAAAGATTGCCATCAGGGACGATGTTTTGGAAAAACCGGCAAAGTTGGATACTTATGAGTACAACCAATTGAGGGCCCATACATATTACACCTATCGCTTGCTGGAGCCTATGGAACAGCTTAAAATCATCAATACTTGGGCCTCTTTCCATCACGAAAAGCTAAATGGAAAAGGCTATCCATTTCATATTTCCGGGGATAACCTGACGATTGGCTCGAGGATTATGGCGGTTGCCGATATTTTTACCGCCATTACCGAGGACAGACCCTATAGGAAGGGCATGGAGCCCGATATGGTCGAAAGAGAGCTTAACAAAATGGTGAAAAACAATGAAATTGACGGAAAAGTGGTCAAGATGCTCCTTGAAAATTATGAGGAGATAGACAGTATTAGGAATCGGGCACAAATGGAAGCTGCGCGAAGGTACGATGATTTCGTGAAGAGTTATGGAGACTGAAGGCTAAATGCTTTAGTATCGTTGATTTTATCAGAATGGAACTTCTAAACCTGCCGAAAGGCAGGTTTTTGTTTTTCACGACTTTTTGTGATTTTTGATTAAAAATTTTGCCAAAATTCGTCGAAATATACATTGACATATTTTGAAAAATATATTAATTTGATCTCAATGTTGAAATTATTCACACATTCCCAGTAATGGGATATGTGCAGAAAATCAGCAGGGAAATTTAAACGGGGATTGTCGAGAAAAGTCGGAAAAAGAAAAATGGGAGGAGAAAAATGTGTTGAGAAAAGCGTTGTCAATTATGCTGATTGTGGCGATTTTGCTGCCTCTTTATCTTACGGCGCCGCCAAGTTTGACGGCTTTTGCCTATGCTTCGGTTATAAACCCGGGTTTTGAGGCAGACGGAGGATGGGCTGCCACTCCAACAGGGTGGAGCACTTCCGGTGCCAACCCTTCGGCTGACTTTGCCGAGGCGGTGTCAAGCGCCCATTCGGGCTCTTGCATATTGTCCCACTGGAGTTCCAGTGCCTATCAGGTTTATACCTATCAGGTAAAGACAGACCTTCCCAACGGCTATTATACCTTGAAGGCGTGGGTGAAAAGGGGAAGCGGGCAGATCGAGTGCTATATGAATGCAAAGGACTACGGCGGTCCGGAGCTTAAGGTCAACCTGCCCGTGACGGGGAATTGGACCCAAATTGAGATAAATAATATCAGGGTTACAAACGGACAATGTACCATCGGGTTTTACTCCAATGCGGGAGCGGGGCAGTATTGCTCCATTGACGATGTGGAGTTTTACTGCACGAACCTTGTGGTAAACCCCAGCTTTGAAGATAATGGGGCATGGACTGACAATCCCATAGGGTGGAGCACTTCCGGTCCTAATCCGGGCGCCGATTTTGCCGAGTCGGTGGCGAGCCCTCATTCCGGGTCTTATATTCTGTCCCACTGGAGCGCTAGCCCATACAAGGTCTATACCTATCAGACAAAGGAAAATCTCCCCAACGGCACTTATACCTTAAAGGCGTGGGTCAAGAGGGGCAGCGGACAGACCGAGTGCTATATGAACGCAAAAGACTACGGAGGTTCGGAACTTAGAGTGAATATTCCGGCAACCGGAGTGTGGACGCAAATTACCATTTCCGACATTAAGGTGACAAGCGGGCAATGCACTTTCGGCTTCTATTCCGACGCGGGGGCAAATCAATATTGCTCCATTGACGATGTGGAGTTTTACTGCACAGACTATGTGCAGAACGGAAGCTTTGAGGATAATGGAGGATGGACTGACAATCCCTCCGGTTGGAGCACTTCCGGTCCCAACCCCGGAGCCGATTTTGCCGAGTCGGTGGCAAATCCTCATTCCGGTTCCTTTATTTTGTCCCATTGGAACGCGACTGCGTATAAGGTTTATACATATCAGACAAAAGAAAACATTCCCAACGGAAAGTACACTTTGAGCGCATGGGTCAAGAGGGGCAGCGGACAGACCGAGTGCTATATGAACGCAAAAGATTACGGCGGGCCCGAGCTTAGAGTGAATTTTCCGGTGACGGGATCGTGGACACAGATTTTCATTTCCGATATTGAAGTGACAAACAGCAGGATTACCTTTGGTTTCTATTCCGATGCGGGGGCAAACCAGTACTGCTCCATCGATGATGTGCAGTTTGTTAAGTCCGATGACCAATCATCAGTATCGTATAGCTGGAACACTGTGACAATTCAAGGCGGAGGGTATGTGACGGGCCTTGTAGCCCATCCCGGCGAAGCTAACCTACTGTATGCCCGTACCGATGTGGGCGGGGCATATCGCTGGAACAACTCAACTCAGACTTGGATTCCTTTGCTTGACCGTTCTGGCTCGGATAAGAGCAACTACTACTCCGTTGAGAGTATTTCCGTGGATCCCTCCAACACAAATGTGGTGTATGTGGCGGTGGGCAGGTTCTCCACTTCAGGCGATGTGCTGAGGTCTACCGACAGGGGTAACACTTGGACAAGTACCGGGCTCAGCTCTTCTGTCAGGATGTCGGGCAACGGGCATTACCGCTGGGCAGGCGAGAGGCTGGCCGTTGACCCCAACAACAGCAATATTGTCTACTACGGTTCCCGCAGGGACGGACTTTGGAGGACTACCAACCCCACTTCTTCCGGAAGCTGGTCACAGATTTCCACTTCCCAAGTGCCGGTGGGTTCAGGCGTTGTGTCGCCTCCCGTGGACGGTACCGACAGGGTGGGAATTACCTTTGTGGTGTTTGACAAAAACGGCGGTGTGGACTCCAACGGGCGCACTAAAATTATTTACGCCGGTGTCTTTGGGACAGGTTCCACCGACGGCGTTTACAGGTCTACCGACGCCGGGAATACTTGGAGCCTTGTGAACAATAGCCCCAAAAACCCCATAAGGGCTGTTGTGGCTTCTGACGGCACTGTGTATGTGACCCACACTTCCGGCGTTGCAAAGTGCTCAAGGACCGGCTCCTTTGTCAATATCAGCAGCGGGCTGGCGTCGGGCGAATATTCGGGTGTTACCGTGAGCCCCAGCGATCCTAATCTAGTAATCGTGGCAAGGCAAGACCTTTACAACCACAACCAGATTTACCGTTCCACAAACGGCGGGTCAAGCTGGACTCAGATTACCACAAAGAAGGGCACATATCCGGCTTGGTGGCCTTATCACTTCTGGTTCGCCCAGACTTCCAGCATTATCATGGATCCCTTCAATACCAACAGAGTTTGGTATTCCGACTGGTACGGAATTTGGAGGACGGAAAACATAACCCAGTCGGGAGGCGCGACATTTAACGCCTATTCTACCGGACATGAAGAGGCTTGCGTCGCGGCTTTGGCAAGCCCTCCCGGAGGCAGCGTCAATTTGATAAGCGGCCTTTATGACTTGACGGGATTCAGGCATACCTCCTTTACCTCGGTGCCTTCGGCCACGATGCTGGATGAAGGGTATCACGACACCACTTCCATTGCCGTGTATGAGGGCGACCACAATATCATTTACAGGGTTACACAAAACCACAGCACTTACAAAGGGGCCGGGTATAAATCAACTAACAATGGGCAGACATGGACAAAATTCAGCTTGTCGGACAGCTATGCCGGCGGCAAAATCGCAGTGTCGCCCACAAGCTCCAACACCATTGTGTGGGTGCCCTATAACCAACGGCCCATTTACTCCACCGACGGGGGCAATACTTGGAACAATTGCGGCGGAATTACCGCTACAAATGTGGTGACTTCCATGTGGGATGAGTACAGGCAGCAGTTGGCGGCTAACAAGACGGGCTCTAACACCTTCTACATTTACACGCCGGGTATCGGGTTCTGGCGCAGCACCAACGGAGGGGCTTCCTTTAGCCAAGTTACCGGTAACGGTTTGCCCTCGACTTCGGTTTCCACCTTCGGGGTGAAAACTGTTCCCAATCAGGACGGCGGAGTATGGGTTTATCTGGACAACCAGGGCCTTTACAAGTCCGACAATTCTGGTACTACATTTACTAAAGTCAACAATGTAAGCGTCGCCAAAATTATCGCTTTCGGCAAGGCAAAACCCGGCTCGACTTATCCCGCTACCGTCTTTTTGTTCGGTAAATTGACCGGAGACTCCCAGCCCGAAAACAGCCTTTATATCTCCGACGATATGGGGCAGACTTGGAAGAGGATTAGCGATGATGACCATAAGTTCGGGATTGCTTATGTGTTGGAAGGAGACAGGCAGATTTATGGACGGGTATATGTAGGCACTTCCGGGCGCGGCATCTTCTATGGGGAGCCTAATTGACAGGCTTTGGCAGGCGTTTGCGCAATGAAAAATTAGGGGTGGCTCAAAATTGCCGCCCCTTTTGCTTTCATTGCTGGATAAATTTACAAAAAGTTGAATTTTACGAATTTTTCTGCAATTATACTTGTTTTTTCTCTTTTGATAATATATACTTTATACTAAATTGGTGCAAAAAATATGTATAAAATTGCCTAAAAGGTCGGGTGGGAAAAATGAGGGGTAGTCATTCAGGGTCAAAGGGCACCTTTGGTTTAGCCGACAGTGCAGGCAGGGAAAAGAGCGAATACAGTTTATTTAAACTTGCCTTTGACATTATACCCATCAGCATAGTCGTTGTGGACAAAAATGCAATTGTAAGGCATGTAAATGAGACTGCCCTGAAACTGATTAACAAAAGCAGGGAAGAAATTGTCGGAAAGCTTTTAGGGGAGAGTATAAACTGCGTCACCACTTTTAATGATGGTGAAAAGTGCGGGCAAAGCAGACGCTGCGAAAACTGCGGCATAAGAAAGGCTGTGGAAAAGGCCTACAATGAGGATTTGCCTACCGAGGGGCTTGAGATTTTCACGCAGCTTGTCATTGACGGCAAGTTGGAGGACTTTTGGTTTGAGGTTAATGTAAGGCCAATTTATGTGGATAAGGAAAAGTCCATTGTCATCAGTCTTTTAGATATTACCGAAAAGAAGAAAAGAGAGCAATCCCTCATTGAGGCGAGGGATTATAGTTATAATATCCTCAATCAGATGCCCACTATTGTGTGGATGACCAATAAATTTTTGAGGTGCGAGTATGTCAGCAAGGGATGGGAGGCTTTCACTG
>JAKOXU010000031.1 GCA_029780875.1 Bacillota bacterium | reverse complement strand
TCAAAGGGCACTTTTTTGACGCCTTCAAACATGTCCACTTCTTCGATGTGGGTCATGACGGCGTTGGCGGCGTCGATGGTGAGCTGGCAGCCGTCGGGGCCGTAGACCTTGTAGCCGTTGTATTTGGAGGGGTTGTGGCTGGCCGTGATGACGATTCCGGCGTCGGCTTTAAGGGATCTGACGGCGTAGGAGAGGATGGGGGTGGGCATAAGTTCTTTGAAAATGTGGACTTTTATGCCGTTGGCTGCAAGGACGCCGGCGGCTTCCCGGGCGAAAAGGTCGCTTTTGATACGGGAGTCATAGGCTATGGCCACCGAGGGGGCGGGGTTTTCGCCCTTGAGGTAGTTGGCGAGGCCTTGGGTGGTTCTGCGGATGGTGTAGATGTTGAGCCTTGCGGTGCCGGCGCCTATGATGCCGCGGAGGCCTCCCGTGCCGAACTCAAGGTCGCGGTAGAAGCACTCCTGGATGGCTTCTTTTTTGTTGGCCATTTGCTTTAGCTCATTTACAATATCCTCATCTTCTGTGGCTTTTTCAAGCCAGAGGCGGTATTGGCTGATCTCGAACATTCGATACACTCTTTCCCTTAGATTTTCCTTTATATAATAATCCATTTTATCGATTATTGTCAATAAAAAAGCGGGGTTTTGTGGGGAAAAAGGGGTGAAAGGAAAAAGCCCTGCACCCGAAGGGGTGCAGAGCTTTTTATGGGGAGTTGGCAATATAGTTTTTAAGGGCGGGGGCGGGGTTGGAATTATCTATCGGCAGCAGTTCGCAGTTAGAGAGCTTGAGCGGGCTGTTTTTGGTGATTTTAACGCTGTCCACGAAAACCAGGGCTTTTTTGGCTATTCCCCCTTTTATTAATTCGTTGAATTCCTGAATGTATTCCGCTGCTATTTTTTCAAGGGAGGAATATCTGTCGCTAGCTTCGGCTTCCCAAGTGTTGGATTCTTCGTTGAAAACAGGCTTGAGATCGTGGATTATCAGGGCGTCTTTGTATAGGAAGTACCCAAAGTTTGTGTAGGTGCTGCTCTTGACCTCGTGGTATTCGATGGGGAGGTTGTGCGCCCTTATTATTTCATATAACTTGACAGTGTATAATTTGCCGGAGAGCCAAATGTATTTTTTCCTTGTATCCTTGTAAAACCGGGATTTGCGGTAATATATGTAGTCTATGGGCGTGTAGAGCAGCAGGTAAATGAGCGAAAGCGCAATAAAAGGGGCTATAAGGAGCAGCAGCAAAGCGTTTTTGAGTTTTTTTCACATAGTCACCTTCTTTGGGGGTGTGAGTTTCGCTACAAGCGGAAGTCAAAGCCGAAGATGAGAGGGAATATTATTAAATATAAGATAAGCACGGTGATGAGTACTATGTAAGCGGCGGTCCTTTCCAGCTGCTTTTTGTCTTCTCGGCTCAGGGGGGATTTATTGGCGTGAGGCGGGTGAGTTGCGGGGCTATACGGTGCCGGCGAGGTTTTAGTGTTAAGGTAGATTTAAGGGGGAAACGCTGCTTTCCAATTTAATCATAAAGCCGTGCTATGGGTTGGTTTAGGGCATTTTGTAGACTTTTCGCCGCCTTTTTTGATGCGGTAAATTGAATAGGTGTTGTCAAGTCCGGAGTCTTCAATGACTGTGAAAAATATCCAGTTGTTGACTGTTGAAAAATGGTATATGGGTGCATCAAAGGCGGGGAAAAAGATTTGCTCGCCGGTTATTAGGTTGAGAAATTTAAATTTGCTGTTGTCGGAAGAGTTGGTGAATAAGTAGGCTGTTTCGCCGTCAAGGATAAAAGGGGTGTCGTCGCCGGCCGCTTCGGGAACGGCGCTTTTGTTGCCCTGCTCGTCGTATTGGTATAATGTGCTATTGTATAAATGCCGGTAATAGATTTTATTATTTACATAGTAAATGTTATGAGTCCGCTCATCTTTAAAGAGTTTTTTGGCGTTTTTCCCGTCCAAATCGCAAAGGTAGACATCTCCCGAGTTTGTCATGTAGACAGTTTTGTCGCCGGAAATGTCGTAGCTGAATACATCATCCTTTACGATGAGCTTTGCGTTTTTGCCGTCGGCGTCGCAGCAGTATAGTTCGTTGGGATACTCGTCGTAGCCGCCTTTTGAGTAGGCAAAGTAGATTTTGTTGTCGTGGACTTTAAATTGTGCCACGGGAACGGAACTGTAGACCTTTTCTTCAAAGCCAAAGTCAAGGTCGGTTTTCTTTTTTGTCTGCAAATCAAAAAGCATGGGGGTTGCCCCGGAATGGTCGCCCAAAAACTCGGGGGCGATTAGCAGGCAGTTGTTTATTATGTGGGCGGAAAATTGCATGCCGTCAAATTCGCAGAAAGGCTCGTGGTTTGTGCCGTCAATCTTAATTTTGTTGATTATGACTTTTGAGTCGTACATTTTGCAGTCTTTGACATAGTAGATCCACTCGCCTACTTTTGCGGCGAAGCCTTGCCAATCAAAACAGGCGGAAGTGGTTTCTTATGAAAAGCCATCCCATAATTGCTCGTCGGTGATATAGTCGGACAGCTTGATTGTGGGGGGTTGGGTTTCTGATGAAGCTTCAGATTGGGGGGCTTCGCTTGAAGTTGAACTGATTGGGGCGGGAGTTGGAGTACAGGAGACAAGCAAAAGGGCTGTCAGCGTTGCTGCCAGGGCTATTTTGATTTGCTCAAACATTGATGTCATCTCCTTATACAGTTTATTTATAGTGAACAGGGGATACAGTGGTCTTGATATCTTCACATTATGAATATTTTACTATTAATAGATATGGTTGTCAATGAAATGGGGATGGGTGGAGGGCTTAAAAAGCGCCACCGGGGTGGTGGCGCGGGGGTTGAGCTGGTGCTGTAGGAATGTTTTTTTGTGAACTAAATGAGAAGGATGCTGGCAAATGGAATGGAGGTGGGGGTAAATAGTTGAAGTTGCAGCTTTTTGGGGGGCAAGGGGAGTTTTTTATTTGCTTTTTCCGTAGGAGTATTTTTCCCACATGTTTTGAATTCCGAAGGATAGCCTTACCGTTGAAAAGCTGCTGCCATTGATTGAAAATGTGTCGCTCAATTGCAGCATTTTTGTTATCAATTCGATGTCAGCCTTTTCGTCGAGCATGAACATCCATAGAAAATCAATGTGGACGCTGGCATTTTGAGAGTCTTTTGCCGGGGGGAGAAAGGTAATGTTTGTTATGTCTTCGCAGCTTTTTTTTAGCTGGTTTGCGAGGCTTGCCAGTTCGAAATATTTTTCGAAATTTTTTAGATTGGCTAATTCGCCCCTGAATTGTTTGTTTTTTAAGTAGATTTCATATAGTTCTTCGAAGGTGTAGGTTTTGCCTTTGTTGGTAAAGGTCCTGTTTTCCCAGTCGATTTTGCTCTTTTTGCTATATTGCTTTTTCTCTTCTTCTAACATTCTTTGAAATGCAAGTTCGAGTTCTTCAAAATCCATGCCCTTTTCTTCCTCCTCTATCTTTTGCCTGATTTCTTCGATGTGCCGGTTGAGATCGATTATCATAGTTTTCAACTCCTTTTGAAAATTCTTATTATATATTCACTTTGAAAAATTATTTTGGTCTCCTTAATGTAAAAAATTTTTGGTGAAAGTGACGCGGAGCCTGCGCGGGGGCGGATGGGGCGGGGTTGGAGGTTATTGTTGTAGGGGAAATACTGTGGTCAAATTATGGTCAGGGAATGTTTGTAGGAGTGTGCGGCTAAAATGCAAAAAGCCTTGTGTCGATTAGACACAAGGCTTTTTGATTGGCTGCGGGACTAGGATTCGAACCCAGACAAACAGAG
>JAKOXU010000020.1 GCA_029780875.1 Bacillota bacterium | reverse complement strand
ACCTATGAGCATAAAGACAATCCCGCTCAGAAAGCCTTCGAGACCGATACTGCGGACAGCAAAACATTGTTCTCCTTCGCAATGTGGCAGCCCATCCAGATGGATGCAGAAGTCTATCAGACTGTCACCGGTCTGCCCAAGGGCAAGTACACACTCAAAGTTGACTTGCATAAAGCAGACGCCCCTGTATCCGCTCAGCTTTTCGTAAGGGACAATGGCCAAGAAAAATCCCATACCGTCGACAATCTCCCCGACAGGCAGTGGGTAAACGATGTCACTCTTGATGATATCATAGTGACTACTGGCCAGGCCACAGTCGGTATCGGTTACAGTGGTCAAACCAGCCGCTTGAGGGTTGCCAATGTCCGCTTCTATCTCGTCGAACTCATCGAAGACGAACCTTCCGAGGAACCCAGCGAAGAGCCCTCCAGCGAAACACCCTCCGAGGAGCCCAGCGAGGAACCTTCCAGCGAAGCGTCTTCCGAAGAACCCGGCGGAATCATGCCCGGCGACAATTTGATTGTCAACGGCGACTTTGAGGCAGATCCCATTTACGCCCAGATTCCGACCGGCTGGATGGTCGACTCTACACCCTTCCAGTCCGGAGACTCCGTCGGTATCATGAACGAGAACAAGTCCGGCAATACCACTAAATGCATGCAGATTCACTACAAGAACCCCTTCGAAATGGAGTTCTATCAGACCATTCAAGATCTGCCCGACGGCCTGTATGAATTGAGATTCCAGGCACGCGGCTATGACGATCAATTCATCATCTTCATCAGGGAAACCGGATACGATGCTATTGAACAAAACTTTGCTCCCTCCGGCGGCGAATACAGCGAAGTTTACAAAATCACCAACATCAAGGTAAAGAGCGGCAAGGCAACCATCGTATTCTACGCCAATGATGAATTTGATAGCGGCACAATCGAAACTGTTGACTACTATGTCAGACTGGATAACTTCCAGTTCATCTACCTCGGCCCTGTCGAATCCGACAAGTCCGAATTGGAGGATGCCCTTGACGCAGTCAGCGAGCTGAATCCTGAAGACTACACCGAAGAGTCTTGGGCAGCTCTGCAGGAAGCTATGGAAGCAGCAAATGCGGTACTGCAAGACCCGAACGCGACACAAGAAGAAATTGAAGCCGCAATCGAAGCCCTCAACGCAGCTATCGCAGCTCTCGAAGAAGCAGAAGTTCCCGGAGAGTCTTCCGAAACTCCCAGCGAAGCTCCCTCCAGTGAAGCTCCCTCCAGTGAAGCTCCCTCCAGCGAAACTCCTTCCGAGGCTCCCAGCGAAGATCCCAGCACCGAATCCCCTGCTCCCAGCAGCAAGGGCAGTGTTGAAACCGGCGACTTTAACAACGCCTTAATGTTCATGATTCTTCTGACTGCCGCAGCCGCAGTGGCATTTGTAATGGCTCCGAAGAAGAGGACAAACTAATTGATTTAATTCAATAACCCGTATTAAAGGCAGGATGGGTTTTCCATCCTGCCTTTTGCTGTGATAATTAAAATGCCAAAAAATACGATGTTAAAAACAGCTTGAAGGCCTGAACTTTTTCTGATATAATTTAACTAAATTTTATTCTATAACCTCTCAATAATTTATGAAAAAATTTTTATGAAAGGTGGATGGAATGTGAAACTCTTCTCAAAGCCTATCGCACAAATCCTGGCTGTGGTTCTTGTCGTGGCTCTCTTCACAGCTGTATCCGGCACCCTTATTGCAAGCGCTGATTATGAACCAGGCCACAACTTTGCTCGCAACCCTGGCTTCCAGGAAGACACCGAAGACAGAATGAGTCCTCCTACCGGTTGGGAAGTAACTGGCCCCAACGCCCACTTCTTCCAAACAAGGGCTGACAGTTCCGCTCCCGGTGGAATGGCGGCAGGAATCTGGATGGATGCTGCCGGCTACTTTGACGCACATCAGACAATCACTGACCTTCCCAACGGCATTTACACATACAGAATGAAGTTTAAGAGAACCAGCGGCGACTTTATCAACAACTACATCTATGTCAAGAACCATGGCGGCACAGAACTCAGGGCGGATTTCTTTCACAACGGCGACTATTCTAACATCGTGGAGATTGAAAACATCCATGTTACTACCGGCACCGTAACTTTTGGCATCTATATTGAAATTGGCGGTGACGAAGGCGCATCCATGAGATTTGATGATGTGGAATTTGTCCTCGTATCCCTTGACTCACCCAGCGCTTCCGAGGAACCCAGCGAAGCACCCAGCGAAGAGCCTTCTGAAGATCCTAGCGAGGAACCTTCCGAAGATCCCAGTGAGGAACCCTCTGAAGAACCTTCCGAAGCTCCCAGCGAAGCACCTTCTGAAGATCCCTCCGAAGAGCCTTCCGAAGCTCCCAGCGAAGCACCTTCTGAAGACCCCTCTGAAGAGCCTTCCGAAGTTCCCAGCGGCGGCACCTCCGGCGATGATTCCTCAACTCCCAGCAGTCCGGGCAGCCCCAAGACCGGCGACACAAGCAACACCCTTTATTTCATGCTTATTCTGACCGTGGCTGCTGCCGTTACCTTTGTGCTGGTTCCAAAGAAGAGAACAAACTAATTAAATCAATTTAAAAAGCAGGATGGTTTTCTCCATCCTGCTTTTTCATAGTCCGAAAAATTGAAAATATACACAATTTTCGAAAAAATTTATACTTGATATTTATTATTTTATTTGTTACAATTAGTTTAAAATCTTCACATCTCAATAAGAAACTAATAAAAGAAGGGTGGATGATATCATGAAGCTTTTTAAAAAACCTGTAATTCAAACTTTGGCTTTGGTTTTTGTCTTGTCGGTCTTCGTAGCCGCCTTCGGCACGCTTTTTGCGAGTGCGGAAATTGAGCCCGGTCAAAACCTGTTGACCAACCCCAGCTTCGGCGACGACGCAAGATACACCCAGTATCCCACCGGCTGGACCGTTGATTCCAATGTAATAACCTATGAGCATAGAGACAATCCCGCTCAGAAAGCCTTTGAAACCGATACTACGGATGGCAAAACTTTATTCTACTTCGCAATGTGGCAGCCAATCCAGATGGACGCTGAAGTCTATCAGACTGTCACCGATTTGCCCAACGGAAAATACGCTCTCAAAGTTGACTTGCATAAAGCAGACGGTCCTGTATCTGCTCAGCTCTTTGTAAGGGACAACGGTCATGAAAAATCAATTACCCTTGATGACCTCCCCGACAGGCAGTGGGTAAATGATGCCACCCTGGATGAGATCATTGTGACTACTGGCCAGGCCACAGTTGGCATCGCCTACAGCGGTCAAACCAGCCGCTTGAGGATTTCCAATGTCCGGTTCTACCTCGTTGAACTCATCGAAGGCGAAATCTCCGAAGAGCCCAGCGAAGAGCCTTCCGAGGAGCCCTCTGAAGAACCCAGCGAAGAACCCTCCGAGGAACCCAGCGAAGAGCCCTCTGAAGAGCCCTCCGAGGAACCCAGCGAAGAGCCCTCCGAAGAGCCTGAAGAGTCTTCCCAAGCTCCCGGCACCTCTTCCGAAGAATCCCAGGGCGGAGCATCCTCCGAAGCTCCCAGCGGCGGCACTTCCGGCGATGATTCCTCATCTCCCAGCAGCACAGGCACCCCCCAGACCGGCAACACAAGCAACACCCTTTACCTCATGCTCATTCTGACCGTGGCTGCTGCCGTAACCTTTGTGCTGGTTCCCAAAAAAGCGTCCAAATAAACTAAACAACAATTATAAAGCGGGATGAAAGATTCATCCCGCTTTTTTTATAATTTGATTTTACTATTTCTCTGTTCTCTGGTATAATAGTTTTAATTCTATCGCATTTTGTCAGAAAACCGCCATAAACTATGATTTTCTCCCGCCTCGGGGGGTGATGCCATGAATATAAAACTGAATTTTTCGCAATTTGGGTCAATCTTTGCAGTACCCAGTGTTGTAGTGGACAAACACATAAAGCTTGCCGGATCGGTACAGCTAAAGGTTCTCCTGTGGTTTTTGCGAAACTCCCAATCTGATATCAAGCCAGAAGACATTTCAAAGGCACTGGGCATCCCTGCAGCAGACATAACCGACGCCCTCCAGTACTGGATTCAAAACGGCATTTTGCTGGATTCAGACGGATTAGAAGCACAAGGTGCACCGCAAGAGGTTGAAAAAAAAGAGCCTGTCAAAACAACGGAACCCGCTCCCCCTCCTCCTCCGGCAATCAGGCCAACACCTCAAAAACCCACCCCTGCCGAAGTTGCAAAGCTTGTAGCAGAAAACCCCGAGATTTCCTTTTTACTAAACGAATCCCAACTGCTTTTAGAGCGGCCAATTTCCCCGGGGGAAGCCCAAACCCTTGTACATATCTACCTATACTATGGAATGCCGACTCCCGTCATATTGACCCTCATCAAATACGCTCAATCAATCGGCAAGGCAAACATGGCATATATTGAAAGGGTGTCCTACGATTGGAGCAAGGAAGGAATAGACACCCCCGAAAAGGCCGAGAGAAAATTGGAGCAGTTCCAGTCAACACAAAAACACTGGTACCAGCTTGTATCTGCCTTTTCCCTAGAAAAGCGCAGCCCCAGCCCAAGGGAGCAGCAGTATGTCAACCGCTGGTTTGAGGAATGGGGCTTTTCCATTGATATGATTCGCAAAGCCTACGAACATTGCGTTGACAACACAGGCAAATTGAGCTTTAACTATATGAACAAGGTCCTTGAAAAATGGCACAAATCCGGCATAAAAACCCCAAAGGATGTTGATCAGCAGCAAAAGCAGTTTGAGGAAAGCAAAAAGAAAAAGACTACCGACAAAAAGGCAAGCTACGATTTAGACGAATTCAAACGCTCCATGCTTTATGATACACCTGTTTATAAAAGGAGAGATAAAGGTGGGATACAGTAGAGAAATCTACAAAATGGCGACAGCCGAAATTGCAAGGCGCAAGATAAAGGCAATAGCCGATGCCGAAAGGCGCCGGAACGAAGTTTTTGCAAAATTCCCCCGCCTACAGGAAATAAGCGACCAGTTGGCAGGGCTCTCCATCAATCTATCCCGCGCCATCCTCGCAAAGGGAGACATCCGCCAGGACATTGAAAGGCTCAAAGCAGAAAACCTGTCCCTGCAAGCTGAATTTTCAAAGATACTAAAAAACGCCGGCCTTGATGAAGACTGCCTGTCCCCCCGCTTTATCTGCCCCCTCTGCAAGGATGAGGGGTACATAGACGGCAAAATGTGCCGGTGTCTAAAAGACCTTATGAAAAACAAGTCTATGGAAGAGCTAAACAAACTATCCCCCCTAACTTTAAGCGATTTTGACAGTTTCGACCTCAAATACTACCCCGACACAACAAACGAGTTTGGCATCAACCCCCGCGAAAGAATGCGGGAAATACTAAACTACTGCAAATGCTATGCCGAAGACTTTGCCAAAGACTCCCCCAGCGTTTTGATGTTGGGACGCACCGGCCTTGGCAAAACCCATCTCTCCCTTGCCATTGCGAAAAGCGCAATCCGGCGAGGTTTTGGAGTAGTCTACGGTTCCGTCCAATTCCTTGTATCGAAGTTAGAGCAGGAACGCTTTGACAAAAACCGTGAGGGAGAAAGCGAAAACACCCTGCAAATGCTTTGCGACTGCGACTTGCTCATATTAGACGACCTTGGCACCGAATTTCTGACAAGTTTCGTAGTCTCGGCCCTCAACGAAATCATAAACAGCCGAATGATGGCGGACAAGCCCACAATAATCAGCACAAACCTTTCTCCCGAGGAACTGGAAGCCCGCTACACCGAGCGCATTTCCTCAAGGATAATCGGCTACTACCACACACTCCACTTTGTTGGACGCGACATCCGTCAGCTTAAACGGACCCGCTAAAAAATGCAAAAAAATCTTCCGGCTCACCCCTTTAAAAGAGGGCACGCCGGAAGATTATTTTTTATGCCTTATATCCTTGCAACGCCGCTTTCCCTTGCCGCCTCACTGACAGCCTTGGCAACAGTCTTGCCCACCCTCAAATCAAAGGCTGCAGGGATAATGTAATCGGGAGTCAATTCCTCATCTTTAATGAGGTAAGCGATAGCCTTCGCCGCTGCAATCTTCATCTCATCATTTATGTCCCGGGCCCGCACATCCAAAGCTCCCCTGAATATGCCGGGGAAGGCCAGCACATTGTTAATCTGGTTGGGGAAGTCGCTCCTGCCGGTCCCCACAACGGCAGCACCCGCGGCCTTTGCCTCATCGGGGTAAATCTCGGGCACAGGATTTGACATAGCAAAGATAATGGGATCCTTCGCCATACTCCTCACCATATCCCCCGTCAAAACTCCGGGCGCCGACAAACCGAAAAATACATCGGCTCCTTTTATCACATCTGCAAGGGAGCCCTTTTTCATTTCCCTGTTTGTGATTTTCGCCATAAGCTCTTTCTCATCGTTAAGGCCATCCCTGCCCTCATAAATTGCACCCTGCCTGTCGCAAAGGATAACCTCCTTAAGGCCCATTGCCATCAAAAGGCGCGTCACCGCGATAGCCGCAGCCCCGGCACCGTTTACCACAGCCGTCAAGTCATCCATCTTTCTGCCCGTCAATCGGCAGGCGTTGATCATGGCTGCCACGCTTACAACGGCAGTCCCATGCTGATCGTCGTGGAATATGGGGATATCGCAGCACTCCTTCAGTCTTCTCTCAATCTCAAAACACCGGGGAGCCGAAATATCCTCAAGGTTAACCCCTCCAAAGCTGCCGGCAAGAAGCGACACGGTTTTGACAATGTCATCTACATCCTTTGACCTGATGCAAAGGGGAAAAGCGTCTACATCGCCGAAAGTCTTAAAGAGCACGCATTTGCCCTCCATTACGGGCATTGCTGCCTCGGGCCCGATATCGCCAAGGCCCAACACGGCGGTGCCGTCGGTGACCACGGCCACAAGGTTCCACCTGCGGGTATATTTATAGCTCAAATCCTTATCGTCCTTGATAAGCAAACAGGGTTCCGCCACCCCGGGAGTATAAGCCAGCGTCAAATCCTCGGCGTTTTCCACCTTGCAGCGGGAAGCAACCTCAATTTTCCCCGCCCATTCTTCATGCATCCTGATAGCTTCCTTCTTGATATCCATAAAAACCTCCAAAAAAATCGCGGCAAGTTACAGCTTGCCCAAATTCAAATTCTTAAGATAGGCGTTGATAAACCCGTCAATTTCGCCGTCCATCACGGCATTGATATTCCCCATCTCAAAACCCGTCCTGTGGTCTTTAACGAGAGTATAGGGCATAAAGACATAGGACCTTATCTGCGAGCCCCATGCTATATCCTTTTGATCTCCCTTTATATCTTCAATGCGTTCAAGGTGCTCCCGCTCCTTAATTTCCAGCAATTTAGACTTAAGTATCTTCATAGCCACTTCCCTGTTCTGATGCTGGCTGCGCTCATTCTGGCAAGCCACCACAATGCCGGTGGGGATATGAGTTATCCTGATAGCGGATTCTGTCTTGTTTACATGCTGCCCCCCTGCCCCGCCGGAACGGAAAGTGTCAATCTTTAAATCCTCCTCTTTTATATCAATGTCCATGTCGTCGGCGATTTCAGGCAGCACCTCGACCGACGCAAAGGAGGTATGCCTCCTGCCCGATGCGTCAAAGGGCGAGACTCGCACAAGCCTGTGAACCCCCGACTCGCTCTTCAGGTACCCATAGGCATTTTGCCCCTCAACCAGAATGGAGGCGCTTTTAATCCCGGCTTCCTCCCCTTCCAGCATATCCATGACCTTTACTTTATACCCATGCCTCTCACCCCAGCGCACATACATGCGGTACAGCATCATGACCCAATCCATGGCTTCCGTCCCGCCGGCGCCGGCATGAAAGCTCAAGATGGCGTTGTTTCCGTCATATTCACCCGTAAGAAGGGTGGAAAGCTTTAACCTTTCAATCTCCTTTTCGATCTTGTCCACGCCCTCGGTTATCTCCTCAAGAAGGGATAAATCCTGCTCTTCCACAGCCATTTCAATGAGCGTCAAAGTATCGGAAAAAAGCCCCTTTAACTCATCAACCTCATTGATTTTATTCTTAAGGGAACTGACTTTCTTCAATATCTTTTGGGAATTGTCCACATCATTCCAAAAGCCCTCCGCCGCAGTCTTCTCCTCAAGCTCCATCAGCTCATTTTTTAAAACCTCATAGCCCATAGACTGCGCCAGCTCTTCAATGACAGGCTCCAACTCTTTCAGTTTTAATCT
Organism: Bacillota bacterium; assembly: GCA_029780875.1. Taxonomy (GTDB): domain Bacteria; phylum Bacillota; class Clostridia; order Oscillospirales; family Acutalibacteraceae; genus JAKOXU01. The sequence goes on along the minus strand of JAKOXU010000020.1, from coordinate 4,709 downwards.
CAATTCCTCGTATTGAAGCATAATCCCAATTCCTTTATCCTTTAATAGTTTCATTATAATAATAAGTCCGCTCAATGTCAAAACAAGTTTACAGGCTAAAATATTATCAAAAAATCATTGAATTATCAACTGTATTTGGTTACAATTATTATTGTAACCAAAAAATATGAAAGGGGTGGAAAACCGTGTTTTTTAAAGGCCGTTCCTGCGCCCTATGCAAAGCGAAATTTTCCGAAACCGACGATATAGTCGCCTGTCCGGTTTGCGGGGCAGCCCATCATCGCGCTTGCTGGGAAGAGGAAAACCGTTGCGCCCTGCATGATAAGCACGGCACGCCGGAGCAATACAGCATCAGCGACGAAATGCCCGAACCGGAGCCACAGGCTGAAAATATAGAAGAGAATATCGAGATCATGGTTCTATGCCCTTATTGCGGCAAGAAGAACCCGTCAAAAGTCCCCTATTGCACCCAATGCGGACGACCCCTGTCTAACGATGCAGACACCACCCAAAAGGGCAGAAAATATCCTTTCATCACCATTTTCACTAAACTCTTTGACCCCTTGGGAGGAGTGCCGGCAGACACGGAAATTGATGGCATCCCCGTCACTGATATTGCCACCTTTGTCGGGCCAAATTCTAACTACTATGTCCCGCGGTTTCACTCAATCAAAAGCAAGCGCTTTGGCGGCATTAACCTGCCGGCCCTGATTATTGGCCCCTTCTGGATGCTTTTCCGCCGCATGATAGCAGTTCCCTTACTTTATATTTTCTATTATATCCTATATTTATTTGCCATAATGAACTTCCCCGAACAGCTCAGCATCAACAAAGCCGGGTTATTATCCCCCGCCGGTGCGCTGTACTTTATCTATCTTGCGATTTCCCTTATTATTCATATTTTTGCCAACAACATCTACATGAAGTATGTAATACGCAAGATAAAACGCCTGAAAAAAAAGGCCGAAGACGAATTTTCATATAAGCTTTCCCTACAAAAATCGGGCGGCACAAGGATTGAAAATTTGCTATTGTTTTGGGGCATAGCAACCTTAATTGCCATTACCTTATCAAGTTTCTTTCCCGACCTTTACGACAAAATCATAAAAGCAAGCTCTAATCTTTTAATTTAGCCACATTTAACTTCCGGCACAAATGCCGGAGAAAAGGAGGCTGCAATGCCAGCTCAATTCCACTGCCCCTTTTGCGGCGCATTTACAAGCGGCATGACGCTTCCTTGCCCCATTTGCGGCAAGGCGTCAAACCCGGGCAGAGACCTTGCATCCACCTGCCCCAACTGCGGCACCGACAACCCCAAAAACTACGACTTCTGCATTATCTGCGGCGCCCCGTCGGGCCACATCCCCCACGGGCAATTTCCCCCAAACCATGGCTCATACATCTTACCCCTGGGGCCCTTCCCGAATGAAGGCGCCTTCCCTCCACCCCAAACAAGCCCCGAGGAAAAAAACACTGCAGGAGATAGCTTATGAGAGTAAGAAAAGCGGTAATCCCCGCCGCCGGGCTGGGAACAAGAGTACTTCCGGCCTCCAAGGCAATGCCCAAGGAAATGATACCCATCCTTGACAAGCCCGCCATCCAATACATCGTGGAGGAAGCGGTAGCCGCGGGCATTGAAGACATACTCATCATCACAAACCGCGGCAAGGAAATCATTGAAAACCACTTCGACCGCTCTATTGAACTTGAAAACCACCTGAAAAATCAAGGCAAAGAAGCACTCCTAAACCAAATGAAAGAAATCGCCGACCTTGCAAATATTCATTACCTTCGCCAAAAGGAAACAAAGGGCCTCGGTCACGCCATCAGCCTTGCCCGCTCCTTTGTAGGCGATGAACCCTTTGCGGTGCTCTATGGCGACGATGTGATTTTAGGCGATGACCCCGTCACGGCTCAGCTTTGCCGCGCCTTTGAGGAGTTCTCCCTGCCCGTGGTGGGCATCAAAGAAGTATCAACGGAAGACATCGCCAAATACAGTTCCCTCAAAGTCTCCCCCATAAGGGACAACCTATATAAAATCACCGACATGGTGGAAAAGCCCTCGCCCGACAAAATCTTCTCCCTATACTCCGTTTTGGGCAGGTGCCTTCTCACCCCGGAAATATTCGACATTCTCGACACCCTTCCCCCGGGAGCCAACAATGAAATACAGCTAACAGACGCCATGGCAGTGCTTGCACGAGCAAAAGGCATGATAGGCGTAGACTTCATAGGCACAAGGTACGACATGGGCAACAAACTGGGAATCGTTAAGGCCACCATCGAAGTAGGTCTGACCCACCCCGAAATTGGCAAAGATTTGCGGCAGTACCTGCGCGCAATCTGCCAAAACCTTTAAAGGAGGAAAACGAAGTGCGCTTCATTAAAATATTGCCCTTACTGCTTGCCCTATGCGTTTTGCTGTCCGCCTGTGCCGGCAGCACCGGCGGCGAAAGCTCCAACCCTTCCCAAGGCAGCTCATCGTCCCAGTCCGAAAGCCAAGAGGGAGAAAGCTCCCAGGGCATCAGCGAAAGCGTCGAAAGCTCGCAAAGTTCCAGCGACAGCTCCCCCGCCGAATCACAAAGCGAATCAACAGAGCCTGGCGGAGAAACCTCTACTGGACAAAGCACAACCGAAAGCCAATCAACCTCAAGCTCCGTCTCATCATCGGGCGGCAGCTCATCCTCCGGCGGCAGCATAAGTTCTGGCAGCCCTTCATCAAGCAGCTCATCTTCCGGCAGCACAAGCTCCTCCAAACCGTCGAGCAGCTCGTCTTCCAGCAAAAGCCCAAGTTCCGGGAGCTCTTCATCGAGCAGTAGTCAAAGCAAGGACACTGAAAGCCACATAACAGGCACCATAAGAAACGACACCGTCTGGAAAGACACCGAAGGCAACGAAATATGGGCTCAAGGCGGCTGCATCATCAGGGAAGGCGACACCTTCCACTGGTTCGGCCCAAAACTCATCGGTGGCGGCGACCACAGCTTCAACGCCATAAACCACTACACCTCAAAGGATTTATCCACATGGAAGAAGGAATCCCCTGCCCTGACTCCCGACATGCCCAACTCTCCCTTTTCCAAAGGCACATGGGTAGGCAGGCAGTGGGTGCTATATAACAAGCCCACCAAAAAATATGTCATGATCACGGAATGCGGCGGCGGAGGAAGGCCCGGCGTCAGAAACCGCTACGCCTTTTTCACCTCCTCCTCCCTCTACGGCCCGTGGGAGCTTGACAATATAGTGGAAAGGCTTCCCGACTCCACCGGCACCCTTTACAGCATGGGTGATCTGGGCGCCTTCCAAGACGACGACGGCAACGCCTATATCATGTACACCTCCGACAAAATCAGCACAAACCGCACCCAGTTTATAGCAAAGCTTGACCCCGCCAACTTCACTCGGGTTTTATCCCCTCAAGAAGGGGGCATCATGGCAGAGTTTAGCGATGCCTCAAGGGAAGCCGCCGCAATAGCAAAGCGGGGCAACACCTATTATTACTTTGTCTCCGAGTGCAGGGGCTGGAGCTCCACCCAAACCCATTACAGGACATCCACCAAAATGTCTGGCCCATGGTCAGAAGAGAAGGATTTAGCCACCAATCCCTCCACAATTGACTCCTTCAATACCCAGCACGACTTTATCCTCCCCATTGTGGGCACAAAAACCACAACCTACATTTACTGCGGCGACCGCTGGAGCAACATGACGGGAGTCGGCATCGGCAAAAACGCCTGGTTCCCCCTTACATTTGACTCAAAGGGTGTGCCCACATTGCTGGGTCACAAGACATGGACTATCAACATCACCACCGGCGAATGGTCGGGTGACGAAATAAAACCCATTGTAAACCTTGCCAAAAATCCCGGCTTTGAGGATGACGGCACTACCACCCAAACCCCCAAACACTGGAATACCTCGGGCGACGCCCAGGCTGACCATGTGGACGCCGACGACAAAAAAGCCGGCCAGTTTAAGCTCTCCCATTGGGCAAGCACCGACTACAAGGTTGATACCTACCAGACCATCACCGGCCTTGAAAACGGCAAATACACCCTCCGTGCATGGGTAAAAAGCGGCGGTGGGCAAAATGTGTGCTATGTATATGTCAAAGACTACGGCGGACAAATGCTCACAAGGCAAATCCCCTCCGACTACTGGAACCAGATAGAAATCCGCGACATAGAAGTCACAAATGGCAAATGCACCATCGGCATTTATTCCGACGCCCCCGCCACCAAATGGATGAATATCGACGACATATTATTTTATAAACAGTAAATATATGTAAATTGATTCAATATTTTATTGACTTTTCCCGCAACGGCTGATATAATTTTATCTTGTCAATATAGAAAAAAATATCCTTGCCCCATATTTTTGTATGGGGCCACAGGGCCAAAAGGAGGAGAAAGAATGAGCAAAACCAATAAGTACGAGGCTGTGCTGGTTCTCTCCATGAAGCTTGGGGAAGAGGGAATTCCCGCCATGATCCAGCGTTTCAAGGACCTTATCGAAGCTAACGGCACCTTGGAACAAGTCGAGGAATGGGGCAAGCGCAAGCTGGCCTACATCATCGACCATGAGCAGGAAGGCTACTATGTCCTCTTCACCTTTGAAAGCAATGGAGATTTCCCGGCAGAATTTGACCGCGTATCCAAGATTACCGACGGCGTACTTCGCTCACTGATTGTGAAGCTGTAAAAAAC
>JAKOXU010000127.1 GCA_029780875.1 Bacillota bacterium | reverse complement strand
ACGCGCCGGTATTGATTGCCTTTTCATTAAGGCCGGATAGCTCCTCTCCCTGCCCTAAATCGGCGGCGACGGCTATGACTTCGCAGTCGCCGTAGTTTTCCTTGAGCCATGGGATTATTATGGAGGTGTCAAGGCCTCCCGAATAGGCGAGAACGACTTTTTTGTACTGTTTTATAGACATAATGATACCCCCGTGTTTTCTGATTGTTATAATTATACATTCATATGGGAAAAAATCAAGGGTTTAGTGTATATTTATTCAATAATTTTTGCGTTTTGTGAATAATCACAAAAGGAAAGATGGGTTTTAAGGCTGCTTTGGGGAATTGGACAAAGGAAGGGTTTGCCAAAATAATGGTAGCATAAATTTTTGAAAATATAAAGACAAAAAGCCTGCATTTGGCAGGCTTTTTGTCTTGTGTATATCGGCTTTTTCAGGAGGTTGTGGGAGAAGCGGAGCCCAGCGAGGTTTCGGGAGAGGTTTCGGGGGAAGTTTCGGGAGAGGTGGCGGGCGCCGAGGTTTCCGGAGAAGTTGTAGGCGAGGTTACAGAGGAAACCCTTGAAGAAGAGAGTATATCGGAGACTATGTCGTTGTCCCTGTCGTCGCAGCCTGTGGCGTAGCAGATTACAAGGGCCAGAAGCAAAGACATTGATAATACAATAAATGTTCTTTTCAACATTTACACTCCTTTTTGTTTGAATTTTGCAGTTTAAATTGACAATTGAATTGTCTTCTTTTAGTTTTGACGGAAATTTTGCAAATATGCTATAAATTTTTATTTTAGTAAGCCAAAACGCCGCCTTCGGTGTGCTCTAATATCAGGATTTGCTCTTCGATTCCGGTTTTGGCGTTGACATAGACTATGACATCTTCCTTATCTTTGCCCTTGCATTTAAACTCATAACACAGCACTTCGTTGAGGCCCGAACTGGGGATAAGGGCAAGGGCGGTTGCCTGTACCGTCAGTCGGGGGCTTAAGGTTTTTTGCACTTCCGCAAGGGTTTTTGAGGGGGAGGAAAGGGAGCGGTCCCGATGGTTCATGATAAAGCCCCGGGCGTCGTATCCCACCACTTCGCCATTGTCGAGGGCTACCGATACCTTGATAAGGTCGGTGTAGCAGATAATGTCCTCCTTTTTATAGGCAAAGTTTATGGTGCATATGCCGTTTACCGCCTGGAAATAGCTTTCATCCATGGGGCCGATTTTTCTTTTGTTTAAAAAATCCTTTGCCTTTTCAAGGGCGGCTTTGTTGTCAAGGGTGGGGTCGCCTACCGCTCTTGAGTTGAGGAAGTAGCAGACAATGCCCCCGTATTTTGTGACGGAAATTGTGATGTCGCCGGAGGAAAATACATAGCTTGGCATGCTGCCCCCTTCGTCCCGCACATGTTCGAGCTGGTTCGGATTTATCCCTAAAAACTCGGCTGCCGCCTTTTTTGCCTGTTCAAGGGATACGGCGGGCTTGCCCTTTGTGAGCTGGGGCTCCTTTTGGAATATGTGGTCTGAAAAGGGGCCGTCGTAAATGAGGGTGGGGTAATTTTCAAAGGCGCTCTCGATGTCCTGAAAGCCGCCAAGGTTCGATGCCTTTTTTGTTTCGTCGTGGGGTTCCTTTTCCTGCAAATTAACAAGGCGTTCCACCTTGCCGATGGTCATGTTACCTTCGTTGAGGTCTCTTTGCAGGTTTTGGATTTCCTTTCTCATGGCTTTGGACAGTTCCGTGAGCTGGTCGAGGGTTTTGAGCTCATCCTCCGTGACCCTTTCGTTGTTGACTACTTTGCGGGCCAAAAACATGGAATACTCTCCCACTTGGGATAAAAAGCGGGATGTGTTTGTCAGGTCGATGCCTTCGGTGGGGAGCTGCCCTAGGCTGCTCTTTGCGCTGTCGGCTTCCCTCGCAAGGCGGGTGGAGAGCACTACCATCTGGGAGGGTGAGGTGGCGTATAGGCCTTTGTTGAGGGCGATGTCGATATTTGTGACATTGGTGCCGAGTTCGTTAAGAGCCCTTTGATAGGTGTATTCCAGCTTCATCCTGTATCTGCCCGCAAGGTAGTAGCCGTAGGCGCAAAAGCCCGCCAGCACAACTATGCTCGCCACTATGAAACTTGCGATGCGGATAAGGGTGCGGCGGCGCATCCTTTTGAAGATGTCCATTACAAGTACGCTCATTTTTACTTCACCTTACTTTCCTATTGCCGGTAATAGAGCAATTCGTGTCTGTATTTTTTCCAGATAGTTTAATATTATGTAAAGATTTATTAAAAGCATGTTCATTGAATATTGACATTAAATAGTGTATAATGTGAGCCGGGACTTTATTTTTCGGAGGCGGTTTTGTGAGGGAGATTTATCTTGACAACGCATCTACCACGCCCCCTTGCAGGGAGGCGGTCGAAGCTGTCGCAAAATCGCTGGCCGAAGTTTACGGCAACCCTTCTTCCTTGCACAGGAAAGGTTTTGAGGCCGAAAGGGCTTTGGCGGAATCCAGGACTGCCGTTGCTCGGGCCGTGGGGGCTAAAACCGGGGAAATCTATTTTACCTCGGGAGGGACGGAGTCCAATAACCTTGCCCTTTTCGGCGCCGCTTTGGCAAGGCAGCGGCGGGGCAAGAGGATTGTCACCACCGCCGTGGAGCACGCGTCGGTTTCCGAGGCGATATCCGAGCTTGAAAGGCGGGGGTTTGAGGTTGTAAGGGTCAGCCCCGGAAAAGACGGTGTTGTGGAGGCGGGCGCCTTTTTGGAGGCTGTCAACAAGGACACTATTCTTGTCAGCGCCATGATTGTTAACAACGAGACCGGTGCGGTGCTGCCCGTTGCTGAAATCGCAAGGGGGGTAAAAGGGATTGCCCCCAATGCCCTTGTCCACTGCGACGCCGTGCAGGCTTTCGGCAAGATGCCCTTGGATGTGGCAAAGCTGGGGGCCCACCTTGTGTCCCTGTCGGCCCACAAGATTCACGGGCCAAAGGGCATAGGGGCTCTGTATATAAAAGAAAAAGCAAAGGTTACCCCCCTGTTTTACGGGGGAGGGCAGGAAGGCAAGATGCGGCCCGGTACCGAGGCGGTGGCTCAAATTGCGGGGTTTGCCGCGGCGGTAAAGGCTCTGCCCGATATTAAAGCCCATATGGAGAAGATGAAAGCCCTGAAAGTAAGGTTGGCAGAGGGGCTGGCGCAATTGCCGGGGGTTTTGGTAAATTCCCCTGACGAGAGCGTGCCCCAGATTGTCAATTTCTCGGTTATGGGAATAAAGAGCGAGACCATGCTGCACTTTTTATCCGGGAAAGGAATTTTTGTTTCCAGCGGGTCGGCCTGCTCTAAAGGCAAGGCAAGTCCGGTGCTCACAGCCCTCGGGCTGTCAAGGGAGCGGGTGGACAGCGCCATTAGGGTGAGCTTTTCCCGCTTTAACACCATTGAGGATGTAGATTTTTTGATTGAAGCCTTAAAAGAGGGGATTTTCTCCCTTGTGAGAAAAAGATAGAGGGAAAGAGGATTTAGGTTTGAAGGAGATTATTTTAATCAAAAATGGTGAA
>JAKOXU010000110.1 GCA_029780875.1 Bacillota bacterium | reverse complement strand
CTCCTCCAGCTTGTCAAGCAGCAGCTTTACAGCCTCAAACAAAGCCTTGACAAGGGGATACAGCGTCCGCATATCAAAGGCAAACTCATCCTGACGGCAAAACAGTTCCCGAAGCCCGCCAATCTCCTTTGAAACGGCATCTTTTAAATCCTTAAACTTCAGGTTAAGGGGATCCTCCCCATACCCTCTCGGGGCGCTCGTCCTTTCGAACTCAAAGGATTCAAAAAGGTCAATTACCCCTTCCCAATCCCCCATTTCAATGGCCCCGCAAATAAGCCTTAAATCCCCCGCAGCCTTGACAAGGGCAACCCCGTGCTTTTCATACAAAGCCTCATGCTCCCTCATCTCCTCCTCAAGGGCATCAGCTTGGGCGGCATAAAACCTCACCACATCCAAAGCATAAGCCAATGCAGCCTTACCCCAAAGGCTGTCCTCGGGCGACAGAGAATCATCAAAAAGGGCGAGCTTTTCATCCAGCCACCTTTTTGGGAAAGGGTGGGACCTCACATAGTCATACAGCGTCAAAATCACAGCCGCAAGCTGGGAGTCGTCCCTGCCCGTATTTATGGAATCGGCAAGGGCAACAAACCCGGCATTATCCTCTATTGCATACAGCTCCTCCAGCACTTCCTCCACAGCCTGCCTGCGCAGCACGGCCATTTCGCTGTCATCCCCCAGCCTGAAATCCGGTGAAATGCCGAGAACATGGAAATATTCCCTGACAATAGACTGGCAAAAGCTGTGGACAGTGCTGATATGGGCCTTTTCAAGGAGTATCAGCTGCCGCTGCAAATGGGTATTCTCCGGGTTTTGGGCAATCATTTCCGTCAGCCGCTTTGCGATGCGCTCCTTCATTTCCCCGGCGGCCGCCCGGGTAAAGGTAACCACAAGCAGCTCATCCACATCGCAGGGGTCATCTGCATTGGTAATCCTTTCGATTATGCGCTCCACCAGCACCCTCGTCTTTCCCGACCCGGCGCCGGCAGAAACCAGCATGGTGCCGCCCCTGCCCTCAATCGCCAGCCTTTGTGCCGGGGTAAACAGGGCCATGTCACTGACCATTTTGCCCTCCCCCTTCCTTTTCAATCTTCTCAAAGATTTCCTCACGCTTTACCTTGTAAACGGGCCGCACCTTGCCGCCCTTCTCAAAGCCGCATACCGCCCGATATTCGCAAAAACTGCAGGGCTCATATCCGCCTGCCGCGGGCACAGCCCCAATTCTGCCGCCTTTCAGGCTTTCCGCCATTTTCAAAACAAGCCCCTCAATGTGCCGGGCAAGTTTCCCGATTTCCGCAAGGCTTGCCACAGAATCCAAAGGAGTAATCTCCCCGCTCTTTGTCACCCTCTGGGAAATAAAGGCACCGACAGGGTCCATCTTCTCCACAATTTCCCTGTCGTTGAGGACAAGGCCGCTCATTTTAAGGCCCTTTGCCCTCTCCTTTTCAATTTCCTTTTCATCGGCGCCCCGTGAGACATTTACCACCCTGTTCCTGACAGGCACATACAGCACCCCCGCAGGCACCACATCCCCATACCTTTCCCCGCCCTTCTGCCAAAGGGCAAGGAGGTATATCAGCATCTGCATATTCAGCCCAAAGAGCACATCGTGGAGCTTAAAATCCTTGGCACCCGTCTTATAGTCCACCACTCGGATATAACTCTTGCCGTCTTGTTCCAGCAAATCCACCCTGTCCACCTTGCCCTCGATATACACCTTCCCACCGTCGGGCAGCTCAATTTCTATTGGAGGCACACTCTTGCCCCTGCCGATTTCCAGCTCAAAGTCCACGGGTACAAAGGCCGTCACCGACAGCTCGTCCATCAGCCGTGCCGCCAGCGCCTCCACCGTCTTTGCCAACCGAGAAAAGAGGTACCTGAATCTCGCAGGCTTATCCTCAAATCCTCCCATCTTTTCCTCCACATACACGCAAAGCAGCTCATTTACCCTCCGCCGCAGCCAATCCCGCCCCACATCACCGTAGGAGCCTCTGCACTCCTTGACAACAGTCTCCAAGGCATAATGGGCCATGGTGCCAAACTCCAGCGGGTCAAGCCTTGCCTCCCGCCTTACCTTTGCCTTTAGCCCATACCTGCAGAAAAAGCTAAAGGGACACATAAAGAAGCTGTCCACTTTAGAGGGTGAAATATAAATATCCTTTCCAAAGAGCCTGTTTGCCCTTTCCCTGTCGGAAAAGGCGGCGCCGCTCATATCGGCCGCCCTCAACAGGGCCTCAATCTTGCCCCCAAATTCCTCTTTCCCTTCAAAATACCGCATCAAAGTGGCGGCAAACACCGCCCCTTCACCGCCATTGTCCCTTTTGAGCCGCGCCGCCAGCTCAAAGGCGGGCTCCGGCGCCGCTGCCCTGTCAATTAAGGGCACTTCCTCCCCCTTTACCACCCTGACCTTTGGCAGCACACGCTGCACCTGGGAAACGATAATGGAAGGAGTCATAGACTGTCCCGCCCTATCGGTCTCGGCGTAAGAAATAAAAAGCATATCGGAAGGGCTGGCAAGGGCGGCATAAGCCATAAACCGCTCCTCAATGGCCCTTCTCTCCACCGTCATATACAGATTAAGCCCAAGCTCCTTTAAAGCCCTTCTCTCCTGTTCGGCAAAGAGCCCCACCGAGGACAAGGGAGCGGGAAACACCCCCTCGTTTGCCCCCATGACAAAGGTAACTTTAGGCTGGGCGGGCCTTGCCCTGTCGGCGCTGCCCACCGCCACCTGGTCTATGCCTTGAGGGATATGCCCAAGGTCGCACCCCTTTATATACCCCTCCAGCAACTCGGCGTATTCCTTCAGTTCAACGGTATTATCCCCTATTGTCAAAGCCATCTGATCAAGTATCTTCACAAGCTCATCCCACAGCCGCCCGGCATCCTGGGCCGCCTGAACTTCACCTTGAATCAGCAGCACCTTTGCCTGCTCAAAAAGCCTCTCCGCCACACCCATGTCCTCAAGCAAAAGGTAAATAGCCCTTGAAATCCCCTTGCCGGTAAAGTCAGACAGGGATTCTTTAAACCTCAAAAGAGGCATAACAGCCCTCTCGCGCAGCTCGTTTAAATACTCGAGCCTTTCCTTATCCTGCTCCGTCATCTCCCTGCCGAACCCCTCGGGATGGGCGGTAAAGGGCACAAAAAACCTATTCCCCGTTATCCCCCACATCAGGGCATAGTTTTCAAGGTCGGCCACTTCCTCCACATCAAGGCCCCACAGCCCCGTCTTTAGGGCCATAAACAAATAATCGGCGTCAAAATTCGACAGCACGCATTCAAGGGCGCAGTCCACAAGCCTCATCAAAGCCTTGTCCGCCACCCCCTGCCGTGCATCCATAAAGTAAGGCACCCCATACTTTTCAAAGACGGCGTCAATAACCCCCTGATACCCCTCAAGGCTCCTCAATATCACGGCAAAATCCCGATACCTCAAACCCTTTTCCCTCACAAGGCTTTGGATTTTCGCCGCCGCAATCTCGCATTCCTCGTAAACGCTCCTTGCCGAAACAATTTCCACGCCGTCATTCTCAAGCTCAAAGGACAGGCTGTCATAGCGGAACACCCCCCTCTCAAGGGCTCCCAAGGCCGGAGACCTAAACCGCCTCTGCTCCGACAAAACAACGGGCTCGGCCACAGCCAACCCCCGCTCCCGGGCAAGGGCCAGCAGCCTCCTCCTCGTCTCCCTGACATTCGCAAAGAGCCCAAGGCTCCCCTCTCCTCCGCCAAGGGACGGAGCGCACAGAGTTATGTAAACCTCATCCGCCTGCTCCAACACCCTGCCGATTATGGAGAGCTCCTGCTGCATAAAGCTGTAAAAGGCGTCAAAGCACACCACCGCCCCCTCAAAAAAGCGAAAATCTCCCAGCACGCCCTCGAGGTAAGTCAGCTCGTCGGCGGGGTCGGCGAAGCTCTGCTGCAGCAAAGCCTCATAAGCCTGAAAAATCAGCGCCGTTTCCTTCAGCTTCTGTTTTAATGTTCCATCCTTCAGGCTATTTTGCGCCTCTATAATCTGCCCCGGGTCAATGCCGTTAATCTTAAACTCGTCATAGGTTTTGAGCAGTTCCCGGGCAAGGTCGGCCCCCGGCTTTTTATAAAGCACAAGGCTGTCCTGCGCCGCCCTGATGGCAAGACTCATGAGCACCTGCCTGCCCCCTTCCTCAAGGACAGGCCCCCTCAGCCTTCCGTACTCCCGGTAAACCCTGTCGGAAAGGCGCGCAAAACTCAAAACTTCCACCCGCAAAGCCAACTCCTCCCCCAAAATCTCAAGGAGGGCCCGCTCACTCTCAAAGGAATACTGTTCGGGCACAATGAGAAAAAGCCGTTTTTCCCCTTCCCTTGCGAGGCGGGACAAAAGCTCTCTTATATAATGAGTCTTTCCGCTTCCGGCACTGCCTAAAACCAGCCTTAACAAGCTACCACCTCCGGGGCTTTTAATTCAAATTTTCGTACCTTTGGACCTATTATACCATTTCCCCCGCCCCAAAAAAAGCCCATATCCCTAAAAGATACCAAACCGGGATACAGGCAAAACAAAAGGGCGGCAAAAGCTGCCGCCCTGAAAAATTACTGTTTTTTATTCACAAAAACCCTGATTTCGGTGCCGTACTCCACCTGGGTACCCGCGGCGGGCTCTGTGCGGGTAATTGTGTTGTCGGGCAAAGCGCTTACATTCTCATAAGCCTCAAATCTGATCTTCAATCCCGCGTCGTGCAGGTTATTCAAAGCCTCATCGTAAGTCATGCCCACCACATCGGGCACCGTCCTCATCTGGGGCCCCTTGCTCACCTTCACCTTAATGGTCGCCCCTTGAGGCAGCGGCGTTTCGGGGGCTACAACCTGCTCAATGATATACCCCTCCGGCACGGTATCGCTAAAGACCTCCTCTGCCTTTTCAATGACAAAAAAGCTGTAAGCTGGGCTGTGTCTGACGATTTCAAAGTTTTTCCCCACCAAATCCGGGGTAGCATAGGTAGGCTCCTGGGAAGCAGGCTCCGACACCTCGCTTGAAGGCTCGGAAACCTCGGAAGGCGCAGCCGAGGAGCTGGACTCCCCGGAAGTGCTCCCGGAGAAAAATCTATCCCAGTAAAAGGTCAGTATAAACACCGCCCCAAAGGCAAAGAGCATCAAAATGGAAACAAGCAGCGCCAGCAGCCCATACCGCACCTTGCCGCCCTTTTTCTTTTCCTTTTCCTCCTCTGCCACCTTCTCTATCTCCACAGTTGCGGAAAGGGAAGGCGCCACGGTAGGGGCGTCGGAAAGCTCGGCCCGGAGCCGCTCAAAGGAACGGGTTCTCTCATCGGGATTAACCATCAGGGCATTTGCCAAGGCGTTTATCACATAAACGGGAATGGTATGGGAAAACCTCTCGGGTATAGTGATAATGTCCCTTGTTTCCCGGGCGGTAGCCACAGGCAGGGCTATCCCTGTCAATGTCCTAAAGAGGGTAGCGGCAAACCCGTAAATATCGGTAGCCGACCCGAGGGAAGCCTCATACCCGTACTGCTCAATGGCGGAATACCCGGGATAAAGCTGGGGCGTCAAATCCGTCATGGCTGTTCTGGCTGCGGCTATGGAAAACCCCACCAGCTTCATTTTGCCGTCCTTGCCCACCACCAGATTGTCGGGGCAAATGCCGTAGTGCATTATCCCCGCGCTGTGAAGGGAGCTGAGGCCCGACAGAACAGGCATAAAGAGCACCCGGGCGGCCTCCCAGGAAAGGGCTCCTCCCTTTTGCTGGAGGTAGCGGGACAGCCGCACCCCCTCGTAGTATTCCGAAATAGTATAGGCGGTGTTGTTTTCCTCAAAAATGTCGTAAACCGGCACAATGGCCGACAAATCCCTCATGCGGGCGATGGCGCGCCAGTACTCCAAAAAACTGATCTTATATTCATTAAAGGTCTGTTCACACCCCGAAATCACGGAAATTTCAGGGCTATTAGCCTCCCTCACGGCGAGGGTTTCGGGGTAAAACTCCCGGATGACTATCGGGCACTCCAAGATATAGTCCCATCCGAGGTAGGAAGTTCCCTCCCCGTTGCTGGACAGCACCCTGCCCACAAGGTACCTGTCAAGGAGGTTTGTGCGGGGAGCCAAAAACTGCTGCGGAACGGGAGCGCTCTCGTCAAATCCGCAAAAAGGGCAAACCTTCTCATTTTTTGTCCTTTTCATGCACCCCATGCAAAGCTTGTCAGTGTTAAACACACGCCTCACCCCTTTTCAGCCGAGTACCCGGCTGTAAGCTTTCGTCAATAGCCAATTCCGTCATCAATCTTCATTCATATTATGCCACACATTCTGCACATCATCGTTGTCCTCAAGCATAGAAAAGAGCTTTTCAAGCTTTGACCTGTCCTCTTCATCCTTGACATCAACATATGTTTCCGGCACAAATTCAACCTGGGCCGACAAAAAGGAATATCCCCTCTCCTCCAGTCCTGACCTTACCTCGCTGAAACTTGCCGGATCTGTGGTAATCTCAAAGACCTCCTCGTCGGCGTAAAAGTCCTCGGCACCGCACTCCAAGGCGTCCTCCATTACCTTATCCTCATCTCTGCCTACCTTATCTATTACTATTATACCCTTCTTGTTGAAGAGAAATGACACACACCCGCTCTGCCCGAGATTCCCGCCGTACTTGTCAAAGTAGTGGCGCAAATCCCCCGCAGTCCTATTCCTGTTATCGGTCAGAGCCTCCACCATAATGGCAACGCCGGCAGGCCCGTAACCCTCATAAGTAATGCTTTCATACCTGACATCGGAATCCTCGCCCGCAGCCTTTTTGATAGCCCTTTCAATGTTATCGTTGGGCACATTGTTGGCTTTAGCCTTGGCTATAACATCCCGCAGCCTGGAATTGTTCTCCGGGTCTGCGCTGCCCCCTTCCTTAATGGCCATGGCGATTTCCCTGCCGATTTTAGTAAAAATCTTTGCCTTTTGGGCATCGGTTTTTTCTTTCTTATGTTTGATGTTGTTCCATTTGGAATGTCCGGCCATGCGGTAAACTCCTTCTCAAGACTGAATATCGAGATTTATCGAAGCACATTTTACCATGTTTCAAGGAATTTATCAAGTAATTTAGTCCAAAGTCCCCGCACTCAAGGCCTCAAAGCAAAAACTAAAAGCCGGTGTTTCGCCGGCTTTTTTATCAAATTAAGTCAATTTATTTGAATATATACCGCATATTGTCCACGAAATCGCCCATAGCGTCAATGGCCTTGCCCGCGTTTTTCCTAAAGGTGGATTTTGTCTTGCTTTTCTTCATGGAAGCCGCCACCGAACCGACAACACTGCCCACCACAACGCCCGTCATAACGCCCTTGGTAAAGCCGTTAAAGGTCTTGTTCATCTCTTTCCCTCCGTAATTTAAATTTGTTTTCCTTTCTATTTTCCCCTCCTCGCAAAAAATAATACAGAAATTTGTTTCCTGAAAAAGGCGATAATTTTTGATAAAGCATTGCATTAAATTAATCATAATGCTATAATTAAACAATGATAAATACAAAAAAGGAGAAAAAAAGATGCCACACACCCCTGTGAGAGTGGCGGCAATTCACGACATTTCCTGCTACGGCCGCTGTTCCCTAAATGTCATAATGCCCGTGCTGTCAAGCCTTGGGCTCACGGCCTGCCCTGTGCCTTCCGCCGTACTCTCAACCCACACCGGCGGGTATGGGGAAGTGGCAATCTGTGACCTGACCGACTTCCTCACCGACTGCCTCAACCACTGGAAGACCCTGAACCTCAAAATCGACTGCATTTACAGCGGATTTCTCGCCTCCCACCAGCAAGTGGACAAGGTGCTGGACTTCATAAAAGCCTACCCCGACGCCTTTGTCCTTGTAGACCCCGTCATGGGCGACAACGGCAGCGCCTACCGCACCTGCACCAAGGAACTGCAGGCAAAAATGCGCCTCCTGATAAAGGAAGCAAACCTCATCACCCCAAACCTCACGGAAGCCGCCATGCTGCTGGAGGAACCATACCCAATAGGCAACCTCCCCATACAAACGGCAAAGGAATGGCTAATGCGTCTGAGCGACGAAGGCCCAGAAATGGTGGTCATTACGGGCATATCCCTATTGCCCGACAAACTGTCCAGCATCTGTTTCAGCCGCACCTCCGGGGAATTCTGGCGGGTTGACAACACAAAGGTTCCCATAAACCTGCCCGGCACCGGTGACATATATTCAGCCACACTCCTCGGCAAACTGCTGACAAACCAAAGCCTTCCCGACGCCCTATGCTGGGCCGGCTACTTTATAGAACAGTGCATAAAATACACCTTCTCCCACGGCACCGACATCAGAGAAGGCATCCTTCTGGAAGCCGTCTTGCCCGCCCTCTTTTCAAAGCACTCAAACTCATCCCTTACTAAACTGTAATAAGCAATATAAAGGTCCCCAATACTGCAATAGACAAAAAAAGGCCCCCTGTCGGGAGCCTTTTTTATTGCCTGTTGTTACACCTTTTTCTTTCTGATTATGTTCCAGTACACCAGCTTTACAGCCTCCACCACCACAATGGGGGTAAAGGACAAAGCCATAACAATTCCCCATTGAGCCAAGGTCAAGGGCACAACATTGAAGATTACCCTAAAAGGCGTAAAGTGAATAAGGGCCATAATGCCCGACGAAGCAAAGAATGCGCCGATCATGTACTTATTGGAAAGCAGCCCCACCTCAAAGAGGGAATGCTGGCTCCTGACATTAAAGGCGTTAAAGAGCTGGGTCATGGCCAAAACGGTAAAGGCCATTGTCTGGGCAACCTCAAGGCCCGCGCCCATGCCGATAATAAAGGAGGACAAGGTCAAAATCGTCAGCATAATCCCGTGCAGCACAATCTGGGTACCCATACCGTGGGCGAAAATCCCCTCATTCTTTGGCCTCGGCTTTTCATCCATGACATCCTTGTCCACAGGCTCCATACCGAGAGCCAAGGCAGGCAGGCTGTCGGTAACCAGGTTAACGCACAAAATCTGAATGGCGGTAATGGGTGAAACCTCATAGGCCAGCATGGCGATAAAGACCGTCAAAACCTCGCTGATATTGCTGCCCAAAAGGAACTGGATAGCCTTCTTAATATTGTTGTAAATGCCCCTGCCCTCGCGGACAGCCTCAACCAAAGTGGCGAAATTGTCGTCGGTCAGCACCATATCGGAAGCGCCCTTTGCCACATCGGTACCGGTAATGCCCATAGCGCATCCAATATCGGCGCCCTTGAGAGCCGGAGCGTCATTCACCCCGTCCCCCGTCATGGCCACGATATGCCCCTTCTTCTGCCAGCACTTGACTATCCTTATCTTATCCTCGGGGGAAACCCGGGCATAAATGCTGATCTTCTCAACCTTTTCAAAGAGCTCCTCGTCGCTCATCTGGGCAAGCTCCACGCCGGTGACGGCAAAATCCCCGTCCCTGAAAATGCCAATCTGCTTGCCGATAGCCATGGCAGTCAGCACATTGTCGCCGGTAACCATAACGGGCTTAATCCCGGCCTTGACGCACTCTTTCACGGCGCCGAAAACCTCTTCCCTCGGCGGGTCAATCATGCCCACGAGCCCCACAAAGGTCAGCCCGTTCTCCAAATCCTCGGAAGAAGGATGATCAGGCACCCCCGGCAGCTCTTTTACCGCCACAGCCAGCACCCTTATGGCATCGCTTGCCATCTTCTCATTGGCAGCTTTAGCCGCCTCAATATCCCCTTCTGTGCACCTTTCAAACATAATGTCGGGCGCGCCCTTGACAACGGCAAATAATTTGCCGTCAATCTCATGGACGGTAGTCATCATCTTGCGTACCGAGTCAAAGGGAATCTCACATATTCTCGGGTAATTATCATATATATCTTTCAGCCCCGCCTTAAAAGCGGCATAGACTATGGAAGTCTCGGTGGGGTCGCCTATTAACTTTACTTCCCCGCCTTCTTCCTCCACCCTGCCGTCGCAGCAAAGGGCGGCAAGCTTTAAAATCGGGCGGAGCTTGTCATAGTTTTCCTCGGCCACATCCACGATTTCGTTGCCCACAAAGGCCTTGACAAGGGTCATGCGGTTTTGGGTCAAGGTTCCGGTCTTATCGGTACAGATAACCGAGGCACTGCCCAAAGTCTCCACGGCGGGCAGCCTGCGCACAATGGCATTTTTCTTAACCATTCTCTGCACGCCCACCGCCAGCACGATAGTGACAATGGCGGGCAGCCCTTCGGGAATAGCCGCCACCGCCAAAGACACCGAGGTTATAAACATAGTCTTTATATTCTCCACATTAAACCCGCCGGTGATAAGCCCTTCAATAAAGACAACGGCGCAGATGGCAAGGGCCAAAATCCCCAAGGATTTGCCAAGGCGGGCCAGCCTCTCCTTTAAGGGAGTGGACCCCTCCTCTTGGCTCTGCAGCATGGTGGCGATCTTGCCCACTTCGGTGCTCATGCCGGTTTCCGTCACAACGAATTTTCCCCTGCCATAAACCACGGAACAGCCGGAAAAGACCATGTTCTTCCTGTCGGCCAAGGGCACTTCTTCACCCAGCATAAGGGTATGATCCTTCTCCACAGGCACCGATTCCCCTGTCAAAGCACTCTCCTCAATTTTCAGGGACACGCTCTCGATAATCCTGCCGTCCGCAGGCACAAAGTCCCCGGCCTCCAGCACCACAATATCCCCGGGCACAAGCTCATTGGAGTTGACAACCTTCATAACCCCATCCCGGATAACCTTCGCTTTGGGGACAGAGAGCTTCTTTAAAGCCTCCAGGGCGTTTTCCGCCTTGCCTTCCTGTACGACGCCGATTACCGCGTTAATCAATACAATTGCTATAATTGCGATAGGCTCGATATAATCCCCATGGCCGGTATTAATTTGCTCAATCACCGCCAAAACGGTGGAAATTGCCGCCGCAATGATAAGTATAATCACCATAAAGTCTTTGAGCTGGTCAATATACCGGGCAACAATACCCTTTTTCTTCTTTTCCTCGAGCTGGTTAAGTCCGTATTTTGCCAGCCTCTGGGCAACAGTATCGCTGGAAAGGCCGTTTTTCCCGTCGGTACCCAAGCCCATCAATGCGTCATTAATGCTTGAGTTGTGCCAAACCATACAACTTCCTCCTGAAAATTCGTATTTCCAAAGGTTTCATAAAAAAAGACTTCGCCTGCAGAGCAGAAAAGTCCCCACACTCTGTTGCGCGTCAAAAAATCGGGCCTGTCTCCAAAAAGAAGCAGGCTTACCTACATTTTCTTTTATATTATACACAATGGCTCAATAAAAAACAATAAAAATTCAAAGTTCTTCTTAAAACACCATTGAGTTCATCAATAAATATTTGTCGTAACTTAATGTTGCCTTTTTAGCGCAAACTTTTCGGGCAATACTACATTTTACGGGCTGAATAAATATCGGGATTTTGCAATTTTTTCTTGACATCGCCCCATTAAAATGGTAAATTATTAAGGACATTAGCACTCGCCCTTTTAGAGTGCTAATCAAGAAAGGAAGGTCGTGCAAAAAGGGTATTGATGCGAGGTGAAAATTTGTGAATATAAGCAGGAGAAAAGAGCTCATCCTTGCATCCATTGTCGACAGATACATTGAAACCGGCGAACCTGTCGGCTCAAAGACAATTTGCGAGGCATTGGACATTTCCCTGTCCTCTGCCACCATTCGCAACGAGATGAACGAGCTTGACGAAATGGGGTTCCTTCGTCAACCCCACACTTCCGCCGGCCGCGTACCCACCGAAACCTGCTACCGACTTTATATAGACAAACTCATGGGACATTACTCTCTTACGGAGCACGACAAAATGCTCATCGACAGCCTCCTTGTCCGCAGCCGGGACAATGGGGACACAGAAAGGCTGCTGGAATACGCGGTAAAGGCTTTGGCCCGCCTCACGGCACTGCCTTCCGTCACCACCACCCCCACCCAGGAAAACGAGCAGATATCCAGCATAAACCTCATCCCCTTGGCAGGCGACACAATACTCATAGTGATAGTCACCTCCACGGGCACAATCAAGAACGCCCTTGCCCGCTCCGAGTTGGAGCTAAACGCCGAAGGGCTGCAAACCCTATCCCGCTTTTTCAACGAGCGCTTATCCGGCCAGCCCCTATCCAGCGTCACCCGCGAATTTATCGATTCCATGACGGCGCCGTTAGGGGAATTTGCCCAGCCCATCCGCAGGCTCCTTGAAACAATATACACCGCCGTGCGGGAGATAGCCTCCCCCAAAGTCAAGGTGGAAGGGGAAGTCAACCTCCTCTTTTACAAGGATTTGCAAAGCGATGTGGCCGATGTCCTCGACTTTTTATCCGAAACCCACGGGCTGCTAACCCTCTTTGAAAAGCCCCATTCGGGCATCAGGGTGATAATCGGCAGCGAAAGCAACATCAAAGAGCTGTCCAACACCTCTGTCATATCGGCGAGGTACACCATAAAGGGCACAAAAGCAGGCACCATCGGCATCATCGGTCCCACAAGGATAAACTACGCCAAACTGATTGCCTACCTGCAGTACTACGCCCAATCCATAAGCCGCCTGCTGGAAGACAGCGAACAGCAGTAACACAATATCCTTGAAAGGAGAAAGAAAAGTGAGCCAAAATCAAAATCAAAGTCCCGATTTGACCCCCAGCGAGGGCGCAGTCCCGTCGGACATGGAGGGCAAAGGGCCCGAAACCGGCACCCAATCGGCTTTCGAAAGCGCTCCCGCCCCTTCCGCGGAACTCGAGAGTGTAAAGGCGGAACTTGAAAAGGTCACAAGGGAACTGGAAAGTATAAAACAGGAAAAAGATAAGCTCTACGAGCAATTTTTGCGCCTTGCGGCCGACTTCGACAACTTCCGCAAGCGCACGGCAAAAGAAAAGGAATGCCTCTTTGACGACGCCAGGGCCGTTTCCCTTGCCGCCCTGCTGCCCGTCCTTGACAACCTTGAAAGGGTAAAGGGCGTGGAAAACACATCCCTTGATGACTACAAAAAGGGCGTTGAAATGATAATAAACCAATTTACCGAAACCCTCAATATCTTGGGCCTTGAGGAAATCGAAGCCATGGGCCTGCCCTTCGACCCCATGCTCCACGAAGCCGTGGCCCATGTGGAGGACGAAAAAGCCGGGGAAAACACCGTGGTGGAAGTGCTCCGCAAAGGCTACCGGGTAGGCGACAAAATCCTACGCCACGCAGCCGTAAAGGTGGCAAACTGACCAAACCAAACAGGGTGACAATACCCACTTATATAGAAAATCTTAAGCAATTGGAGGAACTCATATGGGAAAAATCATTGGCATTGATCTTGGCACAACAAACTCTTGCGTAGCTGTAATAGAGGGCGGTGAACCCGTCGTTATACCCAACGCGGAAGGCTCCCGCACCACCCCGTCGGTAGTGGCCTTTTCCAAGATAGGCGAAAGGCTGGTAGGCCAAGTTGCAAAGCGTCAGGCCATCACCAACCCTGACCGCACGGTAATATCCATCAAAAGGGAAATGGGCTCAGACTACAAGGTAAACATCGACGGCAAGGCCTACACCCCCCAGGAAATCTCGGCAATGATCCTGCAAAAGCTCAAGGCCGACGCCGAAGCCTACCTTGGCGAAAAGGTAACGGAAGCGGTAATCACCGTTCCCGCTTACTTTACCGACTCCCAGCGCCAAGCCACCAAGGACGCCGGCAAAATTGCAGGCCTTGATGTAAAACGCATAATCAACGAGCCCACAGCCGCGGCCCTCGCCTACGGCATAGATAAGGAAACCAACCAAAAAGTCATGGTCTACGACCTTGGCGGCGGCACCTTTGATGTATCCATCATCGAAATGGGCGACGGCGTCCAGGAAGTATTGGCAACCGCCGGCAACAACCGCCTGGGCGGCGACGACTTCGACGAACGCATCATGGACTACATCGTGGACCTCTTCAAGAAAGAGAACGGCATTGACCTGTCCGCCGACAAAATGGCCATGCAACGCATAAAGGAAGCCGCAGAAAAGGCCAAAATCGAGCTGTCCTCCGTCACCACCACCAACATCAACCTCCCCTTCATCACTGCCGACGCCAACGGCCCCAAACATTTTGAAACCAACCTCACACGGGCCAAATTCAACGAATTGACGGCAGACCTTGTGGAAGCCACCATGGGCCCTGTGCGCCAGGCCTTGAACGACGCCGGCCTCAAACCTTCCGACATCGACAAAATCCTCATGGTAGGCGGCAGCACCCGCATCCCGGCAGTCAGCGAAGCCGTCAAAAACTTCATGGGCCAAGAGCCCCACAAGGGCATCAACCCCGACGAGTGCGTGGCAATCGGCGCCGCCATTCAGGCAGGCGTTCTGGCAGGGGAAGTCAAGGGCCTGTTGCTGCTTGATGTCACCCCCCTGTCCCTCGGCATTGAAACCATGGGCGGCGTGTGCACCAAGATAATCGAGCGCAACACCACCATCCCCACAAGAAAGAGCCAGATATTCACCACCGCCGCCGACGGCCAGACTTCGGTTGAAGTCCATGTGCTGCAAGGCGAGCGCGAATTTGCAAAAGACAACAAGACCCTGGGCCGCTTCATCCTTGACGGCATTCCTCCCGCAAAGCGCGGCACGCCCCAGATTGAGGTCACCTTCGACATCGACGCCAA
The DNA here is from genome assembly GCA_029780875.1 of Bacillota bacterium. Lineage (GTDB taxonomy): Bacteria > Bacillota > Clostridia > Oscillospirales > Acutalibacteraceae > JAKOXU01. The sequence continues at coordinate 10,412 of JAKOXU010000110.1, read as the reverse complement.
CGGCATCGTAAATGTCTCGGCAAAGGACCTCGGCACCGGAAAAGAGCAGGCAATCACCATCACGGCCTCCACCAACATGTCCAAAGATGAAATTGAGAGGGCAGTCCGCGAAGCCGAGCGGTACGCCGCCGAGGACAAAAAGCGCCGCGAAGAAGTGGATTTGCGCAACAACTGCGACCAGCTCATCTACCAGTCCGAGAAAACCCTGCAGGACCTCGAGGGCAAAATCACCCAAGAGGAAAAAGACAAGGTAAACGCCGCCATAGACGCCCTGCGCGAAGCCCTCAAGGGAACCGACATCGAAGCCATAAGGAAAAAGCAAGAAGACCTGCAAAAGGAATTCTTCAACATCAGCGAAAAGCTCTACAAGTCGGCTCAAAACACCGCCACTCCCGGCGACAACACCGAGAGCACAACGGCGGAAAATGTCTATGAGGCCGACTACAAGGAAGTTGACCCTGACTCTGTCAAATAATCCGGCATAAATTATAAGGGGGGAAAGCATATGCCTTCCCCCTGTTATCCTTAATCTTCAAGGAGTGAGCCATTTGGCTGAAAAGCGTGATTACTACGAAATCCTTGGCGTCAACAAAAACGCCACGGAAGAAGAGATAAAAAAAGCATACCGCGCCAAGGCAAAGCAGTATCACCCGGACCTGAACCCCGGTGACAAAAACGCCGAAGCCATGTTCAAGCAAGTCAACGAAGCCTACGAAGTGCTGTCCGACAAAGAAAAGCGGGCCCGCTACGACCGTTTTGGCCATGCGGGAGTTGACCCCAACTTTGCCGGCAACCAAGGAGGCGGCTTTGACTTTGATTTTGGCGATTTCGGCGGCTTCGGGGACTTGGGCGACATTTTCAGCAGCTTTTTCGGCGGCTCCTTTGGAGGCGGCAACCGCAGGCGCGACCCCAACGCGCCCCGCCGCGGAGGCGACACATCCGCCAATGTTTCCATTTCCTTTGAGGAAGCGGCAAAGGGCACCACTAAAAATGTCACCACAACCCGGGTAGAAAGCTGTCCCACCTGCGGCGGCACAGGCGCCAAAAAGGGCTCCTCACCCAAAACCTGCCCCAACTGCAAAGGCCAGGGCCATGTCCGCATCTCCCAGCGCACCCCCTTTGGTTTCATGCAGACCACCCGCACCTGCGACCAATGTATGGGCAAAGGCAGGGTAATCGACGACCCCTGCACCACCTGTTCGGGCGCCGGAAGGGTTCGCACCACCAAGACAATCAGCGTCAATATCCCTGCCGGCATTGACGACGGAGAAATCCTCAATGTCAGGGGCCAAGGCGACGCCGGCGTAAACAGCGGTCCGCCGGGGGACCTCCACATAACGGTGGAAGTGCAGCCCCACCCCATTTTCAAGCGGGAAGGCTACGATGTCTGGTGCGAAATCCCCATCACCTTCGCCCAAGCGTCTCTGGGCGACGAAATCATGGTGCCCACCCTGGACGGCTTTGTGTCCTACTCCATCCATCCGGGCACCCAGCCGGGCGATACCTTCAAACTCCGGAACAAGGGCATCCCCCACATCAGCGGCAGGGGACGGGGCGACCAGTATGTAAGGGTCACAATAGAAGTACCCCGCAAGCTCACGGAAAAACAGAAAGAGCTCTTGCGTGAATTTGACAAAACCGCTTCCGACAAAAACTATATAAAACGCAAAAGCTTCCTCGACAAGCTAAAGGATTTAACCCTTTTCTAACAATAGAAAAGCCGGCCAACAGGCCGGCTTTTTTGTATTCAAATAATATAGGAGCTCAATTCCCCGATAAATTCAATGTCCAACACCGCTTCTAACAACAGCCCGCTTTCGGTATACTCCTCGCTTAAAATCTCTCCCTTTTCCCGGATTTTAGCCACCTTCCCGATCATGGAAAAGGGTAAAAGGAGCTTTACCTTCCTTGCGTTCCTCGGAATCTCCCGTGCTATGGCCTCAAGTAACCTGTCCAGCCCATACCCCAAAAGGGCGCTTATCCTGACGGAATTTTTCACGACAGGCAGCCTTCCAAGTCCATCATTCAAATCATCTTTGTTAAAAACGGTAATGACGGGCTTATCCCCCCGCCCCAGCTCCTCAAGGAGCCTGTTCGTCACCTCAAGGTGCTTTTCAATCTCACAGCTGGAAGCGTCCACCACATTCAGCACCACATCTGCCTCCGCCGCCTCCGCCAAGGTAGACTTAAAGGCCTCCACAAGGTGATGAGGCAAATCCCTTACAAACCCGACGGTATCTATGAGCATTACCTGCCGCCCGTCTGGCAGCTTCAAAGCCCGCGCCGTAGGGTCCAAAGTGGCAAAGAGCTTGTCCTCGGCCAGCACCCCTGCATTTGTCAGGGCATTGAGCAAGGTAGACTTGCCCGCATTTGTGTACCCCACAATTGCAACGGTGCACACCCGGTTTTTCTCCCTTCTTTCCCGGGCCGCCTTCCTTCTCATCTCAATTATATCAAGCTGCCGCTGCAGCACCTTTATCCTCTGCCTTATATGCCGCTTGTCGGTCTCAAGTTTAGTCTCACCGGGGCCTCTTGTACCGATACCGCCCCCCAGCCGGGACAAAGCAGTTCCCCTGCCCGCAAGCCGGGGCAAAATATACTGAAGCTGGGCCAGCTCCACTTGGATTTTGCCCTCGCTTGACCTCGCCCTTTTCGCGAAAATGTCCAAAATCAAGGTGGTGCGGTCAACTACTTTAACACCCACAACCTTTTCAATATTTCGAAACTGCATGGGTGAAAGCTCATTGTTGAATATAACCACATCGATATCGTCATTTTTGCAAATCTCGGCAATTTCCTGTATCTTCCCCGTTCCCACATATGTGGCCCTGACAACTGCGGGCAAAGACTGTGTCGTGGTAACCACGACACGGCACCCGGCGCTCTCGGCAAGGAGCTCCAATTCCTCCATTGACTCCTCGAAATCCAGCTGTCCGAGATTCAGACCCACCAACAAGGCCCTTTCCTGTTCCCTTTCGTTGTCTTGCAGCGTCATACCCTACCTCCGATTATTCCCCTCAAGTTGTTGCAGAGCAAAGCAAGCTCATGCAAATCAAGCTCCTCAACCCTTACCCTTTCAGACAGCCCCGACATAAAAAGAGCCTTTTCCACCGCTTCCCTGTCAAAGCCAAGCCCCCCTTTAAGGGCATTGGCAAGGGTCTTTCTCCGTTGAGCGAAACCCGCCTTTACAATGTCGAAAAAGAGCTTTTCATCTGGCACTTCCACCGCCGGCTTTTCCCTCAATTTAAGGTTTATAACGGCGGAATCCACTTTCGGTGCAGGGAAAAAGCTGCCCTTAGAAACATAAAATGCAATACTCGGCTCACAAAAATAATTCACCGCCACAGTCACAGCCCCCGACTCCCTTGTACCGGGGCTGGCGCAAAGTCGCTGGGCAACCTCCTTTTGCACCATTACGGTAATGTTGTCGACAGGCAGCCGGCTTTCCAAAAGCCTTAAAATCCCCGGCGTCGTGATGTAGTAAGGAAGATTGGCGCACACCGCCACCTTCATGCCGGAAAACTCCCGCCTGATTAGCTCATGAAGGTCAACCTTCAAAACATCGTCATTTACTACAGTCACATTGTCAAATCCGGCCAGCGTTTCCTTCAGCACGGCAATGAGCCTATTATCAATTTCAATGGATGCCACCTTTTTCGCCCGCTTGGCAAGCTCCCGGGTCAGCACCCCGATACCGGGCCCTATTTCCAAAACACCGGAATCCTCTCGGGCTCCGCAAATTTCCGCCATTTTGGGGCATACCGAAGGGTTAATGAGGAAATTCTGCCCCAATCCCTTTGAAAACTTAAACTCAAACCGCGAAACTATATCCTTAATGACCTTTACATCAGTAAGATTCGACATTTTTCCTCCAATGTGAAAAAACTTCATAATTATATTAACAAATCATTTGCCAAAAGGCAATAAACAACCCCAAATTATAATTAATATCCACAATTATCCCAAAAAAAATTCCCCCGCCTTTCAAGCTAGGGTAAACAAATTTTTCACGCTTTGTTTATCGCCGCCACAAAGCCCTCAATATCGGTTTTGATGGGCTTTAGCTCATTGTTTGCCTCCACCAGCTTTACAATCAGTTTTTCAAAAAGATTCAATCGCTTTAAGTTAAACTCACCGGCGAAGGTACTCTTCACCACCGCCCCTTCAATGAGCACCTGCGGAAAGGTCACCTCAAGGGAATCCACGGTGTTGTCATAGCTCATACAGCAGATAAACAACCCAACCTTTTTATACAGGAGTTTGTCAAGATACTTATCAACAAACCTTAATACTTCCTTCCTGATTCGCCCTGCGTAAACGGCGCTGCCGAGTATAACCCTGTCATATTCGTCAATATCCAAATCTCTGCTTTTTTTCAAGTCCACAACATCCACTTGTCCCTCAATACATTCCGCCAGCTTGTGGGCCCACATTTCCGTCCTTCCATGCTTTGACCCATATGCAATAAGCGTCTTCAAACCCATCAACCTCTCAAGAATACAATTGAATCTCTTTCACATATCATACCACAACCTGACTTCCTATTCAACTGCATTTACGCCAAAATTCCGCAATTATCCCAAAAAAACCCCAACCCCACTCAGTGTTTCACACAAAATAAAAGTCAATCACCTGCGCCTCACTGCCCGCCTCAATAAATCGCAGGACATTCTGAAGCACATCCTCGGCGTGAGCCATGCTGTTAGAAACGCAGGCAAGCCCGATTACCGCGGTTTTATGGGAGTCTAACTCGTCCACTTCCGCCACTGACACATTAAACCTGTTTTGCACCCGGGCAATCAGGGACTGGATCACCTGCCGCTTATCCTTCAGCGAGCGGCAAAAGGGGCAATACAGCCTAATGCACATCCCCCTGACAATCATGACTGCTGCATTTCCATTCTGTCAAGGTTTTGGCAGCGGGCAATAAGCTCCAAAAGGAACTTCTTTCTGTTGACGGGGGAGATATAGGTAGTGCCCGTCACCCTCCCTTTTTTGCGGACTTTAATTTCAATTCTTTTCATTGACAAAGCCATGGAAGAATAAAAGTTCATGCACAGCTTTGCCGACTTTATGTCCTCATACCTGATTTTCTCGGCAAAAGGCCCGCTGCGGCAATACAAATACTCATCCCGCAGCTCATAATAAGTGCCGAGATAAATCCAAAAGAGCAAGGCCACCACGGGAACCGTCAATACAAACCTCCATATCCCGTGCAGCAGCAAAAAACACACCAGCATCAACACGAAAACCCCCAGAGCAACCAGCTTGTGGGACAAATCGACGGCCGACCTAACCTTCATCCTCATCCCTCCTCAATTCTTTGCCATATATTTCGGTATACCTCATGCCGCCCTCTTCCCTCTCCGACAGGATAAGGCTGACTTTTTGAGCCTTCTCCCGAATTTCAAACCTGCCGAAAATTTCCCTTATATCCTTTTCCGTCACAACCCGCCTGCCAAGGGTAATGTGAGGAGTAAACCTCCCGCCGTCGAGCCTAAAGCCCCGCTCTTCAAGTCCCCGCCGCAGCTGCCTGTAGACACTGTCGAGCTCCCGGCACTCCCGGACTGCCGCCCAAACAATATCCCCATCTTCCCTTTTGAACCTGCCCACACCGGAAATCACAAGCTCAAAGGAAGAGGCGGCCACCTCATCCATAGCCTGCTTCACAAGGTCCAGCCTGTCAAACCCCACTTCCCCCAAAAAGGCAAGGGTCAAATGCAGGTTCTCCCTTTTTGAAAAGGTGCCCCTTTTTGCGTTCTCCCTCAATTTCCCAACCATATCAAAAAGCCTGTCAAGGGTCTTTTGGCTGAAATTCACAGCGATAAAAAGCCTCATAAATTTACCTCATCAATACCCCAAGGGCTCGCCCACTAAAATCACCTTAATCCTGCCCTTTATCCTCTGCTTTGCCGACACCACATAGTTGCAGCAAATCCTGGCCTCGGTCTGGCACCCGTCGGCCAAATCCCCGTCGGCACCCATACACTCGCCCACATGATAACAATAAGTGTCGCAAGAAAGCCTCCGGCAATTGGCCGGCGCCGCCATGGTCTTGACCCGCATTACAGCCTCGTCAATATCCCTTACAATCTTATTGTACCCCACAACCATGATAACAGATTTGGGCCCATACATGATAGCCGCCACCCTGTTGCTGTTGCCGTCCACATTGTAAAGCTCGCCCTTTTCCGTCACGGCGTTACAGCTGCAAAGGTAAGCGTCGGCGTAAAAGGCCTGCCGGTAAATCTCCTGCACTTCCTGCGGGGTAATTCCTGGCCTGTTCCTGTCAAGAAAATTATATTTGCCGCTGCGGAGGAAATCAATGACCCCGCTTTCAAAAAGGCTCATAGAGCCTCCAACCGTCACGGTATCCCCTTCATTCAAAAGGCTTTCAATAATGGGCACAACTTGGGAGGCCTTTTCCGCAAAATAAGCCTCCATATTGTTCTTGCGGAGGTTTTCCATTACCCTCTCCACGCGCTTACTGATGACAAAATCGGTGTTTTTATCCACAAAAACCCCTCCAAACCAATTTATCTCACCCATTTGCCGATTTTCGAGGCAGCCTGCCGCACGGCAATCACCAAAATCAGGGTTGTCGCCGACAAAAGGGCAATAACCCCGCCCGTTGCCGCCCCGATATAGTAGGAAACCACAATCCCCAGCATAATGTCAACAAAGCTAAATAACACAGACAAAGCAAGGGTAGCCCTAAACCCCCTCCTGAACTGCAAAGCGGTAGCCACAGGCAAAGCAATCAAGGAGCTCAGCACCAGCACCCCCACAATCTGAATGCACACCGAAACAGTAGCGGCAACAAGCAAGGCAAAAACAAGATTTATCAGCCTTATCTTCACCCTGGCCGCCCTTGCCCCCTCCTCGTCAAAGGAGATAAAGACAAGCTGGTTGTATAACAGCCCCACCACAAAAAGGGACACCGCCGTCAAGGCCGCCACGGCATACAAGTCATATTTCGTCACCAGCAGCACACTGCCGAAAAGGTAGGAGTTCACATCCCCCGCCACCTTCCCGGAACTGATAAGGGTAATGGCCAGCCCTACGGAAAGGGAAAGGACAACAGCCAAAATCAGCTCGGCGTACTTTTTATAGAAATTGCGCAACAACTCAATCACAACCCCGGCGACAGCGGTAGCCGCAAAGGCGGCGAAAATCGGGTTAGCGCCAAAAAGCAAACCCGCCGCCACCCCCGCCAAGGAAGCGTGTGCCAGCGTATCCCCCATTAGGGAATACCGCCGTAGCACAAGGAAAATACCTATCAGGGGGCACAAAACCGAAATCATGGCCGACACCAAAAAGGCATTCCTCATAAAGGAGAGCTGAAAAATCTCAGGCATCTTTGCCACCCCCCGCCGGCCCAATAATCTCGCTGATATAATCTTCAGGCCTGCACAAATGCCCATGGGCCTCGTGCAAATGATAAATGAGGGTAGAGTTATCGCAAGCCGCCTTCAAATTGTGCTCCACCGACACTACGGCAATACCCTTTTCCCTGTTGGCGCGCCTTATAATGGAGTAAATCTCGGCTTGGCTTGCGTTATCCACCCCGCTGGAAGGCTCATCCAAAACCAGCAGCTCGGGCTCCCCCAAAAGGGCCCTCGCAATAAAGACCCTCTGGGCCTGCCCGCCCGACAGATTCCCCACAAGGGAGCCTTCAAACCCCCTCATCATCACCAAATCAAGGCACTTTTCAATGGAGCCCCTATCCTTTATCTTCAGTACCTTCCGATAGGTATCCAACATCTCATAAACGGTAATGGGAAACTGGGCATTTAAGCTCTCAATCCTTTGGGGCACATACCCAACCCTCCTGAAAGAGTTGACGATCTCCCCCTTTGAAGGCTCAAGAAACCCCAAAATCAGCTTAATCAGAGTAGTCTTCCCCGACCCGTTATCCCCCAAAACAGAAATATAGTCCTCTTTACCCACAGTCAAATTCAAATTGTTCAATAGGTAAGGGGCCTTATTGTCATAGGAAAAATACAAGTTTTTAATTTCTATCATAACTATTCCCCTTTTTTGGGAAGCCTTTTATTGACATTATTTATTACCACTTTATAATAGAATAAATAAAGCATAATTTCAAGAAGTTCCCGCCTTTCTGGCAAAATAAATAAAAGTGAGGCATAAAGCCAATGAAAAAGCTCTTTTCAATAATCTGCACACTGTTAATAATTCTCATCCCCGCCTGCTCACAGGGCGACACATGGGAAACCTCCAAAATCAGGGTAGTAGCCTCTTTCCACCCCATGGCACAGCTCACAGAGATCATCGGCGGCGACAAGGTGGAAGTCCACACCATCATCCCCGCAAAGGGCGACCCTCACAGCTTTGAGCCCACCATCTCCGATCTCAAAAAACTAAAGACCGCCGATATCTTCATCTACAACGGTTTAGGCCTCGAGACTTGGCTTGACAAAGCCCTTGCCGCCGCCCAAAACCCCGACCTTGTATCGGTGGAAGCCTCAAGGGGCTGCCTTCCCCTTATCACGGAGAGCGGCGCCGCTGACCCCCATTTGTGGATTAGCCTCACGGGCTCAATTCTGCAGGTAGAAAACATAAAAAGGGCACTTGCCGCCTCCTTCCCCGACAACAAGGACTATTTTGAACAAAACTATTCGGAATTCAAAGAAAAAATGGAAGAGCTCCTCACCCGCTACGCCGAGAAAATAGAAAAAGCCGAAAACCGTCGCTTTGTCACATCCCACGCCGCCTTCGGCTACCTTTGCAGGGATCTCGACCTTGAGCAAAACAGCGTGGAGGATGTCTTTGCCCACGGGGAGCCCAGCGCCAAAAAGCTGGCCGAACTGGTATCCTACTGCAAAACCCACAACATCAAGACAATTTTCGTGGAAGAAGCCGTCAGCCCCAAAGTTGCGGAAACCCTTGCAAGGGAAGTGGGCGCCGAGGTAAAGCCCATCTACACCATGGCAACAAAATCCGACAAAGGCTACATCGAATGCATGGAACACAACCTAAAATCCATCTCGGAAAGCCTGACAAAATAACCCCCCACCGAAAACCAAAACAAAGAAGCCCGGCTAAAATAGCCGGGCTTCTTTCACAGGGGCAGCCCCCGCTCTTTGAAAATCCTTCTTGCCATCTCCACCTCTTCCCTCGTCGGCACCGGGGTATCATACAAGGAGTAGGCGCAGTTTAGCTCCTTCCACTTAAACTCACCCATCTTGTGGAAAGGCAAAAGCTCCACCTTTTCCACACAGGAATACCCCTTCAAAAAATCGGCAAGGGCAGCCAGCTGGTCCTCATACAATGTGAGCCCCGGCACCAGCACATGCCGCACCCACACAGGCTTGCCGCCACTCTCACAGTAGTCAAGGAGTCGCAGGGTATCCTCATTCCCCTTCCCCGTCAGCCTCCTTGCCAACTCATTGTCCAAAGCCTTAATGTCAAGCAAGATAAGGTCTGCCGCATCCACCGCACCTTTACACCTTTCAAGGGGCACAGCCCCCGAAGTGTCAATTGCGGTATGCAGCCCATGCTCTCTACAGCCTTCCAATATCGCCTGACAAAACTCGGGCTGCAAAAGGGGCTCTCCCCCCGACAGGGTCACTCCGCCCCCTTTAATAAAGCTCATATAACTCAGTATTCTCTCCACAATCTCCGCCGAGGATACCATATTCCCTTTACCGAATTCCCAGGTATCGGGGTTGTGGCAGTACAGGCACCGCAGGGCGCACCCCTGCAGGAAAACCACAAACCTGACTCCGGGCCCGTCCAAAGCCCCAAAGGACTCGGTTGAATGAACCCGTCCAAAAACCTCCTTCAACTGCCACCACCCCCACAATCAAACAAACTTAAAACCTGGAATGGAAGGTACGGTTTATAACATCCAACTGCTGTTCTCTTGTCAGCTTAATGAAGTTGACGGCATATCCCGACACCCGGATGGTAAGCTGCGGGTACTTTTCGGGATGATCCATGGCGTCCTGCAGCAAATCCCGGTTTATGACATTGACATTGATATGGTGCCCGCCCTCGGCAAAATAACCGTCTATCAGGGAACGAAGATTTGTGACCTTCTCCTCATTTGACTTGCCCAAAGCCTCGGGCACAATTGAGAAGGTATAGGAAATGCCGTCCCTGCAATAGTCATAGGGCAAAGCCGCCACCGACATCATAGAGGCAACGCACCCGTTCTTGTCCCGCCCGTGCATGGGATTAGCGCCGGGAGCAAAGGGCTCGCCCCTTTTCCTGCCGTCGGGCGTCGACCCCGTCTTTTTGCCGTAAACCACATTGGAAGTAATGGTCAAAATCGACAGCTCCGGCTCGCTGTTCCGGTAAGTTTTCTGCCTTTTTAGCCTTCTGACAAATCCCCTGACGATATTCAAGGCCAAATCATCGGCCCGCTTGTCATTGTTGCCGAAGGTGGG
>JAKOXU010000106.1 GCA_029780875.1 Bacillota bacterium | reverse complement strand
TGTTGTGAAGTGGTAGTTTGCAATAGCCGGCTTGGCCTCGCTCACAACCGAAATGAGGGTAGACTTGCCCACATTCGGATACCCGATGAGCCCCACATCGGCAAGGAGCTTGAGTTCCAGCTTTACCTCAATTTCCTGCCCGGGAGTTCCGGGCTTTGCAAACCGCGGCACCTGCCGGGTAGGAGTGGCAAAGTGCCAGTTTCCCCATCCCCCCTTGCCTCCTTTGGCAATCAGGACAGGCTCATCCCCCGCCATATCGGCGATAATACTGCCGGTAGCGTTATCCTTGACAAGGGTTCCCCGAGGCACCTTGATTACAAGGTCTGGAGCGCTTTTCCCGGTACACCGTTTTGAGCGCCCATTTTCCCCGTTTTGCGCCACATATTTTCTCTTATATCTAAAATCCGCAAGGGTGGAAAGGTTGTCGTCCACTTGAAAATAAATGTCGCCGCCTTTTCCGCCGTCGCCGCCGTCGGGACCGCCGGCCGCCACATACTTTTCCCGCCTGAAGGACACAGCCCCGCTCCCGCCGTCACCGGCCTTCAGCTTTATTACCGCTACATCGACAAACACGGCCTTTCACTCCCTTTCATCTTCCCGGAAAAATCTAATCTTATCATTTGCAGAAACTTCCGTGCAATTCCATTTAATACCCCATAGTTAAAAAATCCCGGGATTTGCACCCGAGATTTTTATGAGTCTGGCTATTTACTGTTCCAGTGCGTACACGCTGACCCTCTTGCGGTCCCGCCCGTACCTTTCGAACTTGACCCTGCCGTCAATCAGTGCAAAGAGGGTATCATCGGAACCCTTTCCCACATTTGCTCCCGGATGAATTTTTGTGCCTCTCTGGCGGACGAGAATGTTGCCGGCCAGAACAAATTGCCCGTCACCGCGCTTTACGCCGAGCCGTTTAGATTCGGAATCGCGGCCGTTCCTTGTGGAAGACACGCCCTTTTTGTGGGCAAAAAGCTGAATGTTTATCTTAATCATAATCTTAACCTCCCGATTATTCCTGTAAAACTTTTAAACCTTCCGGATACTGTTCCGCCAAACCTTCAAGATGAAGCTTTAAACCATCAAATATATCCTGGCTCCGCTGTAAATCCTTGCAGGGCACCGAAAGCCTCATATAACCGTCCCTTACCTCAATTTCCGCCTCAATCTTCATGCAGTCGGTAATGGTATTTGCCACAAGGTAAAGGGCACTTGAAATGGCAGCACACACAATATCCTCGCCGGCCTCAAAAAGGCCCGCATGGCCTTCAGCCAAAAAACCGCTTATTTTCCCGTCGGTAAAAGTAAATTTAACGCAAGTCATACCTTAAATGTTAATTTTGTCGATCTGAACCTTTGAATAAGGCTGCCTGTGACCGAGCTTTCTCTTAGAGCCCTTTCTCTTTCTGTAGGTAAAGACAATTATTTTCTTGCCTTTGCCGTTTTTGAGCAGGGTTCCGGTAACATTTGCACCCTCAACATAAGGCGTGCCTACTTTAAGGTCATCATCGGTCTTGACTAAATAAACCTTGTCAAATGTCAAAGTGGCGTTTTCTTCAAAAGGGAGCTTTTCAACAAAGATTACATCGCCCTCTTGAACCTGATACTGTTTTCCGCCTGTTTCAATAACTGCGTACATCCATCAATCAGTCCTTTTTTCAAGTCTCGCTACTCCAAGGCGCGGCTTTCGCCGTCTTAAAGCCCGGAATATGCGGCCTTGAAAGTATAGCACACAAGGCACTCCCTGTCAACAGGTTTTTTCGCTGATTTACAGCCAAAATGTAGCCCTTTCAACCCGAAAAAAGGCCTTTTCTGCCCTTTTCAGGCTCCCGCCTTCACAGTCTCGCCAAAAAGCCGCTTTTTGAGTTTCCTCGCTGCCCTTAAAACTTCCTTCAATGCCATAAGATACACAAGTTTTATCCCCGCTATCATCAATTGCACCTGAAGCATAACCGCCATCTTAACTTTCCTCCTATCTAAAATCAAAACAGCGTAATATTACTCCGCAAATAAATCATTCTTATATCAATCCAAATCAGTTCAGCGCCAAGATCAATTGATTTTTATTAAATAAAGCGCATATTAAATAAAGCGCATAATTACAACATTTGTTATAGGATTGTAACCCAGAATCCCGAAATTGTAATAACCTTGTAACCCTTCGGTTACAAAATGTAACCGTTTTGCGCCCATTTTGTAAAAAAATTGTTACACTACCCTTTATTTATCACAAAATCAACCTCCTCTTATTCGACTAATAACTATTTTTATGCTATAATAGCTTTCAGTGTTTGTTTAATGCCGTTTTAGCTGTATGACGAAGGGAAAATTCCAATGAAGAAGATAGTGCATTATTTAAAACCATACACACCCCGCATGGTAGTCGGGCTTAAAATAAAAATTTTCGGCACCCTCATGGACCTATGCATCCCTCTTCTCCTTGATAAAATCATCGATGAAGCCATCCCCACAAAGGAAGCAAAAGTCGTGATTTTCTGGGGCGTACTCATGATTGTCTGTTCGGTTTTGGCATGGATCACCAACATCATCGCCAACAGGGCCGCCTCCGCAGTGGCAAGGGACGCCACCCGCAGCATCCGCCACGACCTCTTTGAAAAAATACAATACCTGTCCGACAGCAAAGTTGACTACTTTTCCGGCTCCTCCCTCATATCCCGCATGACCTCCGACACCTACACAGTCCACCAGACCATCGGCATGGTGCAAAGGCTCGGCGTCCGCGCTCCCCTGATGCTGATAGGCGGCATTTTCCTGTCCATATACCTTGACCCGATTTTAGCCCTTGTAATGGTAGCAACCCTGCCCCTGCTCTTCTTTATCTCCATGTTCAGGGCAAAAAAAGGCGTCCGCCTGTTCAGGGCAGTGCAGGCAAAAGCCGACAAGATGCTGACGGTTGTCAGGGAAAACATTGCGGGCATCCGTGTCATAAAGGCCCTTTCCAAAACCGACTACGAAAAGGAGCGCTTTTACACCGTCAACACCGAACTTACCCAAAGGGAACAAAAGGCCGAAACCACCATGGCGCTAATCAGCCCTATAGTCAGCCTAATTTTCAATTTAGGTTTGGTGGCAGTCATATTGGTAGGGGCATACAGGGTAAATGCCGGCACCTCCCAAGTCGGCACAATCATCGCCTTTATGACCTATTTTATCCTGATACTCCACTCCCTCATGGCAATAACAAGGATATTTACCGTCTTTTCAAAGGCAACAGCCTCCTCCGCTAGAATTGAGGAAGTGCTAAACAGCGATACGGAACTATACGAACTGGCGTCAAAATATCACGAAGAAGACAAAAGGGAACCCATTATAGAGTTTAAAGATGTCTCCTTTAAATACCCCAACAGCAAGTTTACCTTAAAGGACATAAACTTTAAAATCAACAAAGGCGAAACCTTCGGCATAATTGGCCCCACTGGCAGCGGCAAATCTACCCTAATTCAACTACTCATGCGCTTTTACGACATTCAAAAGGGCAGCATCAAAATCAACGGCATCGACATCAGGGACTACTCCACAAAAGAGCTTCGTACAAAATTCGGGGTGGCATTCCAAAACGACGCCCTATTCAAAGACACCATCGGGGAAAACATCCGGCTTGGCAGAGATTTGAACGACGAAGAAATACTGCAGGCCTCCGAACATGCCCAAGCTTTAGATTTTATAAAGGAGCACGGAGGCTTTGATGCCCCTGTCGCCATCAAGGGCGCGAATTTGAGCGGCGGCCAAAAACAGCGTCTAACTATAGCCCGGGCATTGGCGGCAAAGCCCGAGATTCTGATTTTAGACGACTCTGCCAGCGCCCTTGACTTCAAAACCGAGGCCGCCCTCCGCAAAAACCTCATCAATTCCTATCCCGACACCACGAAAATCATCATCACTCAGCGCATAAGCTCCATCATGTACGCCGACAAAATCGCCGTTATAGACCAAGGCAAAATAGTCGGCCTCGGCACCCATGATTATCTTATGCAAACCTGCCCCTTGTACCGGGAGATAGCAGATTCACAGACAGGGGGCGATAACATTGAATAAAGACACAGCGGCAAGAAAACCGAAAATGAAGCGTAGCTTCATTCTCCTGCGGCTTTTCAAATACCTGCTTGACTACAAATGGCTAATGGTCACCGCCCTGACCTTGACGGTGACGAGCAACCTCCTTTCCCTTGCAGGCCCATACCTTTCCGGTTTTGCCATTGAAGCCATCGAACCGGGCAAGGGGAATGTAGATTTTAAAAAGGTCATACTCTTCTGCTCCCTCATGATTGCCTTTTATATCCTGTCTGCGTCCCTTTCCTACATACACTCCCGCATCATGATACTTGTCAGCCGCAAAGTAGTATTCAAAATGCGCACCGAGGTTTTCAATAAAATCTCGGAAATGCCGGTAGGGTATTTCGACACCCACCAGACAGGCGATATTTTAAGCCGCATTTCCTACGACATCGATACCATTAACACCTCCCTTTCCTCCGACTCAATCCAGATACTAACAAGCTTTATCACCGTTGTAGGCTCCCTTGTAATGATGCTCACCATTTCTCCGCCCCTTGTGTTAGTCTTTGCCATAACAGTCCCCCTATCCATCTTCCTTACAAAGACCATCACCGGCTACACCCGTCCTCTATTCAGGAAACGCTCGGCCAAACTTGCCGAACTTAACGGCTTTGTTGAGGAGATGATAGGCGGCCAAAAGACTCTGAAAGCCTACAACCAAGAGGAAACCACCATATCAAAATTCGATGCCCACAATGAAGAGGCTGTCAGCGCCTACTACCGGGCAGAATACTACGGCAGCACCGTCGGCCCCTCCGTCAACTTTGTAAACAACCTTTCCCTCTCCTTTGTAAGCCTTTTCGGGGCTCTTTTGTACCTTAAAGGAGGCATCAGCATAAAGGGCATTTCCTCCTTTGTGCTGTATTCAAGGAAATTCAGCGGTCCCATCAACGAAATCGCCAACATCATCGGCGAGCTTCAATCCACCTTTTCGGCGGCAGAGCGGGTGTTCTCCCTCCTTGACGAAAAAACGGAGCCCGCCGATTTGCCCGACGCCGTCGACCTTCCCGCCGTCGAAGGTAATGTGGCGCTCAATAATGTGGATTTCGGCTATACAAAGGAACAAAAGGTCATAAAAAACCTTTCGATAGATGTTAATAAAGGCTCCCTTGTGGCAATTGTCGGCCCCACCGGCGCCGGGAAAACCACCATAATAAACCTCCTCATGCGCTTTTACGATGTGGACAGCGGCAAAATTATGCTGGACGGCATCGACATAAGGAATATAAAGCGGAATGCCCTGCGCCTTTCCTATTCCATGGTACTGCAGGACACATGGCTTTTTAGCGGCACAGTGTATGAAAACATCGCCTACGGCAAGGAAGGGGCCACCCTTGAGGAGGTGCAGGCAGCCTGCAAAGCCGCCGGGATCCACGACTTTATCGAAACCCTGCCCGAAGGCTACAATACCGTCCTCATCGACGATGGCGGCAACATCTCAAAAGGGCAGAAACAGCTCCTGACCATCGCCAGAGCCATGCTCCTTGACTCGGAATTGCTGATTCTTGACGAAGCCACCTCTAATGTGGACACAAAGACGGAAGTTCAAATCCAAAAAGCCATGCGGGAGCTCATGAAAAACAAAACCTGCTTTGTGATTGCCCACCGGCTCTCAACCATCAAGAACGCCGACCTGATTTTAGTGGTAAAGGACGGCGAAATAATCGAGCAGGGCACCCACAAGGAACTAATGTCCCGCGACTCCTTTTACGCCGAAATGTTCAAAGCCCAATTCCAATAACCCTCAAAAAAAATGAGCCGGAAGGAATCCCCTTCCGGCTCATTTTTTTGCCATCACACGACAACCCATTTGAAATGACACTGCACCCATTCAAAAAGCCCTAATTCACTCTTGCCTTTCCCTGTAACAACACCCCAGAACCACCCATATAATACCATCAGGAAACTATGTTTCCAATTGCCAACAACTATTCGAGGTTGAAAGCTCTATGAAAGACATAAAAAAACTGTCGGACCTAAAACCGGGCCAAAAGGCAAAGGTTACAGAGCTCAAATCCGCCGGCAGCATCAGGAGAAGGCTCCTTGACATTGGGCTGATAGAGGGCACCGAAGTGGAATGCCTTCTAACTAGTCCGTCGGGAGACCCAACCGCCTACTTAGTCAGAGGCGCTGTAATTGCCATCAGGTCGGATGAATCCTCAAAAATTCTCGTTTGCGGCTGACAAACACAATTCCTGGCAAATCGGGTGATAATAATGGGACTGACCAAATCCTCCACAGGGATAAAAGCGGTGATGAGCACAAAACTCAACAATAAATCAAAGCCCGGCTCAAAGACAATAGCACTTGCAGGCAACCCAAATGTGGGAAAAAGCACAATTTTCAATAATCTTACGGGGATGAACCAGCACACCGGCAACTGGCCGGGAAAAACGGTAACCACGGCGCGGGGGTTCTGCCGCTTTGAAGGCGGCAGATACACGCTTGTGGATCTCCCCGGTACATATTCCCTGACGGCAAACTCTCCCGAAGAAGAAGTCGCCAGGGACTATATCCTATTCCACAACCCAGACGCCCTTGTGGTGGTATGCGACGCCTCCTGTCTTGAAAGAAGCCTGAAACTTGCCCTCCAAGCCATGGAAATCACAGACAATGTCATAGTCTGCGTCAACCTCCTTGACGAAGCCGCAAGAAAGGGCATCAGCCTCGATATCTCCGCCCTGTCAAAGAGCCTTTCGGTTCCCGTAGTAGGCACAGTCGGAAGAAAAAAGAACAGCGTAAAAGACCTCATAAAAGCCGCCGACAGCCTGATTAACAGCAAAACGCCTCTCATCCCCTTCAAGGTGACTTACGGCGACGCTTTGGAACAGGCGATAGCGGCACTGGAGCCTGACCTAAAAACAATCGCCCCAAAAACTATAAACACTCGATGGCTGGCGCTACAGCTGCTGGAAGAAGGGGATGCATTTTTAGATACTGCAAACAGGCTGTTAAGCTGCGACCTATCCAATATCCCCGAAATTTCCGAAAAACTTGCCCTTACAAGAGCAACCCTTGCCCAACAAGGTCTGTCGGGCGACAGCCTTCGAGACCACATAGCTCAATGCCTTACCCTTGCCGCGGAGAAAATCGCCGTCAAATCCACACGCTATACAAAACAAGACTACAACGCCATGGACAGGAAAATCGACAAAATCCTCACAAGCAGGCTGACGGGCTATCCTGTAATGATAGCCCTGCTGATTTTTGTCTTTTGGCTCACCATCACAGGCGCCAATTACCCATCAGAACTTTTATCATCAGCCTTTTCCAACATAGAAGGCCGCCTGTCCCTTTTCCTTCAATTTATAAAGACCCCTAAAATACTGTATGAAATAATTATTTTCGGCATATACCGAGTCTTGTCCTTTGTAATTTCCGTCATGCTGCCGCCCATGGCAATCTTCTTCCCCCTTTTTACCCTGCTTGAAGATTTAGGGTACCTGCCTCGGGTAGCCTTTAATCTAGACAAACATTTCAAAAAATGCAGCGCCTGCGGCAAACAAGCCCTGACAATGTGCATGGGATTCGGCTGCAACGCCGCCGGAGTCATGGGCTGCAGAATAATAGACTCCCCAAGGGAAAGGCTCATAGCCATCATCACAAACAACTTTGTCCCCTGCAACGGCAGATTCCCCACATTGATAGCGCTAATCGCCATGTTTTTCGCAGCCGGGACCCCCTCCCCTTTGGACGCCCTCCTGACGACACTGATGCTGACGGGAGTCATAATTTTCGGAATCATAATCACCTTTGCCGCCTCTAAATTCCTATCCCTTACCTTTTTAAAGGGCATGCCCTCCTCCTTTGCGCTGGAACTCCCACCCTTCAGAAGACCCCAGCTTGGAAAAATCCTTGTCCGTTCAGTTTTCGACAGGATTCTGTTCGTGCTGGGCAGGGCAGCGGCAGTAGCGGCCCCCGCAGGTCTATTCATATGGACAATGGCAAATGTGAAAATAAATGGCGCCACCCTCCTTTCCCTTGCCTCAGGCCTTCTGGACCCCTTCGCAAGGCTTCTTGGCATTGACGGGGTAATACTCCTTGCCTTTATTTTGGGCCTGCCCGCCAACGAAATAGTCATCCCCATAATTATCATGTCCTACATATCGGCAGGCACCATCACAGAGCCCGGCAGCCTTCAAACCGTGAGGGAAATCCTTGTAAGCAACGGCTGGACTCCTCTTACCGCCGCCAACACTATACTCCTTTGCCTCATGCACTGGCCTTGCTCAACAACTCTAATCACAATAAAAAAAGAAACCGGCAGCCTAAAATGGACAGTCTTATCCTTTATCCTCCCGGCAATATTCGGCATGACAGCTTGCTTTGTTCTCACCACCCTTTGCCGTTTGATTTTCTAAAGCATAAAAAGGCATCTTTAAGGGATAATAATATCAAGGAGGAATTAAAATGGAGGAAAACAGGGTAAAGGACAAACAGGAAGAAAAATACCTAAAACTCAAAAGAGCGGTTTATTATATACTCGGCATACTTGAAACCCTACTTGCTTTCAGGTTTATTTTTAAGCTTTTGGGCGCCAACCCGTCCAACACCTTCGTATCCCTCATCTACTCAATATCAGGTGTCTTTTTGGCCCCCTTTACCACCATCTTCCGCGCCGCCAGAAACCCCGGCATTGAAACCGCTTCAGTGCTTGAGCCCGCGACCTTAATAGCCATGGCAGTATACGCCCTTTTGGCATTCGGGGTGATAAAACTCATCAGAATTTCCGTCGCCCCAAACGACAAAGATCAATAATAAAGAACCATAGGCACCAAAGTCTATGGTTCATTTCTTTTAAAAAATTTTAAAACCGACGCTTTTCCATTATATCAGTATATATATTATCTTTAACATATAAGAGCAAAGCGGGTCAAAAGCGGAGGCATCAAATTAAAAAAGCATGATCTCAAATCGGCACTGGAAACCCCCTGCATACTCTAAATCTATTTTTCACGCACAAATGGCCTATTTAAATGGCATTTTTTGCTCTAAAGGGTTTATAATAACTCCGAAAAACACTACGGGAGCCAAGCCATGACAGAAAATCAGCTCTTTTCAGCCATTTGCGAACACCTACTACAGGACAAAACCCCTTCCCGCTATTTGGAGCAAGTATTCTCCCATCCTCTTTTTAGCGAGTACCCCTTTGACATGCTGCAAAAGCTCAAAACCACTCCTCAATCCCCCATCCACCACCCCGAAGGCAGCGTGTGGAACCATACCCTTCTTGTAGTGGACCAGGCCGCAAAGGTACGGGATAAAAGCCGGGATCCTGCCGCCTTTATGTGGGCGGCGCTGCTCCACGACATCGGCAAGCCCGCCACCACAAGGGAGAGAAAGGGCAAAATCACTTCCTACAACCACGACAATATAGGCGCCGCCCTTGCCCGCAAATTTCTGGGCGAATTTCCCCTCGACGCCCCCTTTGTCAAGACAGTCTGCAACCTTGTTAAATACCACATGCACCCTTTCTATATCCTGCATGACCTCCCCTTTGCCGACATGGCAGCCATGAAAAGGGAAACAGACATAGAGGAAATAGCCCTCCTGTCCCTTTGCGACAGGCTCGGCAGAGCAAATGCGGACAAAGAAAAGGAGGAATCCGCAGTGCGTGAATTTCTCCAAAAAGCAAAATAAAAATCCGCCCCATCGGGCGGACTTATTATTCTAATCAACAAACTGCGCATCCTCAATATGCCTTTTCACCTTTTCCACAAACTCTATATACAGCTTCTCCCCCAGCTCCTCAAAGGCCCTCTCATCTTTTTTTGAGGCAAGCATGGCAAACACCTTTCCCATGCCCTCTACCCCTTTTTCCTGGCTGCGGTGCTCCAAATAATAAAATGAAAAGGAGCCCGAATTTTCAAGCTCGGCATAAAAGCCCGGAGAATTATCCTTTAACACATCGTTAAAAACCGACAACACCTTTTTGCTTATTATTGCGTTTTTTGCAAACTCATCCGCGGCAACATGTACCGCAAAACAATACAGCATCCTGATTTGCAGCATAACCCCGTCATTGTCGGCAAGACTGCGTTCCAAAACGAGGGGCATCCTCTCGAGGTCCCACACCTCACCGGCAAGGACAGCCCCCAGCCGGCTTGCCTTTTCAAGGTTACCGTTTGCCTTTTCCCGCTCTAAAACCTGCTTTGTCTCCTCATTGTCTGCATTTATGTCAAACTTGAACAAAGGCAGCTTATCCGCAATTTTTATATCCTCGTCAAAAAATCGCATTCAAAGCACCACCTTTACCGCCGCAGCTTTCATAGCGGCCCGCAAATACATTATAGTCTTGGAAAGATTATATTATGATAGTTTCTCTTGTTTTACGCCTTGATTTATATGCCAGCAAAGCTTCAAAATTTTCCAAGGGAGTATAGCAGGCACCCAGCGACATCGCCGCCTTGTTATACATCCCGTGAAAATCAGAGCCTCCGGTCATGAGCAGCCCGTGCTTTTTAGCCACATCCCTGATTCTCTGCACATCAAACTCGTCGTGGCAGGGATGCCACACCTCTACCCCGTCAAGGCCATGGGCAACCAGTTCCCCCAAAAGGTCATAGCTGTCATAATGTGTCGGGTGAGCCAGCACCGCAATCCCACCGGCGTCCTTAACCTGCGCCAGCACCTCAAAGACATCGGGATACTCAGGCTCCACAAAGGCAAACCCCTCTTTCGGGTCAAATAGCTCTCGATACAAATCCCCATAAATGCTTGTGGCAGCCCCAATGTCCATCAGGGCGTGCATGATGTGCTGCTTGTAAATATTGCTGCTGCCCTTTGCCCTGTTGACAATCATGGAAGGCAAAACCGGGTACCTCTCCATGATTTTCTCAACCATGGCCTCGGCAGCCTTCTTCCTGTTCAGGTAAGTTTTCCTAAACAAGCTCTCCAGCCTGTCAGGCTTGTCACACAAATAGCAAAGAAGGTGAGCCTTCCTATTTCTTTTGTAGTCAAAACAGGAAATCTCTACGCCCGGGATAACCGTAATGTCATAACGGTCGCCGATAATCTTGGCCCTGTTTGCCCCGGCAAGGGTATCATGGTCGGTTATCGCCACAGCTTTAAGTCCCGTCCGCTTAGCAAGGGAAATCAGTTCCTCTATACCCAGGGACCCGTCAGACAGCTTCGTATGGCAGTGAAGGTCACACTTCACGGTTATCCCTCCTCTCCGCAATTATTGCGAAAATGTTCTCATTTATTCAATTATACTACTTTATATCATAAGGCGCAAGTTTTCCATTGATTTATACATAAACTTTTAAATATATCCTATTTCCCTTCCCCCTTTTGCCTTCTTTTAAATATATTAGTCAAAACGCACCCATTAATTCAAAAGCTAAAACCCCCTCAAAGCTGATTAATAAATACCGAAAAATTACATCTGTGCATTTACGCTATTTAATTTTTTAAACAATTTTGAATAAATTATTACGCAATACTTCCCAAATATGATGTATTTTACATAAAAAGGCTTGCATTTTATCCAAAACATGATATAATATTTCCAACTACAAAAAACTAATAGAAAGGACTGTTGTCGAATGAAGTTGTTCTCTAGACCCTTTGCATTATTCCTGGCTGCAGCTCTCGTATTGTCAACCTTTGCTTTTGCCTTTGTAACAATGGCGGAAGAAGGCGACATTCAGCCGGGCCAAAACCTTTTGACCAACGGCGGATTTGAAACCGGCTCCTTTGGCGAATTACCCGATGGGTGGACTGTAACAGGCATAAACGGCACTATTGACACAAACGGTCCACAGGAAGGCAACAATTTGCTTTGCATTTGGAACAATGATGAGGAAATTGAGGAATTTGATGTTACCGTTACCCAGACAATTACCGGGCTTCCTGCAGGCATTTACGAACTCTCCTCTTACACAAAATCCTGGAGCTCTTATCAATTCATCATGTTTGTAAAAGATCATGGTGGAAGCCAAATCACAATCGATGTCAGCCGTACTGGCGATTGGGCGATTAACACTTTGGGCAATATCCCCGTAACCTCCGGCCAGGCAACCATCGGCTTTAGGTTTGTGGGTCCTGCAGGCGGCGGCGGCAGCATCGACAATGTTGAGTTTAAACTCGTCGAGCTTGGCGCTCCTTCCATCGAAGAACCCGAAAGTGAAGAACCCGAAAGCGAAGAGCCCGAGAGCGAGGAACCTGAAAGCGAAGAACCCGAAAGCGAAGAACCCAGCGAAGAAGAGTCCGAGGAGCCCAGCCAGGCTGAATCCGAAGAACCCAGTCAGGCTGAATCCGAAGAGCCCAGCCAGGCCGAATCCGAAGAGCCCAGCCAGACCGAATCCGAGACAGGCTCTAATACCGAATCCAAGGATCCTGCCCAGACCGGCGACAACAACATCATGATGTATGGTCTCCTGGTTCTGGCAGTTGCAGCTGCGGCAATCTTTGTCACAGTTCCCAAAAAAGCCAACAACTAATAAACTGATTTAAAAAGTCAAAAGTGCAGTGAAGCGATTCACTGCACTTTTACTTTTATATTGATTAAAAAAGTATATTCTTCCATATTCCTTTTATGGAATTTGCACTAAAAATCTCTTGCATTATTTTTTTTGCATGGTATAATATTATCTGTAAGTTAAAGGAATTGTATATCGCATTTATACAATTCCTTTAAAATTCAGAAGAAAAACTTTTTGAAAGGTGGATTTGAATGAAGCTCTCCAGAACTATTGCAACATTGGTTGCCGTTGCTCTCGTCGCATCGATCTTTGCGTTGATGCTCACTGCATCGGCAGAACCCGCCGCAATTGAGCCTGGCGAAAACCTCCTTGTAAACCCCAGCTTTGAGGATACAGAGCCGGACAGCGACTTCCCCGCAGGCTGGGAGGCAGAAGGAGCAAATGTCACCGTCTACACCGGCGACAAGCGTACTGGTAACGCCCTTCTTACTTTGTGGAACGATGAGGAAGAGGTTAACATCGTCCTGTACCAGACTTTGACCGACCTTCCCGAAGGGATTTATGAACTCAGGTCCTTCACAAAGGGCTGGGGCCAACCCATCGACGAAGCTTACATGTTTGTAAGAGATTACGGCGGTGGAGAAATCCGTGTTGACATCAGCATCTTCGGCACATTCGCTGAGAACACCATTCTCGACATTCCCGTAACCTCCGGTACCGCTACCGTCGGTATCGTCCTCAAAGCTCCCTCCGGTTCCGGCATGAGCTTTGATGACATGTTCTTCGCTCTCACCGAACTTGGTGTTCCTGAAGAGGAAAGCGAAGAGCCCAGCGAAGAAGAGTCCGAGGAGCCCAGCGAAGAACCCAGCGAAGAGCCCTCCGAGGAACCCTCTGAAGAGCCTTCCGAAGAGCCCAGCCAGACCGAATCCAAGGATCCTGCCCAGACCGGCGACAACAACATCATGATGTATGGTCTCCTGGTTCTGGCAGTTGCAGCTGCGGCAATCTTTGTCACAGTTCCCAAAAAAGCCAACAACTAAATCTGATTCTGTAAATAAGGCGCAGTGAAAAAGATTCACTGCGCCTTATTTTTATAATCATTAGAAACCGCATAAAATTGGGGATTTTATGGACTTAATCTCTGGAAAATGCAAGAAATACTTATTGCAATAAATAAAAATCATGGTATAAT
>JAKOXU010000105.1 GCA_029780875.1 Bacillota bacterium | reverse complement strand
AAGTTCCCGCGGAAAGAGCACATTGAGGAAATTTGCGAGCTTGTGCAAATCACCGATGTTTACGGAAGGTTGATAAAGAACCTTTCCAAAGGGTACAAGCAGAGAGTGGGGTTCGCGCAGGCGCTGTTAGGAAAACCTCCGGTGCTTGTGTTGGACGAGCCTACAATCGGCCTTGACCCGAGGCAGATAATCGAGATAAGAAACCTAATCAAAGAGCTTGGAAAGCAGCACACGATATTGTTTAGTTCCCACATTTTGTCTGAAGTGCAGACGGTGTGCAACAGGGTGGTTGTCTTTAACAGGGGTAAACTGATTGCCGACGATACCCCTGAAAACTTGTCGAGGGCCATGAGAATAGACAACAAGCTGACGGTGAGGGTGAAAGGGCCGAAAGATGAGGTTTTGTCTTTGCTGCAAAACCTGAAGGGCATTGTGGAGGTATTGTATATCGGCACTTTTGAAGAGGGGACCTGCGATTTTTCGGTTGAAACCGACCCCAAAGTCGATATAAGGGAGGAAATTTTCCACAGGTTTTCCGAGAAAAAGTGGCCGATACTCGGGCTAAAGGGCGTGGAATTGACCTTGGAGGATATTTTCCTCAATTTGATCGGCGGGGTTGATTTGGCGAGGGAAACAGCCTCAAACGCGGATGGTAAAGAAGGAGGTAGTGAATAATGCTTGCCATTTTAAAAAGGGAGTTTTTTTCATATTTTAATTCGGCGATTGGATTTGTGTTTTTGTCGGTCTTTTACTTCTTTTCCGGGCTGTTTTTCTGGTTGATGCTGATGAGTTATTCTGCCCGTATCGGGTATGTTTTCGATATAATGTTTTACATTATACTTATTTTGATTCCTATTTTGACCATGAAGCTTTTCAGCGATGAGAAAAGGCTTAAGACAGAACAAGCGTTGCTCACGGCTCCCGTTTCTTTGTTTGCCATTGTCTTTGCGAAGTTTTTGGCGGCCCTTGTGGTGTACCTGCTGGCTTTGGCGATATTTTTGATTTTTTCCCTTGTGGTTTCCTTTTTCACGGTGCCGGCATGGACGGTGTTTTTCGGCAACCTTGTGGGAATTTTGCTCCTTGGCTGCGCGCTGATTTCCATTGGAGTTTTTATCTCAAGCCTGACAGAGAGTCAAGTTATTGCCGCCGTGGGTAGCATCGCCGTCAGCATATTTTTGCTGATTATTGGGGTTTTTGCCCAGAGCATTCCATTTGCTTTTTTGGCAAAGGCGATTTTTCAGCTGTCTTTTTATGCTCGATATTCCTCCTTTGTTACCGGACTTTTCGATTTGAGGGATATTTTCTTCTTTATTAGCGTTACTGCTGTGTTTCTGTTTTTGACGGTAAGGGTACTTGATAAAAAGAGATGGAGCTGACAAGGAATCCATAAGAAAGGAAAGGGCTTCATATGACAAGATTTTTTGGTAGCAGGAAATTTAGGTTTGGCACGCTTTCGGTGGCCTTGACTATGGGCGTCATTGCCATTGTAGTTGCCTTGAATATTATTTTGAGTCTGTTGGGGCAGAGGTTTAACCTTATTCTTGACTTGACGCAAAATAAAGAGTATAAGCTGTCTAAGGAAACCGTGGAGTACTTGAAAACTGTTGAGCAAGATGTTGAGGTTGTGGTGCTCAACAATGAGATCGATTTTAAGGAAGCCGATAGGTATTTCAATCAAGCCGCTTTGCTCCTTGACCAGTTTTCCCAGGCCAATCCAAAGATAAAGATAAAATATGTGGACTTGGATAGGGAGCCGGCCTATGCAAAAACATATGCCGATTTGGATTTGGAGGAAAACGGCATATTGATTATCGGGCCGAACAACAATAAGGCTTTAACCC
Source organism: Bacillota bacterium (assembly GCA_029780875.1). Taxonomy (GTDB): domain Bacteria; phylum Bacillota; class Clostridia; order Oscillospirales; family Acutalibacteraceae; genus JAKOXU01. Next base: position 13,334 of record JAKOXU010000105.1, on the reverse strand, counting down.
TTGACGACTTGTTTACCTATAATTACACTCAATATTATCAGGTTTATATTTCCGAGTCCAATGTGGAGCAGGCAGTGGCGTCGGGCATTTATGCCGTGACTTCAGAGTTGCCTATTGTCACTATACTCAAGGGGCACGATGAAATGAGCACTTCCAGCTTGGAAGAATTGCTCAAGAAGAACAATTTTGAAGTGAAGTCTGTAAATATTGCTACCGAGGAAATTGATAAGAATACCAGCGTTGTGGTTATTCCCGCTCCTAAAAGGGACTATACCACCGGGGAGCTTGAGAAGCTGGACGCTTATTTTAAGGATAGGGGAAGGGAACAGCACGGCCTTGTGACCATTTTTGGCTATGAACAGGAGGAGCTGCCCAATTTAGAGGCCTTTATAAAGGAATGGGGCATTGAGGTTAGCCCGAAATTGGCGTATGAGACAAATGCGCAGAAAAAGCTTGAAACATTGAATGTGTATTTGGAAGATAAGGGAAATATTTTGATTAGAACAGATTTTGCCTATTTGCCCGAGTATGCGGAAGAAGTCTTTGCAAAAGATTTGGCGCGAAGGAATAGGCAATGCGTCATGCTTTTCAGCCGAGTCCTGAACACCATTTATGATAGCGAGCCGGGGCCTTATGGGCAGAAAACCACGAAGGTGCTGACTACTACCGCCGATGCAAGGCTATACCCTAAGGATGAGGCGGGGGTTCAGACCGGGCAGTTTACTTCAGCGGCAAAGAGTGTCAGAGAAAGCGTTTACGACAACAAAAAATATACAAATACCGCCTTTGTTTTGGGCTCGAAAGAGTTTTTTGGGGATGAACTTTTGTGGAATACCGGTTTTGCCAACTATGAGTTTGCTTTAAATGTTTTCAATGAGTTGTCGCAAAGGAAGAGCCCCATTACTATTCAGCCGAAAACGATCAGCGTGGAGCAAATGCCTCCCACTTTGACGGCGGCGCATATTAAAGTAATCGGGCTGTATGTGTTTACCATACTGCTGCCCCTTTGCGTGTTGGGAGCCGGGCTGTTTGTATGGATGAGGAGGAGGCATCTATGAGAAGGCAGGTGCGCGCCCTTATTGCTGTGGCGGTTGCCCTGGTTGTGTGTGCCGGGGCTGTGGCGGCGCTGTTTTTGCTGCCCGACGGAAAAGCCGGAGAGACTTCTTCCGAGCCCTCTTCCTCTGCGATTACCCTTTTCTCAAAGGAGAAAAAGGAAATCGCCTCAATTTATGTGAAAAATAAGCTTGGTGAGTTTACCATTGTTCAAAAGGGCAATGAGGTATTTGAGATTCCCGAGTTGAGCGAGCTGCCGAAAAATGAGTATATGTTTAGCAGCCTGCTTTCCGGCGCAAGTGAGATAAAGGCAGAGAGCGTAATTAGCGAGACCCCTGATAATTTAGAGGCTTTTGGGCTTGATAAGCCCGATACTGTAAAGATTTCTTTGAAAAAAGGCGGGGATTTTACCCTATTGATTGGCAGCAAACTGCCCAACAAGACAAATTATTATTTTATGGTTGAGGGGGATTCCAGGGTATACTCCTCGGCTACTAACCTTGAGTATTTTGTTGTCAGTAATAAATTGGGTTTTGTCAGCAATGCTGTTGTGGGGGATATTGACACCTCCAAAGATTTAGATGTTGTAAGGTTGGAGTTTGGGGGGAAAGTGCGGGCAAAGCCAATAATTGTTGAGAAAAACCCGGAATTTAGCAGCGCAGATTCGACAAAACCGAGGTATTTGGTGACTTCCCCCAAAAAGGTGGTTGCCGATACCGGAAAAGTAGACGGTTTTGCCTCCCTTTTGAGCAGCATTACTGCGGAGTCTGTGGCTGCGGTGTATCCTACCGAGGAGCAGCTGCAGAACTTCGGCCTTAAAAACCCCCGGGCGACGGTCGACTATGAAATCAGCGGGGTTAAGGTGTCGCTGATTTTGGGGGATATTAAGGATGATAGGTATTATGTCATGAGAAAGGGTGTGCCCATAGTATATCTTGTTCCGACGGGGGCTGTTCCGTGGAGCGAAGTGGGATATGAGGCTATCGCCACCAATTTAGTCTTCTATATTTATATCGGAGACCTTGAATCGGTGGCTATAAAGGGCAAAGGGTTGGACTATAGGTTTGACCTTGCAGGCGAAGGCAGCGATTTGAAGGTGTCTTACAGTGGCGGTGAGCTGGATGTTGACAACTTCAGGAGTTGGTACACCGTTTTGATGACCACGAGGGTTGAGGAGGTTGTCAAAGAAAGCTATGAAAACAAGCCGGAGCTGACCTTGACCTTCACTTACAAGGGCGGCAAGAGGAAAACCGTGGCGGAGTTTACTCCTGTGGGATCAAGAAGGTATTTTTGCTCCATAGACGGGCATGGAGATGTGCTTGTATTGGCTGAGCATGTTGATAAGATTGTGAGGGACACCAATAAACTGATTAAGGGTGAGCCTATCTCAACATTGCCCGGGGAGTAGAGAAAAAAAGACTGCGCAAAATCTGTGCAGTCTTTTTTATTTTTGGAGAAGATTTTTTAGATGAGTTTTTCAAGGTTGGCATTTTTATATGAATATAAAGGGAGTCCTTGCATTTTTAAAAATTTACTGTACAATATTGGCAGTGTTTATACCGAAAGGAGAAGTAGCTCATGAAGTCAATAACTAAAGTTCCCCATATGCTTCACGGAGGAGATTATAATCCCGATCAGTGGTTAAAATATCCCGAGATTTTAAAACAGGATATAGAGTTAATGAAAAAGGCCGGCATAAATGCTGTTTCTTTAGGGATTTTCGCCTGGGTTGCCTTGGAGCCTGAGGAAGGAGTTTTTACCTTTGAGTGGATGGATGAGGTGGTAGACAGGCTTTATAAAAACGGGATTAATGTGATACTGGCCACTCCCAGCGGGTCGAAGCCTGCTTGGTTGTCACAAAGGTATCCCGAGGTTAACCGTGTGGGTCCCGATTTGCGAAGGGCTCGTCATGGATGGAGGCATAACCACTGTCAGAGTTCTCCTGTTTATCGTGAGAAGGTTGCTATAATTAATAAAAAGATTGCCGAAAGGTATGGCCATCATCCTGCGGCTATTCTTTGGCATGTTTCCAACGAGTATCAAGGAGAGTGCCGCTGTAGCTATTGTGAGGAAAACTTCCGCAGTTGGCTTAAGGAAAGGTATGGTACTTTAGACAACCTTAATGAGGCTTGGTGGAATCATTTTCATGGGCACACTTATACCGATTGGTCACAGGTAGTTCCTCCTTCTTCCTTAGGGGAGGGTGGAGTGAACTGTATGAACCTTGATTTTAAGCGTTTTACTACTTATATGACTATTGACTTTTATCTTCATGAGGTCAAGGCCGTTAAATCTGTTTGTCCCCATATTCCTTGCACGACTAATTTTATGGGGTTTAAGCTTGATCTTGACTATCAGGAGTTTGGAAAGGCTGTGGATTTGATATCTTATGACCATTATCCTTTATGGCATGAGGGTGATGACGCTTGTCTTTCTTATCATGCCGCTATGTCTCATGATGCCATGCGTAGTATTGGCAATAATGAGCCGTGGCTGCTTATGGAAAGTACTCCCAGTGTGGTGAATTGGTCGGCAGTCAGCAAGCTGAAAAGACCTAAAATGCACTTGTTGAGCTGTGTTCAAAATGTTGCTCATGGTGCGGACGGAGTGCTTTATTTTCAGTTTAGGAAAAGTAGGGGCGGCTTTGAAAAGTTTCACGGAGCTGTGGTTGATCATGATTGTTCCGATAGTCACCGGGTTTTCCGTGAGGTGGCTGAAGTTGGAGATCTTTTAAGCCGGCTGGATGAGGTTGTCGGTTCTAAAGTGGAAAGTCAAGTTGCGGTTTATTATGATTGGGATAATCATTGGGCTATAGAGGAAAGCAAGGGGCCCCGTAACAGTGGTGCCGGCTACTATTCGGCGGTTTTTAGCTATTATGAGCAGCTGGTAAAGAGGGGCATATCTGTTGATTTGGTAGGACGGTATCATGATTTATCCGGATATAAGTTGGTTATTGCTCCCATGCTTTATATGCTTAGGCGGGAAACGGCTGACAAGATCCGTGATTTTGTAAAGAATGGCGGGATTTTGGTTACTACCTATATGACGGGGTATGTGGATGAGTGCGATTTGTGCTATCTTGGCGGTATGCCGGGGCTTATCAGAGATGTTTTAGGGGTTAAGGTTGATGAAATCGATGCTCTTTACGATAGGGATAGAAATTCCGTTGAGTATCTTGGTGGCAATGTTTTGGGGTTGGAAGGCTCCTTTGAATGCAGAGAGTTGTGTGAGCTTGTAACAATCGAGGGGGCAGAGACTATTGCTGTTTATGGTGATGATTTTTATAAGGGGTATCCTGCTGTGACTGTGAATAGTTACGGTAAGGGGAAGGCTATTCATGTTGCTACAAAGGTTGACTCCCGGTTTATTGGTCTTTTAACCGAAAGGCTCATTGATATGTCGGGTGTTAGCAGAATTATTGATACTGATTTGCCTTATGGGGTTTATGCTACTGCAAGGCATACTAAAGAGGAAAGCTTTGTCTTTTTGATGAATTTTGCCACCGAGGAAAGGCAGCTTGTTTTGGATGACAGGGGCTATACAGATGTTTTGACGGGAGAAAAGATTGGCGAAACTATAACTTTAGAGGGGTATGGTTTTAAAATTTTGAAGAGGAAAAAGTAGCGGTTTTTCTACCGGAGGCTATATTTGGGATATATGTAATAGGAGGAAGGCAAATTGGAAAAATGCAATCCCTTTTAATTTGAAAAAAGGGGTTGCATTTTTTTCAAAAAAGTATATAATAGATAGTGCACTTTGTAAATATCGCGGAGTGGAGCAGTTCGGTAGCTCGTCGGGCTCATAACCCGAAGGTCGCAGGTTCAAATCCTGCCTCCGCAACCAATTCAAAGTCCGCAGAAATGCGGACTTTTCATTTGCTTATGAGGATTCAAGGGTTTGTGTTGCTGAAACGCTTTTCAGGCTTTTTGTTGCATTATCCAGCACCATACAACACGCAATCAGCAAAAAATCCCCTTTTAGAGTAATGCCGGCAGGGCTATGCTATTCACCCTTCTTACGCAACCATAATCAAAACCTGTCTGAAAAGCGCGGACCCTTAAAGTCTGTGAATGTGATGAGGAGGCTATTTTTCCTTGTAATCGCTATATTACCGTGATATAATAATCTAATGTTCTCTTTTGTGATCATACGCACGATTTTCTTTTAATACATGAAACAACACAGAACAAATAAAATGAATTGGAATAAGTATGCAATTTAAAGAAATGAATTTAATCGCCCCTCTGCTGGATGCTGTCCAGACAGCGGGCTACGAAAATCCCACCCCTATTCAGGAGCTCACCATTCCCTTGGTGCTTTGCGGCAAGGATGTATTGGGATGCGCACAGACAGGTACAGGAAAAACCGCGGCGTTTTCTCTACCCATTTTACAGCTTTTGAATGACAGCGCGAAAACTGACCGTTCTCCCGGTGCAATGCGCCCCATTCGCTCGCTTATTCTCGCCCCCACCCGAGAACTTGCCATTCAGATCCATGAGAATTTAATGCAATACGGCAAAAAACTGCCCCTTCGTTCCGCGGTTGTTTTCGGCGGAGTGAGTCAGGTCAATCAGGTCAAAGCCCTCAAAGTCGGTATCGACATTCTGGTGGCAACACCTGGGCGGTTGTGTGACCTTATCAAGCAGGGCTTTGTCAAGCTTAACTCCGTTGAAATTTTCGTTTTGGACGAGGCAGACCGTATGCTCGACATGGGCTTCATACATGATGTCAAACGGATCATCACTCTGCTTCCCCGCCAGAAGCAGACTCTGTTTTTCTCGGCAACTTTGCCCGCCGAGGTGGAGAGCCTGGCTACGAAACTGCTCAGAAATCCGGAGACAGTAAAAATTGTCCCACCCACTAAAACAGTTGACCGAATAAACCAATTTGTATATATGGTGGACAAGTCCAAAAAGAACGAACTATTGATGGATTTACTCAACAACCAAGGCGTGTACTCCGCATTGGTGTTCACACGCACAAAGCACGGTGCCGACCATGTGGCGCGTCACTTGGAAAAAAACAATATCAAATCCATGGCAATCCACGGCAATAAGAGTCAGGTCGCGCGCCAAAATGCCCTCAACGCCTTTAAGAAGGGAAAAATCAATGTATTAGTTGCAACCGATATTGCCGCGCGAGGTATTGACATTGCCGAACTTCCTTTCGTCATCAACTATAACATTTCCGAAGAAGCGGAGACTTACATTCACCGTATCGGTCGAACCGGCCGCGCCGGCGCAGTTGGAGTAGCCATCAGTTTTTGCAGCAGTGAAGAGATGAGCAATTTACGAAACATCGAAAGGCTCATACAAAAAACTATTCCCGTAAAGGAATGCGCTTGGACCGTACCAAATATGTCTCCTGCCGTTAAAGAGACTTCCAATAGATTTATCCCGCGCCGCCCTTCCAAACGCACAAACAAAGGCGGTCGCTCCAACAATTTTCGCCGCCCTTAACTGCTAAATTGGTAATAAATAAACCGAGCTATTATGGTAAGAGTGTCGGATTTAGAATGCAAATCCGCCCGCATTCATTAAGAACTGTTTTTCTGATCCTTTTTCCTCATTAAGAGCATTAAGGAATATCATTGTGTATATGCAGTAGTAAAATAATGAAGCGCCCCCTGTATGACTTGATATAAGCAAAATAAACCGTGAATTTATGCCACTAAAAGTTTATTAATTATATGGATTTGCCGACTCGAGGGCGCAGATCTGCAATCTCTCTTCGGACCCAGAAACTTCGGTATTCACCATGAATACCGGAGTTTTTCTAATTATGCGAAATGTTTTGGAGTGAAAGAAATTTGAATTGACGCCAAGTTTGACCGTTTTAGCGTCAAAATTGGCGTCCTTTATTTATAACCTTGTCACAAATAATTTGTGATGATATTGTGAGTTTGCAACAGAAAACAAGAATGCTTGTTGCATAAATCGTTATTTACAGTGGATTATTAATTGCTATTAGCATGAGATTACAGAAAAAGCTGATAATTTGTGTATCTTAACTTGCCACAACACAGATAAATCCTGATTTTTGATTCCATCGCCTTTTCCTATATTTCCCTTATTTGTGGATACAAAAACAATAAACACATGGAATTTTATTGCAGCTGAGCCGGTTATCTGATATATTATTAATAATATAATCCAAATGGTGCAAACCTTGGTTTTGACAAGTAAATAGAGCAAAAACACAGAAGTCCCTGCAAAAAACAGCGGATTTCAGCCCCTGTCGGTCATGAATGCGATGCATATGTTTTTGTAGAGATTGTTTTTCGTGTATTTGAACCGGGGTATATGCAAAAATCAAATTGAAAGAGAGATATTATATGAAAAAACGGTTTTTGTGCGCTCTTCTTGTCCTGTGCATCGCGACACTTGGGGTAACGGGTTTCGGGGACAAAGCTGTTGCAGAAGGGTTTCTGCTGGAGATTGACGGCAAGGGATACAGCTCCCCTGAAAGCGCCATTAAGGATGTCAAAGAAGGACAAACCATAAAGCTGGTGACGGGGGATTTTCTTCTTTCCAGCCCTATTGTGATTCCTGAAAATAATTCGAAGAGCTTTGGTTTTGACTTAAACGGATATATTCTGAAAGGCGCAAAAGGCGTTATCGTACACAATGGCAGCGGTACGCTGACGATTAAAGATAGTAAGAACAGCCAGGACAGCAAGCTTACAACGAGTTCGCTCACCAACGATACGGTTTCGATTTCGGGGGACGGCAGTCTTGTCTTGGAAAGCGGAACAATAGAGCATACCGGAAAAGGAGAACCTTTAGTATCGGCAATCGGAAGAAACGGCACCATAATCATAAAGGGGGGCAAGGTGCGTGCTGATTCCGGCTGCGCCATTTACGCGCGGTTTGCAAAGGAAGTAATTATTACGGGCGGAGAAGTGTCTTCACAAAGCGGTATGGCTATTTTTACGGCAACCGAGGGTAAGGTTTCTGTTGGCGGCACGGCTAAAATCGCTTCCGCAAATCCCAATGCCGAAGAAGGAACGATAGTCTTGTCAAGCGTCACTCTATCGGGAACCAATGTGAGCTTGGAAATAATTGGCGGCACGGTGGAAAATACCGCACCAAAAGGCAATGCGATTATTAACAAAGGTTCTGGCAAGGTGGAAATTTCGGGAGGCGTTATAGACGCTTCAGGTGAAAACGGTACAGGTGTGTATGCATACAGACTGAGCGAGACCATATTCATGAAAAAAGGCACATCGGTTATAAAGGGACGCGGGCGCGCAATGAACGGAGCTCCGTCTATGTCGGATGAGGTGCAGGTTAGCGTCAGCACAGAATACGCAAGAGATACCTGGCCCGATACATCCTTGACATTGAGGTTTTCCAATAACCTTAACAAGGATATGCCCTTTTCCGGGTACAAATATACCAGGTTTAAGCCGACGACAGCCGTCGCGAAGATCGAAACGGAATTTTATAATAGTCTGCAGGTGGCCTTTGATAACGCAAAAAGCGGTTCCACGATTTATTTGGTCTCCGATGCTGATATGCTGAGTGAAACTGTTAAAAACCAAAAAGGTACTAGTGTGACGCTCGACTTAAACGGAAAAAGGCTGGGAAATCGTCTGGGTAATAGTGTCATAATTAATGTGTGGGGTGATTTGACAATTATCGATAGCAGCCCAGATAAAAGCGGACTCATAATTGATCAGATTGAAAACGGGCTTGGCACACTTACCGTATCGGATGTCACAATAAGCATAACCGAAACTAAAAATCCTGCCATTTCCTCTCCCAGTCGCGGTGGTGAAATAGTTATTACCGGCGGCACGATAAATGTGGTGAAACAAGGCGCGAACGCAATTCAAAATTTGAGTAATTACCCCGTGCGCATATCGGGCAACACGGTGGTTTCTTCTTACCTTGGTACTGCCATTGTAAGTAAGAAGGGTATTGTTATTGAAGGACCGGGCCCGATAATAAAAGGGCTTTATGGAATATCAACGGACTCGGCGCCGATATTTGATAGCAACTATGTAAATGTTAAGGTAAGTATGTACTCTTTGGGAGACCCGATAATTCCTTATCAACAAAGTAGTTCTAATAGCTATAACTACTTCGAATTCGTATCGGTTCACCCCATCTGGATTAGTGGAAACGGCATAAAAAGCGATGATCCGCTGAAGACCGAGACTATTACAAGCGGGAACGATTATACAGCTTTGGTTAAACTTGAGGAAGTCAACGATGTTTTCGGGACGGCGGATGTTGTTGGGGTGTATGGGCTTTCGCTGCAAAGCGGAAAGAAAACCACAGGCTTTTGCATACTTGTAAACTTTGAAATGTCGGCGGATAATGGGGAGAAGGGCTTCACCATGGTGTATAAGAAGCCGGACAATACATATGAGTTTCTCTACGCTACGGCCGACGCCAACGGGCGCGTTTCTTTCGGACCGGTAAAAGAGCTTTCTACAGTTATGCTCGTGAAGGGGCTCTTGCCTGAGGAGCCGGTTGACCCGGACGATATGGATACTCAGGCGGGCGGAGTGTTTGAGATGTATTTGTGGGGCATAAATGTCCGGTGGTTTATCGGAGCAGGCGTAGTGCTAATAGTATGCGCGTTGGTCGCGGCGGTAACTTTGCTGGGCAAAAGGAAAAAGAGGGCAATAGAGTGAAAGGGATAAGATGAAAACAGAGGGTGATAATGAAAACCCTATCGGAAAGAGGTAGACAAGAATTTTTGCAATAATTAGATTAATTTATTAAGCAACAATGCCAAAATATAGCTCCTCTATATTGTTTTTATGAAAGTTGCTTTTGGATTGCGATGAAAAAGCATGCTATGAAAATATGTTATTATGCTAATAGGAGGAATAATAACATGGAAAGCAGTAATAGCAGGGATTCAAAGGAAATGAAGGAGCCTAAGAGGTTAAGGATATCGCTCGATAGCAAAGGGTTGTGGTTTCTATCTGTATTCAAATTTGAAGATGGTACTGTCGATATATATTAATTTGATGTGGAAAAAGCGAAAGACAGTCATTATGAGATCAGCGAGGATAAAATTGATAAATTGACGGAATACCTTTATCCGAAACGGTTGGTGGCAGGGATGAAGGAGTTTTTGGCAACAAATAATGAAAGTGACTTCGTTAAATTGCTCGATAAACTCGGTATAAAATATAAGCAATTCCATTACGACTATTTCGATTGATTTGTTACTTGCCAATTGTTCGAAACAAAATAAAACTGTTCTCTTTAAACAAAAAAGCCTTCTGAGTTTTACGCAGAAGGCTTTTTCCTGGAAATTATAGACTGAATTTTTGTGCAGGGCACGGACGACTTTCACCCTCGTGTGACAGCCGATTTATTCAGTATATTTGATATGTGAAAACGAACGGTGCCTTTGGAATGTAATACTTATTTGATATTTCATTGTCGGAAAAACCGTCGGTCAGGCATTGAAGCACCTCTGCCTCTCTTGCGGTCAACCCAAATTTTCACAAAAGAGGGACAAACGCCTTTCTTCCGTGAAGTTCGACGACGAATAGAGCTTGTTGAAATACAAAGTAAATAATATGATCAGCGGGACAAAGAAAACGGCGGTGACGATCAGCGCAGCGGGATCGGAAATACTCAGACATATCGGCAGGAAGGATAACAACACTTCGGTGATTTTCGATATACAAAGTCCAAGGGGCGCAAACGGCAGAAAACAGCGGTTATTTGCCCCGTAATCGGTAAAGGCACAGATACAGTAAACGGAAAGGAATCCGCGAAAAAGATAGCTCAATGAAAGGACGACGGTTCCGTTTATACCGTCGTAATGAGCTGATGCAATCAAAGGGTAGGTAAGACTTGCCACGGCCGCCAACCCCCTGTTAAAACGGCGTTTGTCGTAAATTAGACCTGCCAAGATTAAGCCGACGGCATATAAAGCATGAATCAGATTCCAGCTGACATTTTTGCCCTGTGGTAGCGAACAGTAAAGCCCGAAAACCATTACCGAAATAATCACCATAATGACGATTATGGTGATTATAAATTCAAGCAGAAGAGGCCTTTCCTGCTTTTGCTCACTTTCGGCGGGAATACGATATCATCGGCAAACAGCACGAGCCCCACAAGTACGCCCATTGTGTAAGGAAAACAATTGTGATTGCTCTCGAAGTCAGAAATGAGCCGTCATCTATAAAATTCCTGTGGGAAACGATTTCCACCGAAAGTCATATTTATAACTACACCGACACAATTGTCCCACCCGCCTGCACTGATAAAGGCTACATAGAGCACAAATGCGAAGAGTGTGGCGGAATTTATAAAGATAACTATGTAGATGCTCTTGGCCATAGGGATGAAAACGAAGACGGAAAGTGTGATCATGCAGTAAGGATATTACAGGTTTGCGGCGAGGATATAACTGCTGGTGGTGGGTGCTGTGGATACTTCTGCTGATGTTGCTACTTATTTTTGTCATAATAATACTCCTAAAGATAAAGAAGGACCGAAAAAGAAAAAACGAATTAGTAAAACACAGCCCCGATGGATGGTGGAATAGATCTGCTCTCCATCGGGGAATTTTATTTCATTGCTGGGTATAACGAGCTATAAATACTTCTTTCAGAACAGAGCATGCGTGTGAGCTAATTGAAATTGACGGTAAGGGATATCAGTTACATAAGGGTATTTTACCAGCTAAAGTTTTAATGGTCTTGATTCATTGAATTTATTAACAAAAAACCGGAGAATGGGGTGAAAATGTCTCATCTTACAATATTTTCTTGATTATTGCCGATGATTTTGGTATTGTATTGATGTGAACTGAAAGAATAATCACCTGCCAACAGGTTTGGGGCATATTTCAACATTGTTGTCAATATGGGGGAAGGCAAAATTGACAATATTACGTCTGCTTTGCCCTATGCAAAGATGGTAGCTGCCCTGAAAAAATGATATATATTGGTTTTCTCAAGGATGCCTATTTCGCCGGGAAGCGAGAAATCGTACCAAAGAGGGAATAGGCAACGGAAAATGTTGCGGCAGGAGGTTATAAGAAGCAACAGGAGCAGCTAAAGCTTGTGCGGTGCCCGGGCTGCGGGGCAAACAATGCCGTGACGGAAGGGAAAACTGCCGAGTTTGAGTATTGTGGGGCTGTGTTTGAGGTATATTAGAGATATACAGCGGTAAAACCGCCGCTGATATATTTTTCTCCTACTCTTTTATATGTTTATTGCATAGTCAAAGCGCCGCCGGGTTTCGGTGGCGTTTTGACTTTTTGTTTTTGTTCGGTGGACGGTTTTGCTTTTGGGTGAATTGACAATGGGCGGGAAAAGTGGTAATTTAGACATATAATATAATTGTTTTTTTGCAATAAAGTTGGTGTTGGCGCCCCTTTTTAACAGGGCGGCGCGGATCAGAAAGATTTTTATATCGGTGCAAAATGTCGTGGTAAGGCCGCGCCCGAGTGCCGGTGGCAGGCCACGCCATTTGGTTTTGCAGGCGTCAAATTGCGGCGGGGTTTAGCCTTAATCTCGCCGTTTGTTGGTTTTTTGCACTCTTCATTGGGCGTAAAAGGGGGATTTTGATGAAAAGGCATGTTCCCGAATATATGCTGGAAGTTTTTGAAAGCCAAGGTGTGGATACCAGCGGGCTTGTCTTTGCCATACATACAGATATGACGCTCAATGGCGGGTTTGCCGATGTTTATACCGCCGTGGGGAATGGGCGGCTTTATATACTCTATGGGGAAGAAAAGGTGGTAAAAGTTAAAGGGCCCCGCAGGATTGTGGCGGCATTTGAGGTGCAGGGGCTTGAAAGTTTCCCTTTGGAGGAGATTGGGAAGCTTTTTACCGAAAGGCTTTTGTCTACCGGGAGGCTCTATTGCGAAAAGGACGGGGAAAGCCGTATTCTGCTTGTCTTTTCCGTGGGGTTTTTGTCGGATGTGGAGAGGCTTATTAAGGTTATCGACAACATAGGCAAAGGTGGGGAGCCCCTGATGGATGTGTCGGTGAGGGATGAGGTGTTTTGCCCGAAGTGCGGCACCCGGTACCCTGAACCTGAAAGACAGGTGTGCCCCTTGTGCATGGACAAAATCTCGGTGGCTCGCCGGCTTTTGGGGTTCTTTGGCAACTATAAGGGTAAGGTAGCCCAGATTTTTATTGTGATGTTGCTTTCCACCGCATTTTCCATATTGTCGCCCTATGTGGGGACAAAACTTTTCTTTGATGAGGTGCTGGATAAGGGGGGCAGTTTCTACGGGGTGGTACTGTGGGCGGTGCTGCTGATATTCCTTGTCAGGTTCGTAGGGGTTTT
>JAKOXU010000098.1 GCA_029780875.1 Bacillota bacterium | reverse complement strand
TTCCTTCTGCATGCCTCAACTCCTCCTTCTGCTGACTCAGCCTATCCCTGAGAATTTTGCCTTCTTTAAAGTACTCCCGGGAAAGCGCCTGCAAATCCATTTTCCACCATCCTTTCACACAAATTGTGTAGCAAAAAATGCAACATTACCACAACATCAGCAATCCACAATCCAATATAATTTCCATTTTTGTGCAAGGTTGGCTGAAATTTTCAACTTTTTGGTTTTCTTTTGTGAAATTGTACCACAACAATATAGGGATAGTCAAGGAATTTCTCTCCCGACCGGTGTTTTACTTCCATTTGTCGAATAAATAAACACCTTGTCGTATAACACAAATTGTGTTATAATATTGTCGGGTGATGAATATGTTTGCCGAAAATTTAAGACGCCTCCGCATAAACAAGGGCCTCACTCAAAAGGAACTTGCCGACAAACTATCCCTTTCCCCCAGCGCCATCGGCATGTATGAACAGGGCAGGCGGGAACCGGATCTTACCACTCTCAAAAAAATCTGTGACTTTTTTGAGGTTTCCTGCGACATGCTACTTGGCATTCCTCAATATTACGACATCTCCGAAATCAGCAACTTTATCTTCTCCCAACCCAATGTAACCTACAAGGCAATCCCCCTGACCCGGGAGGAGAAGGAATCCATCACAAGCGCCCTCAAAATCGGCGCCGAACTGGCGCTGGAGCGCCGCAAAAAATAAGTTGTCTGACAATCCCCTTCAAAGTTGCGCTTGTTGCACAAAACTGTGCAACCAAATTAATGGTTTAGGTAAAAAATACATTCTTGTTTTGCAAAAAAAATAATGCCCGAAAACACGGGCATTATTTTTTATTAATTGTAAGCCTATTACTCCTCCAAACCCTCATCTTCGGAGTCTGTGAAGTCCAAACCTTCCTCGCCGGAGGAGTCATCCTCCACCTTTTGGGTCTCGGCGCCCTCCTCATGCTCCACTCGGGCAATAGTAATAATCTTGTTGCCCTCTTCAATTCTCATGACCCGCACACCTTTCGCCGGGCGAGAGCACACCCGCACATCACTGGCGGCAATCCTGATTATCACGCCGTCTTGGCTAATCATAATGATATCGTCGTCTTCGTCCACAACCTTGACGGCAGCCACATCCCCAAAGGCCTTGGTTCTATAATTTATAATCCCCTTGCCGCCCCGTGACTGGAGCCTGTAGTCGGATACGGGGGAGCGCCTTCCGAATCCCGTCTCGGTCACGGTCAGCACCATGCCCTTGTCGCTCAAGTTAGCCATCCCCACAACCTCGTCACCGGGCTTTAAGATAATGGCTCTGACGCCCCTCGCCGAGCGGCCCATAGACCTCACATCGGTTTCATGGAAGCGGATGGCCATGCCTTTCTTGGTTGCCACCAAAATCTCGGCATTGCCGTCGGTCAGCCCAACCCAAGCCAGCTCATCGCCCTCGTCGAGGCTGATGGCGATAATGCCGCCCTTCCTGACGGTGTCGAAAGCCTCAAGGGCAGTGCGCTTAATTGTACCTTTACGGGTCACCATGACAAGGTACCTGCCTTCCTCAAACTCCGGCACCTTGATCATGGCAGTCACTTTCTCCTCACCATCAAGGGGCAGAAGATTGCGTATATGAACCCCTTTTGAAGTGCGGGAGCCCTCGGGCACCTCATAGCATTTAAGCCTGTAAGCCCGCCCGGTATTGGTAAAGAACATGACATAATCGTGGGCGGAACCTATAAACATCTCCTCGCAATAGTCTTCTTCCCTGCGGGTCATACCCGAAATGCCCCGCCCACCCCTCTTTTGGGTATGGTAGGCATCCACCGGCTGCCTCTTGATATACCCCATGAGGGTCAGGGTAATGACGCAGTCCTCATCTGGTACCAAATCCTCAATATCCACCTCGCCGTTAAAGGGCACAATCTCGGTGCGCCTTTCATCGGCAAACCTCTCTTTTATCGCCAAAGCTTCATCCCGCACAATGGCAAGCCTTTTCTCGCGGCTTGCAAGGATGCTTTCAAGGTCGGCAATCTTCTCCTTGAGCTCTTCCAATTCCAGCTCAATCTTTTCTCTTTCAAGACCGGTCAGCTGCCCCAACCTCATCTGCACAATGGCTTGAGCTTGGATATCATCCAGCCCGAACCGGCTCATCAAGGCCTCCTTGCCCTCGGGAATGCTCTTTGAAGCGCGCAGTATTCTAATTACCTCATCGATAAAGTCAAGGGCAATTTTAAGGCCCTCCAAAATATGCGCCCGCTCCCTGGCCTTGTCCAAATCAAATTGAGTCCTGCGGGTCACAACCTCCAGCTGGAACTTAATGTACTCGGAGAGCATTTCTTTAAGGATCAGCACCTTCGGCTCCCCGTTTACAAGGGCAAGGTTTATCACCCCGAAGGTCACCTGCATCTGGGTGAATTTATAAAGCTGGTTTAGCACTATCTGCGGGTTAGCATCCCTTCTGACATCAATGACAATGCGCATGCCTTCCCTGTCGGAATGATCCTCGATATTGGTAATCCCATCAATACGCTTTGCCTTAACAAGCTCGGCAATGCTTTCAATAAGCTTCGCCTTATTGACCTGATAAGGTATCTCGGTCACCACAATCTTGAACCTGCCGCCGGAAGCCTCCTCAATATTAGCCCTTGCCCGGACATAAATCCGTCCCCGTCCGGTAGTATAAGCCTCCCTAATTCCGGCCTTGCCCATAATAATGCCGCCGGTAGGGAAGTCGGGCCCCTTTATAAACTTCAACAGGTCGGCGGTATCGGCATCCGGGTTTTCGATAAGATAGCTCATGCCGTCAATTACCTCGCCCAGATTATGGGGAGGAATATTGGTAGCCATACCGACGGCAATGCCGGTAGTTCCGTTGACCAAAAGGTTCGGGAAGCGGCAGGGGAGCACCGCCGGCTCTTTAAGCCTGTCGTCGTAGTTAGGGTTAAAGTTAACTGTATTCTTTTCAATATCGGTGAGCATCTCCATGGCAATTTTGCTCATGCGAGCCTCGGTATAACGATAGGCGGCGGGAGGGTCCCCGTCAATGGAACCGAAGTTGCCGTGCCCGTCAATCAAGGGATACCGCATGGAAAAGCTCTGTGCCATACGCACAAGGGCGTCATAGACCGACGCGTCTCCATGGGGATGGTACCGGCCCAGCACCGAACCGACGGTATCGGCGCACTTTCTGTAAGGCTTGTCTGGCCCCAGCCCGTTTTCATATAGGGTATACAAGATCCGCCTGTGCACAGGCTTTAGCCCGTCCCGAACATCGGGCAGTGCGCGCCCCACAATAACAGCCATAGAATAGCTTAAATACGACTTTTTAAGTTCCTTTTCTATATCTGTATTGATAATTGTTTGTCCTTCAAAATTCATTACATACACCCGTTTCTAAACCAAGTTTATTTTAAAAGGCGCCTTATTTCACCCTTTTCAGCTTATTCTCAAAAAGGGAACGCAGCTCCTCAATCTGTTCCTCCGTCAGCAGCCTTTTGGGGATAACAACCTCTTTTGCGCCTCCCGCAAAGGCAATAAATGAATGCCGAGTCTCCAATATTTCATCCAGCAGCCCCAAGGGATACCTGCCTGATGTGCGCACGGTTTTCACCTCAAGGGTTTCCGGCGTCAATGTAATTGTAGCCGCCTCATTTTTAAAGGCATCGCTGTGATAAAACTTTGAGTCCAGCCTCTTTTTCAAAAGCAGCCACAAAAAGAACAAAGCCTTATACAAGGGCGGCAGCGCAATGCACCAGAGGGGGATGTAGTAAATCGAAATGCCGCCTTTCGCCAGCCAGTGAAGGGCAGTCAGCACCGCGGTCCCCAAGGCAACGGCATAAGATATCGTATCAAAGGACTTCGGCACCCCTCTTTTTGCCAAAAGGTACTTCAATTCCACATATTCCTTCTCCGACAAAAGCCGGCTGATCTTCAAAATGTCTGTCCTTTCCTCCACGAAAATACCCCCCTACCTGTTGATGTAGCGGTACCTTTTTGCGTAAACGCTTGTCAGAAGCCTTTTAACCTTCTCCTGCTGATCCTTTGTAAGGGAAGCTTTAGGGATAACAAAAGGCGGCGCCTCCCTTTTCTCAATCACAATAAAAAGCCCCTTAGTCTCAACGCACCCAACGCCTTCCGACCAGTAATATTCGCCCTTTATATACTCGTTTTCCCGCTGATATGTATACTTATAAAGCCGGACGCGCTCCTTTTTAAAGACAACCTCTCCGGTAGTGTACAGCTGTTCAAGGTTTTTCACGGTTTCTTTGTTTATAAGGACTTGCTGCAGCACCAAAACAGCCACCAAAAACACATTCAAGGCGGCAAAAACTAAAATATACTCGCCAATCCCGTAATTTAAAACCTCGACATAAAGGGGAAAATAAGCCGCCGCAATCAGCAATATCAAGGGCAACTGTTTTTTCAAAAATCTTTGCCCCCTAAAAGGGACAATGTTTGCCTCTAAAAACTGCTCTTTAGTCACTTCAATGTCGCATTCAACCAAGGGCGTGCTGTCATAGTAATTAGACGCCATGTAACACAACTCCCCTTAATCGGTATATACTTCAAGGATTCCTTTAACCTTATCCATATCGCTGTCACTAATAACTCTGAAAGGCAGCAAAATTCTCATTCCCGAGCCCTTTTCTCCCAGGGCGAACATGCCATTTAGTTTCTCCACCGTGGCCTCTCCGGGTTTCAGCTCCTTTTTGCCGGCGCCATAGCCGTAAACAATCTTCTCCCTTGAAATCACAAGCCTGTGAACGGTACCGTCGGCCTGCCGCCTGGCAGCGGAACGGATAGCCCTTTCGGGCACTGCCCACAAAAGGACAATCACCAATACTATAAGGGCAACAAATGCAACCCCTTTAACCGAAAAATCATTTATAAGGTCCACGACTTTGAGCAAAGCCACAAGGCACAGGAGCACGGTTTCAACAATCCTTGTCTTACCCCTGCTTTTAAAATTGCTGGTTTGGGACAAAAAACTCACAAAATCCTTGTGGTTCAGCACATATTCAAAGGTCAGCTTTTCGCTTTGCCCTTCCCTTTGATTTTGCATCTTTTTCTCCTTTTCCCTCAAATATCAAGATCGGTTACATACTTTGCATGCTTCTGAATAAATTCCCGGCGGGGCTCCACCTTGTCGCCCATCAGAATGCTGAAAATCCTGTCGGCGGAAGCGGCATCCTCAAGTCCGATTTTTATAATGGTGCGGGTCTCGGGGTTCATGGTAGTCTCCCAAAGCTGATGGGGGTCCATCTCGCCAAGGCCCTTATACCGCTGAATATCCGCGTTGCCCCCAAGTTCTGCGATATACTCATCTCTCTGCTTATCAGAAAAAGCATATCTTATCTGCTTGCCCTTGGCGATCCTGTAAAGGGGCGGCTGGGCAATATAGACACACCCATTTTCAATCAAGGGCCTCATAAACCTAAAGAAGAAGGTCAAAAGCAAAGTCCTGATGTGGGAGCCGTCCACATCGGCGTCGGCCATGATAATGACCTTGCCATACCGCAGCTTTGAAATGTCAAACTCATCCCCAACATTGCATCCGAGGGCGGTTACAACAGGCAAAAGCTTTTCGTTGCTGTAAACCTTGTCAAGCCGCGCCTTTTCCACATTGAGCATCTTGCCCCAAAGGGGAAGTATCGCCTGAAAGCGCCTGTCCCTGCCTTCCTTTGCGGAACCGCCGGCACTGTCTCCTTCCACGATGTAAATCTCGGTCAAGGCAGGATCCCTCTCTTGGCAATCTGCAAGTTTTCCGGGCAAAGAGGCACCTTCCAGCACATTTTTGCGCCGCACAAGCTCCCGGGCCCTCCTTGCCTGCTCCCTTGCTGTGGCAGCAAGCAGCGCCTTTTCAAAAATCATCTTTGCGGTAGAGGGATTTTCCTCAAAATAGGTCATAAGTTTATTGTAAATGAGCCCCTCCACCATGGTTCTCATCTCGGTATTGCCCAATTTCGACTTTGTCTGCCCCTCAAACTGGGCCTCTTTAATTTTTATGCTGACTACAGCCGTCAAGCCTTCCCGGACATCTTCCCCCGTCAGGTTCTTGTCACTGTCCTTTAAAATTTTATACCTTCTGCCGTACTCGTTAAAAACCCTTGTAAGGCCCGATTTAAAGCCCACTTCATGGGTTCCGCCGTCATTTGTGTGAATATTGTTGGCAAAGGAAACTATCACTTCATTGTAGCTGTCATTGTACTGCATGGCGATTTCCGCGGCGCGGTCATCTTCCTCGGTGGCAAAATACAACACTTCCGGGTGTATGGTGTTGACAGCCTTGCTCTTATTTAAAAACTCCACATAGCTTTTAATTCCGCCCTCATAACACAGCTTATCTTCCACGACACTGTCGGGATTCCTGCTGTCATAAAGCCGGATATTCAGCCCCGCGTTCAAAAAGGCCTGCTCGCGAAGCCTCGTCAGCAGCGTGTCATAGTCAAAAACAGTGGTTTCGTTAAATATTTCGGGGTCTGGCTTAAAGGTAATGGAAGTCCCTCTCCTGTCGGTTTCCCCGATCACCTCAAGGTCTTTTACCGGGTTGCCCCTTTCAAAGCGCTGGAAATAAACCTTTTCCCCGTCAAAAACCTTTACCTCCAGCCACTGGGACAAGGCGTTGACGACCGAAGCCCCCACGCCGTGGAGCCCGCCCGAAACCTTATACCCGCTGCCACCGAACTTGCCGCCGGCGTGCAGCACTGTAAAGACAACGGTAACCGCGGAAATCCCCATCTTTTCCTGAATACCGACGGGGATACCCCTTCCGTTGTCGGTAACCCTGATAACATCCTCGGGCAGGATTTCCACATCAATGTGGGTGCAGTATCCTGCCAAGGCCTCATCTATGGCGTTATCGACAATCTCATAAACCAAATGATGAAGGCCCCTCTCCCCGGTAGAGCCAATATACATACCGGGGCGTTTACGCACCGCCTCAAGGCCTTCCAACACCTGTATATTGCTTTCATCGTACTTCTTTTCAACCTTTTCAAAAGCCAAGGAAAAACCCTCCGTTTTCGCAAATCTATTTTAAATCCAAAGATTCTTTCTCTTTTTCAATGTGGTGGTAGATAACTGGGAAATGTAAACTCTTTGTTCCCCTTCTCCCTTTTTTGGCTGGCACACCACAAAGGCTTTTGGCATTTCCATGGAAACATTCACAACCATATCTGCTGCAGACGCCGACGCCAAAAATTTTCGGGTAATCTCCCCAACGGTAGAAGTCTCCATATCAAAGATGCCCACAATCTCGCCAAAGGGAACCACGGTTTTCTGCCCCAAATGAAGGTACATGTCCTCTCTCCTTCTTTACTCCCTTGCCACAACGCCCTCCCGCATGCTGAAAAGGGCGCAGTTATCAAACAAATCCGGGCTGTTGCAGTTAGTTATAAACACCTGCCACCCGGCAAGGCTTTCCAACATATATTTTTGTCTAAACCCGTCAAGCTCATACATGACATCGTCAAGCAGGGCAATGGGCGCCTCTTTTAAATCCCTTTCCATCAGCTTTGCCTCACCCAGTTTCAGGGCCAGCACCGCCGACCGCTTTTGCCCTTGGGAGCCGAAAATCCGCGCCGACTTATCCTTAATAAAAATCTCCAAGTCGTCTCTGTGAGGCCCTTTAGATGTATGCCCCAAACTGATATCTTCCCGCCTGCTGTCCTTAAAGGCGGCCACAAGGCTTTTTTCCAACTCTGCCGCGCTTAATTTTTCAGGCTCGGAGCAAAAGGAACACTCATATTTTAGGGAAAAACTCTCCTGGCTGCTTGACAACCCCCAATAAACCTCACTTGATACCTCTTTCAGCCTTTCAATATACCTGCACCGCAAGTATACGATTTTTCCTCCGGCCCTTGCCGCCTTTTGCTCCCATATCTCCAAGGTGTCGTACAAATCGGAATGAAAGGGGATATCTTTCAAAAGCGCGTTTCTCTGGGCAATTATGTGGTTATACTCATTTACAAGAGCGGCGTATTCGGGTTTAAGCTGGGCGATAGCCTCGTCCAAAAACCTCCGCCGCCTTGCCGGTCCTTCCGACACGAGGGACAAATGTTCCGGAGTAAAAATCATGGCACAAAGGGACCTTGACAACATGGACGGGGAAGAGAGCTTCACCCCGTTTAATGTTGCCTGCCTTGACATAGATATATCAATTTGAGCCTCCTGCTGCCTTTGTCGGGAGAAAAAGGATAAATTCAGCTTTGCGGCAGAGCACTCAAACTTTATAAGCTCACTGTCTTTGTTGTTGCGAAAGCTTTTATTGCCCGTAAAGAGCCAAATTGCCTCCAATAAATTTGTCTTTCCATGACCGTTTTCGCCGAAAATCAAATTACAGCCTTCATAGGGGACAAACTCGCCATCCGAGAGGTTTCTGAAATTGGCAAAGGCAAGATTTAAAACCTTCATTGCCCGCCTCCGCTATATTCCACCTCAATAATTGTGCCTTCAAACTCCACAATATCCCCGGGCCTAATCTTTTTTCCCCTTTGGGTAGACACAATTCCGTTGACAAAGACCTTGCCCTCTTTTATGGCAAGCTTTGCCGCCCCTCCGGTAATGACGGCGCCGCTGAATTTCAACAGGCTGTCAAGTTTTATATATTCGGAGTCAATGGAAATCTTTTTAACCTTCATTTCTCAACCTCACAGGCAGCACAAGAAATAAAAATTCTTCCCCTTCTTTGGGCAAAATGACCATGGGGGAAAGGGGCCCGTTCAGCTTTATCTTCACTTCATCGCTCTCCGTCGCCCGCAAAGCCTCTTGAAGATAAAGGTGGTTAAACCCCATGACAACCCTCTCACCGGTCAAGGCAACGGGGAATTGGTCCACCACCTTGCCCATGGTGGTGGAGCAGGAAATTTGCGCCTCATTCTCGGAAAAAACACATTTCAGCGGGCTTTT
>JAKOXU010000026.1 GCA_029780875.1 Bacillota bacterium | reverse complement strand
TGAAATCGGTAGGGAAGGGCCGACCATTTCGGGCGGAATGGATTAATAATCAATAATTGAGGAAGTTTTGCCGGTGCAAAACTTTTTTAATTCTGGTAGGAAAGGAAGGGGTGTAATGTAGATAGCTTTTTTGTAAGGTTTATTCGTTATTGGTTAATAAACAGCTGACAAACATTAACAAACATAATATAACATGAATATACATTAATAAAAACGAACAAGCATTAAAGATGAAGGGTGATTCAAATGTTTATAGAAGAGAGGCACCAGGCTGTTTTGGAGATTATTTAAGAAACAGGGCGTATTACTATCGGCGAAATGCAGGAGAAGTTTAAGGTCTCGGAAGATACGGCAAGAAGGGATTTGAGGATTCTTGAGGAAAAGGGGCTTATAAATAGGACACATGGGGGAGCTCTGTCCATAAAACAGATAGGCTTCGGTGGCTGTCATGATTTTTCGGCAATGGAAAGGATAGTTGAAGTCAAGGATAACCATTTGTCGATTGCAAATGGGCGGCGTCTATAATCGAAGCTGATGATGTTGTTTATATTACATCGGCAAGCATAGGTTTTTGATGGCGCAGTGTTTGTCTGACGATTTGTGCCGTACCGTTGTAATTAATTCAATTTCCATTGCAGAGGAATTAAGGGAATATGAAAATATCACAGTGCTTGTCACGGGTGGACAAATGGAGTGTAACGGAAGCTTTTATGATACCATTACAGTTGAAATGATTAACCGTTTGAGGTTTGACAAGTGTTTTGTAACTTCGGCGTGTATTTCCGCTCCATTCGGAATGTCGATTCAAAAATCACGGAATGTAGGGTTAATTTATGCCGTATTGAATAATTCAAAGGTAAAAGTCGGGCTGTATCCCGCCGAGAAAATCGGGTTGGATTCCATAATCAGTATTTGTCCGGCCGAAAAGCTTGATTACCTTATTACCGATTGGGAGGCTTATAAGGAGGATCTGAAGAAATTTGACCAGGTGGGGATAAAAGTTGTGGTTGTGGAAAGAGAATAGTATAAGTGCTGTCGCTGATATGAAAGTGAAAGTAGGAGCCGGGAAAGAATTCCCGGCTCCTTACTTCTAACTGATAATTAGAGGTACATATTTATTAATACATTAGCATTAAGGGTGGTGGGGAGCAATGTCGGTTGTGGTGCCTTATGACAGGGAAAAGGCGGTGGCGTACGCCGAAAAATGGGCTTTGAAACGGAATCCTAAATATTTGGATTTTTCCCTATTGGGCGGGGACTGCACAAATTTTGCTTCCCAGTGCCTTTATGCGGGGAGTGGGGTTATGAACTTTACTCCCGTGTATGGATGGTACTATATCGACGCTAACAGGAGGACGGCTTCTTGGACAGGGGTGCAGTTTCTCTACAACTTCCTTGTGACTAACAGGACAAAGGGAGTTTTCGCCAAAGATACCGATATTGATGAGGTGGAGATTGGGGATGTCATTCAGCTTGGGGATGAGCGGGGCAATTTCTATCACAGCCTTGTGGTGACCAAAGTTGACGGGTATCCCGGCATTGACACAATTTATGTTTCCACCCACACTATTGATGCCCATTTGCGGCCCCTTAACACCTATAACTTTGCGAAAATTAGGTTTCTGCATATAGGCGGGGTATATAAATGAAAAAAGCCGGGGAACCCGGCTTTTTAATTTTCCCTCTGCAGCAGGTTGTTTTTTGACAGCACCGGGATTAGGATTTGGGCGAGAATTGCCAAGATGCCGCAGATGGCGATGTCTTTTATAAAGAATGGGGTGAGGGTGGACAGGACATAGGATATTGTTTTGGGTTGGAGCAGGTACAGCCTGAATATCAGGTAAAAATAAACGGCGCCGATGAGGTTTAATACAATAAGGCCCGTGAAAGCCGAAAGAAAGTATTTTACAGGGGACGGTTTTTTTGTCTTTTCGGTTATGTGGCCTGTCGTCAGGGCGCAAAAGACAAAGCCTATGACAAATCCGAAGGTGGGTATGAATATGTAGCCGATGCCGCCGCCCCCGCTGAATACCGGGAGGCCAAAGAGCCCCAAAAGGATGTAAATGAGCTGGGAGATGGTGCCGTATTTTGCTCCGAGAAATATTCCTGACATGGCACTGAACATAAATTGAAAGGTTACGGGTACCGGCGGGATGGGAATGCTGATTTTCGCGCCGGCAATCATTAGGCTGACAAACAGTGCTGTTGCCGTGATGTTTTTTAGCTTCATACAAATGCGCTCCTTTACAGGACTTTAGATGTATCCGCCGGGAACCTTGATGGAGACTTCCCCGGAATTGACGACGGATATGCTTTTGTCGTTGTGTTGTACGATGAGGCAGCCGTTTTCGTCAATGTCAAGGGCTGTGACGGCGCTTTCCTTGCTGCCCCTTATGAGTTTTACCTTTTTGCCCAGCATATTAAGGTCTGACCTGTACCGTGAAATTAGGTCACCCTTTTTCTTGTCATAATACCTTCCTGCGCAAAGGTTGTCAAGCTGGTTTAGCACTTCCGCAGCAAGCTCTGACTTGCCCGGGGGATTTTTTGTGAACATATTCAGGGAGGTGGCGATGTTTTCGATTTCCTCGGGGAAGCTGCGGTTGTTGACATTGATGCCGATGCCTATGACGATGTGATATACTGTCCGGGTTTCTGCCTCCATGCTCATTTCCGTCAGGATGCCGCACACCTTTTTGCCGTCAAGAAATATGTCGTTTGGCCATTTTATCGTTGGCCTTATGCCGCAAAGCTTTTCAATGGCATTGTTGACTGCTACGGCCGCCATTATTGTGAAGATTGGCGCCTCTTCCGCCCTTATCCTGGGGCGTAAAAGCACCGTCATCCAGACTCCCATGTCCATGGGGGAGTAAAAGCTGCGGGATAGGCGGCCCCGGCCTCCTTTTTGCTCCCGGGCCAGGACTACGGTGCCTTCGGGCAGGCCCTCTTCCGCCAGTTGCTTTGCTGTGATGTTGGTGGAGGGCAGGCTATCGTATACTACAATTTCCTTCCCCAGTATTTTGGAGGAAAGGCGGCTTTTTATCTCGTATTCTGACAGGATGTCGGGGGATGAGATAAGCTTGTAGCCCCGGTTTGTAAAGGCGGCGATTTTGTATCCTTCATCCCGCAGGCTTTTGATTGCCTTATTTACCGCTGTGCGGGAAACCGAGAATTTGCGGCTCAATTTTTCCCCGGATAGGTAGCTTTCGGGGTTTTTCTTGAGCTGGTCAAGTATTTGCCACTTTAGCATTTTTTTCTCCTTTGATAGTAGTTTGCAACTATAATAATATGGGAAAAGGGGATTGTCAACTGATATGTCAGTTTAGTTTACAATTTTTTCGGCTTTAGTGGGGAACAGCTGGGGAGAAGGTTCTTGCGGGAGGGTGGGGGAAGGTTGCGGAGGGGATTTTCAGAGAGTGGGGGCAAGGATGTGGTGCAGAAATTTTGCAGGGAGCGGGACAAGGCAGCGTTGGCGGGAGTTTTTGTCGTGGTTGGGAGTAGGGGTGGTTATCGGGATGCATTAGGTTGAAAAGGGTTTTGCAGAGGTAGTGATAAGGCTGCGTAGCGGAAGTTTTGTCGGAGGAGGGGTTAAGACTGTGGGGGTTGTTTGAGATAAGGGCAAGGTTGGGGAGTTTTTCGGAGGAGGGTGTAAGGGCTGAAGGGAGTTTTGCGGAAATGGGGCAATGGTGCGGGAGTGGGAGTAATGCAAAATTTGAGGGGTTTGCAGCCCTCACAGAAAAAATTCTTTCACATATAATATTGTAGGTGCTCGCACCCGAAAATTAAAAGAATGGGAGAGATACAATTGGGCAACTTCAGCAGTGGAAGCTATAACGAGAATTTTATAGAGCATCTTTCTCGTTTTATAGGAGAAACCGTTACTATTTTCACCACCAGCGGCGGTGAGTCGGGAAGCGGGTTTACGGGTGTTGTGCTCTTTGTTAACAGCTGCTTTGTCCGGCTGATTACAAAGATTGGCCCTGCTCCCGGTTGCTCGATCGGAAACAGCTGCAGCTGCAGGAACAGGAACAGGTTTGACGGCAACGATATCAGGACTGTCGGCGCTGTTGCCGATATTCCTATCGATCGTATTGCATGCTTTGTTCATAATGCAGTGTAGCTGTTGAAATAATAAAGCCCCGTCCCGGAAAACCGGGGCGGGACTTGGTTTTATCAAGTTTTTAGCCGAAAGCTCGGAGGCTTTCGGCTTTGGTTGTGATGTAGAAGTCAAGTATTCTGTTTTATTTTGAAAGAACGGGTTTCGGTTTAATATGGGGAAATACATTGGGCTTTTTGCAGCGGAAAGTTAAAACATGCGGCGGTTTAGCAGGAGCGGTCGTTGTTGCAGCACAAGATAATAAGTACGATTATAAGGACAAGTACGCAGGTGTTGTCGCCCAGCAGGTCCTTGCAGCAAGACATAAATCTGGCCTCCTTTCGTGCATTCAATTATATAATATGTGGCGCCCGACAATTTGCTACTCCTTTTGCCCGTTACGGTGAAGGCGCTTTCCCTTTAATACCAAAAAAGACCTCAAAAATGAGGTCTTTTTTGTAGGTATTTAGCAGCATTTGCGATCGAAATCAAAGTCTTTTTTATCGCAAAGCAGTATGATGGCTACTATAATCAGGGCAAGTACGCAGCTGTTGTCACTTAAAAATCTTTTTTTAGACATGAAAATCCCCCCTTAATGCCTTCACTATATAATATGAATGCCTGCGGCATTGTGACATTTAATATTTGGCTGAATATCCTTTATTTTTTCAACATAACCTATTTATGCGGGTTTAATACAATGGGGAAAGGAAGTGGAAAAGCTTGGATAACAGAAAAAAACGGTGGCCTTATGAGCCCGAAATTGAGATTTCCGAGGAACTCTCCCATGACCCGTACAGCGAGGAACCCATATCCCATATAATCAGGCATGACGCACGGGCCAGAAAAAGGCCTGTCGGGACAAATAAGAAAAACCAATATAAATAGGCGGCCTTGTACGCCGCCATTTTTGACAGCGGGAGGTGGCGGGATGTATAAATTCAGCGGGTTTACCCGAAACGCAGGGGAAGCCCTAAACCTTGCCATTGCGGCGGCGCAGGAGCTTGGGCATACCTATGTGGGGAGCGAGCATCTGCTTTTTGGCCTTGTCAGGGAAGGGCAGGGGGTGGCGGCGAAGGCTTTGGAGGTTCATGGGCTCAATTCCGAGATTGTTCTGGAAAGGCTGAAATCCCTGCCTTCAAATGATAGGGAGACGGCGCTGACACCCGGGGATTTGACCCCAAAGGCAAGGCTGCTCCTTGATATGGCAAGGGCGGCGGCCCAGGGGTTGGGGCAAAAATATACAGGTACCGAGCACTTACTTTTGGCTATAATCTTTGAAAATGAAAACCATGCCGCAAGGTTTTTGATTCAGATGGGGATTGTGCCCTTGGAGCTATTGGAGTATATCGGCGAGGCCACGGGGCTTGAAAAGGGCGCCATAGCCCGGGGCAAATTTAAGGTATATACCGGCGGCAGGAGAAAGAAAAACGGCTCCGCCCTTGAACAGTACGGCGATGACCTTACAAGGCGGGCGGCTTTGGGGCTGCTGGATCCCCTCGTGGGGCGTGAAGCGGAAATTGACAGGATTGTGCAGATTTTGTCGCGCCGCACTAAAAACAACCCTTGCCTTATAGGGGAGCCGGGGGTGGGTAAAACGGCGATTGTGGAAGGGCTTGCCATGAGGATACATAGCGGGCAGGTGCCTGAAAATTTGAAGGGTAAAAGGCTCCTTTCCCTTGATTTAAACGGCATTTTGGCGGGGACGAAATACCGGGGGGATTTTGAGGAGAGGATTAAAAATATACTTGAAGAAGTAAGGCAGGAGGGCAATGTGATTATCTTTATTGATGAGATACATAACATTATCGGGACGGGGGCCGCGGAAGGGGCGGTGGATGCCGCCAGCATTATAAAGCCAAAGCTGGCTAGGGGTGAGCTGCAGGTTATCGGCGCCACAACTTTCGCGGAGTATCGGAAAAATTTTGAGAAGGACGGGGCCCTTGAGAGAAGGTTTCAGCCGGTGGTGGTCAGGGAACCCGATGAGGGGGATGCCCTTGAGATTTTAAGGGGGCTGCGTCCAAGGTATGAGGCTCATCACAAGGTGAAAATCTCCGATGAGGCCTTGGAGGGTGCCGTGAGGTTGTCCGCCCGGTATATTGCCCGTAGGTTTTTGCCCGACAAGGCCATTGATTTGGTGGATGAGACGGCGTCCCGAAAAAAGTTGGAGGGGCTGGCAACGCCCGCGAAGGTAGCGAAGCTGGAGGCTAAAGTAGGGGAAATAAGACGGGAGCTTGCCTTGGAGGTAAAGGAGCAGAATTTTGAGCGGGCGGCGGCGCTGCGGGATGAGCAGAAAAGGCTGGAAGATGAGATAAAGAAAGAGCGGGAAAGGGCAGCTGCGGGGCAAATGCAGGCTGCGGTGGAGATTACCGGGGAGGATATCGCGAAAACCGTTGCCCTTATAACTTCCATACCTGTGTGCCAGCTGACAAGGCAGGAGGAGGAAAGGCTTTTGGGGCTGGAAGATGAGCTGCACAGGCGGATTGTGGGGCAGCATGAGGCGGTGTCGGCGGTGGCCCGGACTATAAGGAGGGGCAGGGTGGGGCTAAATGACCCTAGCCGCCCCCTTGGGTCCTTTATATTCATCGGACCCACAGGCGTGGGCAAGACGGAGCTTTGCAAGGCTTTGGCCGAGGCCCTTTTCGGCGATGAGTCAAAGCTTGTCCGCTTTGATATGTCGGAATACATGGAAAAACATTCGGTTTCAAAGCTTGTGGGGTCGCCCCCGGGGTATGTGGGATATGAGGAAAGGGGGCTGCTGACGGAAAAGGTGCGGCACAGCCCGTATTCGGTGCTGCTTTTTGATGAGATTGAAAAGGCTCATCCCGATGTGTGCAATATTTTGCTGCAGGTGTTGGAAGACGGGGTGCTGACCGACTCCCACGGGGCGAAGGCGGATTTTAAAAACTGCGTCGTTATTATGACTTCCAATGTGGGGGCCCGGAAATTGGCCGGCAAAAAGAGTATTGGGTTTGAAAGCGGCGCCGGGTTTGACGAAAAAGGGGTGAAAAGCGAGATTTTAAATGAACTCAAACGCTTTTTCAGGCCCGAGTTTTTAAACAGGGTGGATGAGGTTGTCTTTTTCAGCCCCCTTAATATGGGTGAAATTGTGGAAATTGCCGGGAAGATGCTTGAAAAGGTAGGGCAAAAGGCGCGTGAAAAGGGCATTTTTCTTAAGTTTTCAGAAAAGGCGGCCGAGGCTGTGGCAAGGCTGGGGCATGACCCGAATTACGGAGCAAGGCCGCTGCGGCGGGTGATTCAAAAGAGAATTGAGGATGAGCTTACCCTGATCATTTTAAAAGGGTGGGTGAAAAAGGGGGAAAGAATTCTTTGCGATTATAAAGACGGGGCATTTGTCTTTGAAAAAGGCGATACATAAAAATAAGCGGGGAATTGATTTCCCCGCTTATTTTTCCGGGAGGTATTTTTATTCAGTAAAAAAGTTGCCGGGGACGGGCATATTTGGCCTTTTAAAAGGCAAAAATAGATGCAGAGGATGGCCAAATAAAAAGAGCCTTTTGGCTGTTGGTGCCAAAAGAGCTCCGCCTCTCGGAAAGGATGGTTGACTTTGGGTAAATTGAGTTTCAGTGAGCCGCGCTATAAAAGGGCGTTTCGTGGAAAGGGCTTTTATGCCGCTCTGGCCGTCTGCCTTGTGGCGGTGGGCGTCGCGGGATATTTGGCAGTTTATAAGACATACAATATGCTGCTGCCCGATGAGGAGCAAAACTCCACTCCCATTGTGGTGGAATGGGAGGATAACAGCGCTGATCCCGCCGGAAAGACCGTGAGCGGGGTCACGGAAGAGGAGCCCGAGCCTGTTGAAAACGAGCAGCCAGTCAGCAAAGAGCCCGAAGAAAAGCTGTTTATGATGCCCGTCAGCGGTGAATGCTATAATCCCTTTAGCGGGGACAAGCTGGTTTTTTCACAGACTATGGAGGACTGGCGCGTCCATCATGGAGCCGATTTGGCGGCAAGCCTCGGGACTAATGTGCGGGCGGCTGCAAATGGTGTTGTGAAGGATGTGCGGTGGGATGACCTTTGGGGCACCGTTGTTGAGATTGACCACGGGGACGGGCTGGTTGCCCTCTATTGCGGACTTGGCAGCAATGTGCCCGTGAAAAAGGGGCAGGAGGTTGAAATCGGTACCGTCATCGGGGTTATCACCGAGGTGCCTGTAGAAGTGGCGGAACAGCCTCACCTCCACCTTGTGATGATGAAGGACGGCAAGGTTATTGACCCCATCAGCGTTTTAAAAAAGGAAAAATAACAAGCAAACCGACGCCCCTGCCAAAGCGCGGCAGGGGCGCTTTTATTTATTGCCTTGGGTTCTCTTGAATTTCCTGCGGGTGGCAAGGCCTCCCCTTATGTGGCGCTGGGATTTGTTGTACTCCAGCACCGCCTTGACCTGTTTGTGGAGTTGAGGGTTTATTTTGGCAAGGCGTTCGGCCACATCTTTGTGTACCGTGCTTTTGCTGATATGAAAATGCTTTGCGGCCTTCCTGACAGTTGCGTTGTGTTCTATTATGTATGCGCCTATTTCCGTTGCGCGCTCTTCTACATTGTGCCTCAACACCAACACTCCCAACATTGATACACTGGTAAATGTATATGCTGGGGGCGTGTGTTTTAATGCTGGTAAGGCTATTTTATTTGCTTCAGAAAAGCAAATTGCTGGAAATATTAAAAGCACCGCGGTTTTTGCGGTGCTGCTTTTTTAACTTATTTGTCGTTGGTTTGGGAGCCTTTGCCCGAGACCGGGATTTTGTCGCCTAAATATTTGGGTTTGGGTTTGAATATGCACATCAGGAAGTCCTTTACCCTTGCAAAGTACTCCCTTGTGTTGTCCCGGTTTTCGGTGCCGTAGGTTCTAAGGTCGGAGGAAACGCCAAAGGCTTCCAACCCCAGCTTCCTTGCGATGTAGACGGCGCGGGAAAGGTGGAAGCTTTGGGTTACAATTATTATTTTTTTGGCCTCGAAAATATCCCTTGCCCGGTACATGGATTCATAGGTTGAAAAGCCTGCGTGGTCCATGAAAATATCGTCGTCGGGGATGCCTTTTGACATGGCGTATTGCTTCATGGTGTTGACTTCGTCGTATTCCTTTTGGCCGTGGTCGCCGCTCATCAATAGCTTTGGGGCGGCGCCTTTGTTGTAAAGCTCAATGCCTGTTAGCAGCCTGTCTTCAAGCATGTGGCTGGGGCTCCTTCGCTCCAGACAAGGCAGCCCAGCACCAGTATGCAGTCGGCATCGGTAAAGCTGACTTCTTCGGGCTTGAGGATATGCTTTGAGGCGGTTGACTTTACCGTGAGATTTATTAGGTATGTGGAGAGTGCGCCCAGAAAGAAAAGCATAAGAGGTATTAGCAATATCATTATTAAAACTAACATGGTTTTTTTATTTTGGAAAACTTTTTGCACAGTATTTCCGTCCGTTCATATTTTTTCCATAATTATACTTTATGAGAATACATTTTTCAATTGTTTTACTTTACATTTTGAATAAAATTATGTATAATTTCAATAACATCTTTGTGCGGTATATTGCTGCGGTATCAAAAGTCCTGAATAAGGGCTTTTTTTTGAGGAGGAATAAAATGGCCAAGATTAACAAAGTATTGAGTCTTGTGTTAGTGATAGCGGTATTGCTATCGGTAATGGTGTTTTCCGGGCAGGTATCAGCTGCTGAAGGTGATTTGCCTTACAATATTACCGTGACCTTTAACGGTAACGCCAAAACTCAAAGAGGCTTGTGCTGGAGCACCAATACCTCGGTAACCGGCTCCGATGTGCAGGTGGTGCTCAAGACCGGCAGTACTCCAAATTGGAGCAATGCCATGGAGTTTACCGGTAATACTACTCAGGTTTCGGGCTCTTCTCCCAGAAATGTACATAAGGTCTTGGTGAAGAACCTTGAGCCCGGTAAGACATATTGGTATCGCGTGGGCGATAAGGCAAAGGGATTGTGGAGCGAGGCAGGTATCATTACTACCGAGCCTGCCAACGCAAACAAATATACCGTTATGGTCTTTGCCGATACCCAGTTTACCATCCAGCAGGAGTGCCAGTACGGCACCGTAGGACAAAGGCGGGCTTTTGCGGCTTATCCAAATTCCGCTTTTGCCATCCATTTGGGTGATATTGTCAATAACTACAGCAACGACGGCGATGGCCAAGCAAAAATGGCCTTTGAAAGCGGCAAGGATTTTTGGATGAATTATACTTATGCGCCTGTGACCGGGAATCACGATGAGGGAACGGGGTCCAATAACTGGATGTATAATTTGTTTAACCTTTCCACGGCTCCCGGGATTTCCACAGCTTCAGGCGTGGACTATTCCTTTGATTACGGCGATGTGCACTATATTGTTGTGAACACCAATAACAGCCCGTGGCAACAAGGATTTCTCAGCCAGGCTCAAAGGCAGTGGCTTTTGAACGATGCCAAGGCTTCCAATAAGAAGTTTAAGGTACTACTCATGCATGTGTCCATATATGACGCAGGCCATCAGGCAAATTCCTCTGCCGATTATATTTATCCCGCAAGGACCGGGCTTACTCCCGTGATAGATGAGGCGGGCATTGACCTTGTCTTTTCCGGCCATGACCATGTCTGGTGTAAAACAAAGGCCTTAAAGGGCGGAGAGGTGGTAACGGAAAATAAAATTGAAACCACCATTAACGGAGAGAAGTTTTTAACCTCGGTCAATGTGGACGGCACAATTTATCTTTCGGTGGGTTCTACCGGCTTCAGAAACTTTAACGGACCGGGTTCATATAAGAGCTTGCAGGGAATGATCGACTATTTCAAAGGCGGCGGAACCGGTACCCAGTATCAGAGCTTTGTAAGGCTTGAGGTCGACGGCAACAAGATGGGGGTTGTGGGATATAACCAGGAATATGCTTCCGGCAAGTTTAACGAGATTTTCAGGTATGCAATTTTGAAGGGTGAGGTTGAGGAGCCCAGCACCAGTTCTCAAGACGGTTCTTCCTCTTCAAGCTCCAGCTCCTCGTCAAGTTCAAGCTCCAGTTCCTCCACAAGACCGAGCACCAATTCTGCGGCAAGTTCAAGCACCGGCTCTGCCGCAAGCTCGCAGACAGACACTTCGGAAAGCAGCCTTGAGAGCTCCGGGGATGTATCTGACGAAAGTTCGGAGGATGTGACCTCTGAAGTTGCCGAGGGCAGCAGTGAGATAAGCGGAGAATCGAGTACGGCTCCTTCTTCCACTTCTTCCGAAAAGCCCGGAGGCGGTTTGGGTGTTTATGTGTATGTGATTATAGTCGTTGTTTTAATTGCCGGAGTCGGCGCCGTTGCCTTTGTTCTGATACAGAATAAGAAGAAATAATATTAAGCCCGGCATTGCATGTTTGCAGTGCCGGGTTTTTGTTTGATTATTGTACCTTTTTAAAGACCATGTTGTATTTGCCGGTGCTGAAATATAGCTTGTTGTCGTCGAGCTTAATTTTATATTCTCGGACTAAGCCTTTTTCGTCTTCTCCCGGCATCTCGATTGTGAGTTTGTTGCCCTTGAGGTGGTATTTAAATTCTAAGGGAATGGAAAAGATGGTGAGTTTGCCGCTGCCGTCGGCTCTAAATTCGTAGGATGTGTCGGCACCGTCTTTGAAGAAGTCGGCAGTACTCTGATCCAAGTCAAGCATGGAAATAATCCATACTCCTTGGAGGTTTTGGGGGTCCGGGCTATTGCTTTTGCAGCCGGAAAGAGGTAAAATAAAGGTAAGTGACAGTAGCAGGCAAATGAGTTTTTTCATGATGATACCCCTTTTTGATAGGTTTTTATTAAAGTGTATTTTTCGCAAATGGCATTTATTACGGCGTATTGGCGGATACTGCGGCAAAAGGGCGGATTTTGAATTTGGCTATTGCATAAGTTGGGGTTTTGTGACATTCTCGACTAAAGAAGTATATTTTTAAATACTTTTTAATGAAAGTGAGGAGATTTTTGTGGCAATCAATTTTTACAAATGCAAAACTTGCGGAAATGTGTTGTTTGGTACCAAGGAAATGCACTGTCATGGGGAGCCCTGTGAGATAATCAAACCCAATACCGTGGATGCTGCCTATGAAAAGCATGTTCCCGATGTGACCGTCAATGGGGACAGGGTTTCGGTGCAGGTGGGCAGTGTCAAGCACCCGATGCTTCCGGAACACTATATTGAATGGATTGCCTTGACTCATGGCGACAATATCTCCATTACATACCTGCAGCCGGGAATGGAGCCTGTGGCGGAATTTGTATTTACTGGCGAGGGCAATGCCCGGGTTTATGAGTACTGCAACCTGTACGGACTTTGGGTAAAGGATAT
>JAKOXU010000083.1 GCA_029780875.1 Bacillota bacterium | reverse complement strand
CAGCGCCGACAATTATGGATAACAATTGGTTTTCGGAGTCAGCGATGCCCGTTGCTTTTTTGATAAGGAACCATACTTCGGCCAAAAACCATACGGTTATGCAGAATATGACATATGCTGACGCGGTGGCTCTGCGGGAGGCTGCGTTTTGTCTTTTTTCCATACCCTCACCTTTTCAATAATTTAGCTTGTGACTTTCTTATACTCCTCCTGCGTGATTTTTTGCATCTCGTCCATTTTTCTTTCCATGTCGGCAACAAGGGCAAACTGAGTCCTGCATCTGACCAAATTGTGCTCGGGGTACTTTGTCTTAAAATATGTATCGCCGTTTAAGAAGTCTGTTAAAAAGCGCATTCCGCACTCATAGGTCATAAGTTTAGCGGAGAAGGGCAGATATTCAACTTCAGCGGGGGTGAGGATATTGCCCGCCTCCGAAAGGTAGCCTTTTACATACTCCGTATAAAGGGGGAGGCTGAGGGATACCTTAGAGACATCCTTTTCATCCTCTGCGGCTGTGTTAGCGCCGAATCTTATGCTGTCGCCGAAATCGTATAGGGAAAGTCCGGGCATAACCGTGTCAAGGTCAACAACGCAAATGCTCTTGTGAGATTCCGAATCGAACATTACATTGTTGAGCTTTGTGTCATTGTGGGTAACTCTAAGCGGTAGCTTACCCTCCGCAATCATGTCAACAAGTACGGATGCGTCAGCTTTTCTTGCCCTAACGAATTCAATTTCGGGGAGGGCGTTTTCGAGCCTGCCCGAGAGGTTTTCCTCCACCGCCTTCTCAAAAGCCTCATATCTCTTTTTTGTGTTATGAAAATCGGGTATGGTCTCATGAAGTGTGTCAATGGGGAAAGAGTCAAGCATCTTCTGGAACTTGCCGAATGCTTTGCCCAGTTCGTAAAAGAGTTTGGGATCTTCCGGAATGTCAACGGAATAGGCGTTTTCAATATAGTTATAAAGCCTCCAGTAATGACCTGCTTTGTCCACAAAAAGGAAATCCCCGTCTTTTGTGCGTATTACATTCAGTGTCTCCCTTTCGGGGTCGCCGCCCTCCTCGATAATCTTCTCTCTTAAAAACGAGGTTACCGCGACTATATTCTGCATAAGCTCAACGGGCTTTTTGAATACATTGGTGTTAATACGCTGCAAAAGAAGGGAATGTTTTGAGCCTTCGTCTGTTTGGAATTCGAGTACATATGTATCGTTTATATGTCCGCTGCACAGAGGGTGATAGCCCAGGTATTTGTGCCTTATATCATAGATTTCAATAATTTCCGCAGGGTTAAAGGGTGTGCTATTCATAGGAATTCAGCCTTTCGATTATTCTTGCGGTGATGCCGCCTGTAACTAAGATTGCTAAAGAAGGAAAATTGTTGAAATTTTTTTAAAACAATAAACAATCAAGAAGCCTTCCCGCCCCAAGTGGGGGAGATGCGGCATCTTGACTTTCCACTGCCTAAGATTTCATGATTCATTTGGCAAAAATGACAAAAAAATTTAATTGTTTACAGTGAGCATTATATACAATATTGGCAAATTAGTCAATAATATTGTTGTTATCCCCTTTACACAATTGATTAAATGAAGTAAAATAAGTCCGTACTGATTCAGCCGCCAAAAATTTACTTTGTGAATTCATGAATATTCACTAATTAAAGATTTATGCGTTAAAAAAGCGGAAACCGAAAGCGGCGGAAAGGAAAACTTTGGAGGGGATAGTGTGGAACCATTTTACGATAGAGTTATCCTGAAACTTAGCGGAGAGGTTTTGGCAGGGGAAAACGGCTTCGGCTATGACTTTGAAATGCTCGACAGAATCAGCCTTGCCATCGGAGAGTGCAAGGAGCTCGGCACTCAGATCGGCATAGTCGTCGGCGGAGGAAACTTCTGGAGAGGACGCTCCTGCGGAGAAATGCACAGGGCAAGCGCCGACAATGTCGGTATGCTGGCAACGGCAATGAACGCAATCGTGCTGTCCGACGCCTTATATCAGAACGGCATTAACAACAGGGTCATGTCGGCAATCTTTATGCCCAAAATCTGCGAGCACTATGTTGTTGAAAAGGCAAGGGACTATATGAAGAATGTGGGCGTTGTAATATTCGCCTGCGGAACCGGCAATCCCTTCTTCAGCACCGACTCCGCGGCAGCCCTCAGAGCAGCGGAACTTGACGCAAAGGTTGTCTTAAAGGGCACAAATGTTGA
>JAKOXU010000073.1 GCA_029780875.1 Bacillota bacterium | reverse complement strand
CCCACAACGGCCAGAGCCGCCGCCCTTATCCCGTAATAGGCAACAGGCACCACCAGTAAAAAAAGCATCGCTATGGCGGCGTCCAGCATCATACCGCTGGCCTTATCATCGCTTTTTATAAAAGGCGCATACATAAAGCGCACCTACCTCCAGTCAAATCAAGACTTCAAAAATGTCTCAAAAGTGTGGGCAAGCCCGAGCTTTGATGGGCAAACATAGGAACACGCCCCGCAAAGGTCACACTCCTCTGCCCCGAAAGCCGCGGCGCCTTTCCGGTTTCCCCTTTCAAGATCGGAGTATATGGCATTGGGCATAAGCTTTTTATGGCACACCCAGATGCACCTGCCGCAGCCGATACAGCTTACAACCCTCTCCTTTTTGCGGGTCAAAGCCAGCACCGCCCGCACATGGGGAGTCACAGGCGCCGACAAATCGGTCACCGCTGCGCCCGTCAAGGCGTCCCCCAGCACCACAACCTCGGGCTCATCGCTCAATCCGCAATGCTTCAGAAGGGACCAAATTGTAGTGCCGATGGGCACCCGCACATTGGCGGGATTTTTGACGCAATTTCCCGCCACAGTCACAACAGTGGAGGTCTGCCCCTGCCCGTAAGACAAAAACCGGTAAAAATCGGCAAGGGCGGCGCCGCCCACAGCCGCAAAGCTTTTCCCAAACCTGTCCTCAAGTCTGTCCCTCAAGGGGTACCCTCCCTTGACAAATTCCACGGGAGCCCCCTTGTATTCTTTCTTTATCTTTCCCCTGACCTTCAGGTTGCATGCAATCTTCACCTTGCCAAGGCGCCTGCCCGCAGCCCGCAGGGCATACAACGCCCCCGCCGCCATCTCTTCCCCCTGCTCTATCAGCTGCCTGATTAAAGCCGAGGAAAAGGTCTGGTCCTCAATGCAGTCCACAACCATAAGGTCAGCAGTATTCTCCTTTAAAGCCTTTAGCTTTGAATAAAGGCTCACCCCGTCAAGGCTGTCGATAATACAGGACATCTTGGCCAAAGCCAGCAGCTCATCGGCAGTCAAATACCCTGCATCGTAAGACACGGTAACCCGGGGATTTACCCCCTTATCCGGTTCCAGCACAGCCGCCGGCACCCTTCCAAGGGCGGGATGGTCAATCTCCTTTATTTCCAGGACCCTGCCCGAAAAGGGCATTAGCAGCCCGCAGTCGTCATATGTATCATCGGGAGGATATGCGATAGTGGAAAATTTAGGCACCACATCCCCCGGCCTTATGTCAAATTTAAGGGGCCTTCCCCTCTCATGGGCAAGGGGAAACACCGCAACTCCGCCATCCAAGTCCCCAATGGGCCGCAGAACGGCAGGCGACTTCTGGTACTCAAGCCTCAGCTCCGGCCTAATAAAAAACCGCATCCTTTTTTCACCTCTTGCAAACTGCCTGTCCCGGGAATATCATATATTGAGAGCATTTTACCGATACAATGTTTGGAGGCATTTTAATGAAAATTGAACGCCTGCATGAAGGGAAAATCAAAATCAGCCTCGACAAGCAGGATATGATGCGGCTTGATACCACCTTTGAAGAGCTGGATTACAGCAAAGCGGAAACAAGAAAACTCATATCCTACCTATTAAAACAAGCCCTTGAGGAAACGGGCTTTGACAGCTCAAAAAGCCGCCTTCTTATAGAAGCAGTCCCCGCGCCGGACGGCGGGTGCCACCTGTACTTTACAACCATTGACTCGGATGAATACAAAAGGCTCAAAAAAACGGCACAAAAAAATACAATCCCTTATGTATATGAATTTCCCGACATCGAATCGGTACTGGACATAATCCCCGTAATAAAAGAATGGGCATCCGTTGAATTTCAGGAAAACTCCCTTTACAGCCTGGACGAAAAATTTGTCCTTGTCCTGCGCTCCTCCCCCTCATTTCCCTATGAAGCGGGAAGCGTCCTTTCGGAATACGGCAAATTCCTGGGCAAAGGCCCCGCCGCCGAAGCCCATATAGCAGAGCACGGAACCCTGATCTGCGCCTTCAACGCCGTGGAGCAGCTCTCGGCCCACTTCAACTGACAGACTCGGCCGCCCGGCGCATCTTTTCTATCATCTCTTTGGGGCTTGGGGCATTGAAGATGGCGCTGCCCGCCACCAGCCAATTTGCCCCCGCCTTTGCCACAAGGGGAGCGGTATCCGGCGAAATCCCCCCGTCAACCTCAATGTTGACGCCGAGCCCCCGCCTGTCAATCTCCGCCTTTACCTCACTGATTTTGCCCACCATATCGCTCATGAAGCTTTGCCCGCCAAATCCAGGCTCCACAGTCATGACAAGCACCATATATATATCATCGAGATAAGGGAATATCTCCTTTGCGGGAGTAGCCGGTTTTATGGCCAAAGCCGGCTTTGCCCCGCATTCTTTTATTTTATTTATAGTCTCCCTCACATCAGACTCTGCCTCGGGATGAAAGCTGATGACATCTGCCCCCGCTTTGGCAAACACCTCTACATAATCGAGGGGGCGGGAGATCATAAGGTGCACATCAAAAGGTAAACTAGCCCAACGACGCAGGCTCTTTACCACCACCGGCCCAATGGTCAAGTTAGGCACAAAGTGGCCGTCCATGACATCAATGTGGAGTATATCGGCGCCGAACCTCTCCATGTCGGCGGCCGCCTGTCCCAGCATGGAAAAATCAGCCGACAAAATCGATGGGGCAATGCAAATCATGGGCAATGTCCTCCCATATAAATCTGCCTTAATTCTAAACCATTAAAATAAAAAGGTCAATTAATTTTTCCCCGCAAAACCGATATTTTTGGCGTTTTTTGAAAGTATACTGAACTTTTCAAGTTTAAGTTGAAATCGCCTCTTATGGGCGGTATAATTACTTTAAGAGAACACAAAATCCACCCGAAAGGACAGGGATGAGCATATGGAAATGAGAAAACTTTCAAAGGACCTTGTCACCTCCATGCTGGGCATGGGTTTAATGCGCCTGCCAACCCATGACGACCAAATTGATTACGACCACACAAGGCAGATGATCGACTATCTTATCGAGCACGGCGTCAACTACTTCGACACCGCCTATTTCTACCATGGCGGCAAATCGGAAGTTGTGGCCCACGATCTTCTTATCTCAAGGTACCCACGGGACAGCTTTATCCTCACCGACAAGCTGCCCTACGGCGACTGTAAAACCGAAGAAGATGTAATGAAAAAATTCAACACCCAGATGGAGCGGCTCAAAACCGACTACATTGACATTTACCTTGTCCACGGCCTAAACGACGAGGGCTGGGAACATTGCAAGAAATACGATCTTATGTCGGTATTTGAAAAGCTCAAAAGTCAAGGCAGGATCCGCCACATCGGCTTTTCCTTCCACGGCTCGCCGGAAGGCCTTCGCAAAATTCTCACGGAATACGATAATTGGGATGTCTACCAAGTCCAGCTAAACTACCTCGACTACTATGTCCACGGCTACGACAAGCTCTACAAAGTCATGGAGGAATTTGACATCCCCTGCATTGTCATGGAGCCCCTAAAGGGCGGCACCATCACAAAACTGCCCGAGGAACTGACCACCCCCTTTAGAGCCGCCGACCCCGACGCTTCAATTGCAAGCTGGGGTGTGCGCTGGTGCGGCACCTTGCCAAAAGTCACGGTGGTCCTCAGCGGCATGTCCACCATCGACCATGTAAAGGACAATGTCGCCACCTTCTCCCCCTTCAAGCCCTTAACAGCACAAGACGAAGAGATAATAAAGCAGGTGGTGGAACTTGTAAACCGGCGCCCCGTCATCCCCTGCACCGACTGCAAATACTGCATCGAGTGCCCCATGAGCATCAACATCCCCAAAATCTTTGACGCCTACAACGAATACATACGCTACGAAAACAGGGGACACACCCATTGGCGCTACAACAACGAGTTTTCCGACAGCGAAAAGCCCGAAAGCTGCACCCGCTGCGGCAACTGCCTTGAAAAATGCCCGCAGCACATCAACATTCCCGACGAGCTTGTCAAGGCCCACGCCTTGCTATCGAGGGTCTGATCAAAATATCGGGAAGGCACTCTCTTTTGAGAGTGCCTTCTTTATATAAAGCGGGCAGCCCGAATGCGGGCATGCGCACGCTACCCTCTATGCGATTATTTCAGGAGAGTCGTTGGCGAAAATCACACCCGCTTACAAGCGCAGCGGCTCTCCAAGGGCAACGGGCTACGCCGCCGCCACCGCTGCACACTGCCCGCGAGTTCCCGCTCTCAAAGATATTGTATGCAGTTCCATCCATTTAGGAAACAGCCTTATGGGGCGGGATAAGTACCACACAAAGCCGTCCTTACAAAAACCCCGCCAAAAGGGCGGCAAAAAAGGCATAAAAAAAACCGGCCGGGCAAATTTCCCGGCCGAAAATTTTTTTTACGGCTTTTACGCCGGCAACACAAGGTTTGCCAAAATGATAAACAAAGGCATCGTGATAATGGAAAACAGGGTTGTGACGGCCATCAGCTTTGACGCCAATTCCGCGTCCCCGCCAAACTTCGTGGCAAAAAGAGTGGTAGCCCCCGCCACCGGCGCGCTGGAAGGCACAATACAGGCCGTGAAAACCGCCCTGTCCCTCACAAAAAGGCTCAAAAGGACAAAAACCACCGCCGGCACCAGCAGCAGCCTTACCGCCGCCACCGAATAAATCCTTTTATCCTTAAAAGCGGCCAGCAAATCTGTCTTCGATATGTAAATCCCGATAATAATCATGGCAAGGGGCGTGTTTAGGTTGGCGATATGCCCCACCGCCCCGTTTATTGTGCCGGGAAGCTTCACCGACAGCAAAAACAAAGGCAGGGCCGCCAAAATCCCGATTATCCCCGGGCTCAAAAAGGCCTTTTTAAGGGAAATGGACTTTTTATCTCCCGTTATAAGGTAAACCCCTTGAGTCCACATAAAAATATTGCTGACAGCGATAAAGGAAGAGCCGAAAAACACCCCGATACCTCCAAGGCCAATCGGGTCTAACAGCGCCTTTGTCAAGGGCAGGGACATAAACCCGCAGTTAGAGTATATAGCGGCATACCTCATTATGCTCTTTTGCCCCTCCGGGTACCTGTTAAAGGGAAACCTGCTGAAAACTATGCCCGCCACCTGCATTACAACGGCAAAAATAACGGCAAGCAAAAAACCGTAAGCGTATTCCCGCGAAAAATCCAGCTGAAAGGCATGGATTATGACGCAGGGCGTCACCACAATCAGCACCAAATCCGTCATCTGCTTTGCCCCGCGCTGGGTTATCATGCCTATCCTGTCGCAGACAAACCCAACAGCGATAAGCAGATACAGCATCAGCACATTGGAGGTAACCTCCACCGCGGCTTTAAAGAGCAAACCCATCTTGCCACCAACCCTCAAATTTATACCAATATTCTAATTGCAGCAGCCCAAAAAAACAAGCCTAAAATTAGTGCGCCCTATATTCCAAAAAGCCTCACCTACATAAAAAACGGCCCGCTCTGGGCCGTTTTCTTAACCTAAAATCAACTCTCCAAAAAACTCGGGCAGATGAAAATTAGGCACATCGCTTTCCACTTCGCGCCACATGCCGAAGTGGGGGTAGGGCGTCTCATCCCCGCACTTGTAGAAGTTAGCGGAAATCCGGGCACCCCTCCCTATCTTTTCCTCCCTTTGATAAATCTCGGAAAGCATACCAAAGGGCACCTCAAAGGCAAGGCTCCACCCGCCATCGAAATGCCTCGGTACCACCTTCAGCCTGTCCTTATACCCAAAGACCAGGGCCTGCCTGTCCTCTCGCCCTGCACCAATAGACATAACAGCCGCGCCGTAAGGGTTAAACTCAAAGTTTATATACCTGTCGTCATCATCAAAGGGGCGCAAAAACATTTCCACGCAGCTATCGCACCAAATTTTTCCGTTATCGCGCCTTTCCCTTGCCACGACTACATCCTCGAAAACCTTAAAGGAAACCAGCATCCTGTCGCCGTCATGGCAAAGGTATACTTCCACTTTGGGAGCGTACCCGTTTTCCATCCACATATATTTTTCAATTGTCAGAGTCGGCGCGTCAGGCAAATACAATCCCTTTAAAAAGGGTACAACCACACTCTTCATATTTCAATCTTCGGCAGGCTTGCAGCCGCCACCGACTGACCCACCCTCCTGCTCTTTTCGTCAGGCAGGTGCAGTTTTATCTTGCCTGCAAGGTCGGGGTATTCGTCGGCCAGTACTTGCCCGGCCCTTTCATGGATTATGGCGCCGCCCTTGCCCGACATCACCCTGCCCAGCAGCAGCACATGCTTAATATCATAACAGGACCCATACAAAGCCAAGGCGTGGCCAAGATAACACCCAATGGAATCATAGATGGCGGCGGCCCCCTCATGGCCTTCTTCCATGAGTTTTTGCACTGCCTTGAGCTTTTCCGCGGGCGTCAGGTTCTCGTCAAGCTCAATCCCCGCGGCGGGCGCCAGCTTTATCACCGCGTCTTGGGAGAAATACTTGACCCCGCAGCCAATATCCCCCGACCACTCATCTACCATGGCGCCTCTTTGTGCGTCCACGGGCGCGAAGGCCAGCTCATTTAGCCAACCCGTGATATTGCCTTTATCGTCCACATACCCGGCGGCCTCCGAAGTTCCCATGGCAATACCCAATACCCTGCCATCGTTTAGCTCCATGGCCCCGGCAAGGGCAGTCACGTCCCCGTCATTGGCCACCACAAGGGGCACATCCCCAATCTCCTTTGCCGCCCTGATATAGATATCCTTGACCTTTTCATCAAACAAATCCTCGGGCACCTTTATAAACAGCGACGCCACCATCACCCTGTTGTCGATATAGATACCGGCGGAACTGATGCCGATAGCGTCCACTCGTGGCATCTTTGCGGCCGCGGTCTTGAAAGCCTCCACAATCTCCCCATAATGGTAGTCGGGATCGGAGTTGACTTTGGGGTGCCACACAACCTCCTCCGAGAAAACTGCATTGCCGTCTATGACGGCCGACACCTTCCTGTCACTGCCGCCGGCGTCAAACCCGATCCGGCACCCGTCAAAGTTGCGACCCATAGGCTTAGAGCTCTCCTTCTCGGAGAGCTTTTTCTCAAGGGGCAGGGACACCACCTCAAAGGGCTTTTCATAAACC
>JAKOXU010000038.1 GCA_029780875.1 Bacillota bacterium | reverse complement strand
GACCCTGGACGCCGTATCTGTAAACATCGAAGAAGCATTGGACGCTATATTGCAACTGACAGGGGAGAGGGCAAGCGAAGCCGTTGTGGACGAAGTCTTTTCCCGCTTCTGTGTGGGAAAATAAAACCTCTTGCAATTTTTTAATTTTTCTATACAATTAGTAGGCGC
This sequence comes from Bacillota bacterium, assembly GCA_029780875.1. GTDB lineage: Bacteria > Bacillota > Clostridia > Oscillospirales > Acutalibacteraceae > JAKOXU01. The sequence continues at coordinate 4,213 of JAKOXU010000038.1, read as the reverse complement.
AATATAAAACAAAATGTTATACAAATCGTAATAACCATTCCAAATTATACAAACCATTATAGAGGGGAGGTTGCCAAAATGGAGTATTTCGCCGGAGAATTTGATGTAGCGGTGATAGGCGCCGGCCATGCCGGGATTGAAGCGGCCCTTGCCAGCGCAAGGCTTGGCTGCGAAACAATAATTTTTGCCACAAATCTCGATTCCATCGGCAACCTTCCCTGCAACCCTTCCATTGGCGGCACGGCAAAAGGCCATCTTGTAAGGGAAATTGACGCTTTGGGCGGCGAAATGGGCAAAGCCGCCGACAAGGCCACAATCCAAAGTCGGATGCTAAACCGGGGCAAAGGCCCGGCAGTACACAGCCTGCGTGTGCAGGTTGACCGCCGTCTTTACAGCGCGATAATGAAGGAAACCCTCGAAAACCAGCCCCGCCTGCTTGTAAAACAGGCAGAAATAGTGGATTTGCGCCAGATTTCCGACAACAAATGGGAAGTAGTGACAAAACTCGGTGCTCTTTACCGCGCTAAAGCGGTAATTATCGCCACGGGAACTTTCCTCGGTGGCAGGATTTTCGTCGGCGAAGTCCATTACGACAGCGGCCCCGACGGCATGTTTGCCGCCACAAGCCTATCTCAAGTCCTAAAAAACATGGGCATATCCCTCCGTCGATTTAAGACAGGAACTCCTCCTCGGGTGGACTTCAAGACAATCGATTTGGACAAGCTGGAAGTCCAGCCGGGGGACGAAAAGGTTGTGCCCTTCTCCTTTGAAACCGAAGAGCCTCCTGTCAACCGCGCAGTTTGCTACATTACATGGACAACCCAAAAGACCAAAGAGATAATCCTAAAAAATCTCCACCGGTCTCCCATGTACAGCGGCGTCATTGAAGGTATCGGCGCCCGCTACTGCCCCAGCATCGAGGACAAAATCGTGCGCTTTGCTGACAAGGAAACCCACCAGCTCTTTATCGAACCCTGCGGTCTTAACACAAGGGAGGCATACCTGCAGGGCTGCTCCACCTCTTTGCCGGAAGAAGTGCAGGCAGAGATGTACCGCACCATCCCCGGCCTTGAAAATGTCCAGATAATGCGCACCGCCTACGCCATCGAATATGACTGCTGCGATCCCTTGCAGCTTTATCCCACCTTGGAGTTTATAAAATTTAAGGGCCTTTACGGCGCTGGCCAGTTTAACGGCACATCCGGATACGAAGAGGCTGCGGCCCAAGGCCTTGTGGCGGGCATCAACGCGGCGCTGAAAATAAAGGGCCAGCCGCCCCTGATTTTGGAGCGTTCCGGCTCCTATATCGGCACTTTAATTGACGACCTTGTGACAAAGGGCGTCGCCGACCCATACCGCATGCTGACTTCCCGGTCTGAGTACCGCCTTGTCCTCCGCCAAGACAACGCCGACGAACGCCTAACACCCTTAGGTAAAAAAATCGGCCTTGTTTCCGACGAAAAATGGGAAAAGTTTAAAGAGAAGCAGGAACTAAAGCAGCAAGAACTAAGACGCCTTACAACCACGGTAATCCGCCCCTCGGAAGAGGTCAACAAAATCTTGGAGAAACACGGCACAACCCCCATTCAAACCGGGGTGCGCCTTGTGGAACTAATGCGTCGCCCACAGCTCGGTTACGAGCAGTTAAAAAAAGTCGACAATACCCGTCCGACCTTGCCCGACGCTGTCATGGAACAGGTGGAAACAGAAATCAAATACGAAGGCTATATAAAGCGCCAACTGGCTCAAATCAAGGAAGCCAAAAGGCTGGAAGCCCTTTCCTTGCCGGAAGACATAGATTACTATGAAATTACCGGACTTCGCAACGAGGCAAAAGAGAAATTGAGTAAAATCCGGCCCACAAACATAGGTCAGGCCTCCAGAATTTCCGGCGTTAACCCTGCCGATATTTCAGTGCTCATTATCTGGCACAAAACAAGGGCAGCCGCGACAAAATCCGACAACATCCTGGAAAACGAAAACTTGTAAGAACATTATACTTTTATGTATAATGTTCTTTAAAGTTATATCATTAAAAAGGAAAGTGCCATGCTGATACTAAAAGAGGTATTTATTGAAGCGGCAAAAGAATTTGGCATAGAACTTGACGACGCGACAATACAAAATTTTGAAAATTACGCCCGGTTTTTAACGGAATACAACGAAAAGGTAAACCTGACCGCCATTACCGACCCTGAAGGCATCACAATCCGTCATTTTATCGACAGCTTAACGGTTTTTTCTATATTTAACCCGCCACAAGGTGCCAAAGTGTTGGATGTTGGCACCGGAGCAGGATTCCCCGGAGTCCCCATAAAAATCCTGCGTCCCGACATAAGCCTTTCCTTGCTTGACAGCTCAAACAAAAGAATCACCTTTTTAAAAGAGCTCTCAAAACTTCTTTCTATTAATGCAGATTTTATTCATTCTCGAGCCGAAGAATCTGCCCACGATAGTTTAATGAGGGAACAATTTGATCTCGTAACCGCCCGCGCCGTAGCTTTGTTGCCCGCTTTGTGCGAATATTGCCTCCCCTTTGTAAAACAGCAAGGCGCCTTTGTCGCCATGAAAGGCCCAGATATAGACCAAGAAATTTATGAAGCTAAAAAGTCAATTGAAACCCTTGGCGGCAAAATTGAAACCATAAAAAACCTCAACCTTCCCGACGGCAGCGGCAGAACATTAATTCTGATAAGAAAAATATCGCAAACTCCCCCGAAATACCCCAGAAACCCTTCTAAAATTACAAAATCCCCCATAAGATAACCATAAAAACCACACTTTTTGTCTTTTTTTGCGACAAAAACGACTGGAATCTTTTTCCAAATTGTGGTAATCTATTAAACAGCAGCGGCGGTTTTTTAGTGGACATGCATTGGGGGGGTGTTTGTGGTTTTAGACTTATTGTTTCGCCAGCACCAGGACAAGGTTTTGTCGGTGCCGGTGGAAAAAATCAGGCCAAATCCAAGCCAGCCCCGAGTTGTCTTTGACCAAACCCAGCTAGAATGCCTCGCCCAAAGCATACGCGAAAGCGGCATTCTGCAACCGTTAGCTTTAAGGAAACTAAAAGACGGCACATTTCAACTTGTGGCGGGAGAGCGCCGTTTACGCGCCGCAAAACTCCTTGGAATGACAGAGGTTCCCGCAATCGTTGTTTCCGCCGACGACAGACAAGCAGCAATTTTGTCTCTTTTGGAAAACATTCAAAGGGAGGATTTGGACTTTTTTGAGGAGGCTGAAGGGCTATCAAAGTTGGCGGAGCTTTGGAGCTTTACTCAAGAAGAAACGGCACTTAAACTTGGTATGGCCCAGTCTACCTTGGCCAACAAATTACGGCTTCTGAAACTTACCAAGGAAGAAAGAGAGCAAATCAGAAATGCCGGACTTACAGAGCGCCACGCCAGAGCGCTATTAAGGCTGGACAGTTTCGAAGATAGACAGCAAGCACTTAAAAGAATTATCAGAAATAAACTGAATGTTTCTGAAACTGATAAATTGATAGACAGAATTATCAACGAAAAACAAAAGCCAAAGCGGCACACAACCGGCGTTCTTAAAGATGTCAGGATTTTTGTCAATACATTAAACAAAGCGGTAAAAACTCTTGAAAGCATGGGTATTAATGTTAAGACCCTTTCAAATGAAAACGATGACTTTTTAGAATACATAGTGAGAATCCCTAAAGATGTTTTGCCTTCCGAAAAGCTGGCAAGCTATAAGTAACACTCCTCATTTTTCCCCATTCCCACCCTTTTCTGAAAAACCACCCTTTTAAAGGGGTGGTTTTTCATTTTATGTTTCACGTGAAACATATCTTGGGGTTTATGGTTTACATGAAACTCACTTCAGGTTAATTTTAATGCAAAATCCAACTGGATTAATGTTTCACATGAAACATAATGCAATCAAAAATTTAATAAAAGCAATTCCAGGCAATGTTTCACGTGAAACATAAATTAAGGCAACAAAAACTTTAAATTTAAACATAAACATGATATAATGAATAAAATATTTTTTTGGCCCATGATGTAAACTTAAAGATATAGTTTAACAATTTTGCGGTTAACAATTGAAAACGGAAATAGAGGCAGTATAAAGTTTTCAGGAAAACTATTTCATATCAGCAGTAGGGAATTGGGAGGTATGGTTTTGGGAAAGACGATAGCCATAGCAAATCAAAAGGGTGGAGTTGGGAAGACCACTACCGCAGTCA
>JAKOXU010000034.1 GCA_029780875.1 Bacillota bacterium | reverse complement strand
TCCTCCTTCGTATCTCCAGACTACACCATAGTCAACCCCATCAGGATACTGAAATTCTTGTGCATCATCATGACGGCTTTCCTCGGCATTATCGGCCTTGTCCTCTCAATATGCCTTATCGTCACAAACCTCGTCTCATCCAACAGCTTCGGCACTCCCTATATGGCGCCCCTTGCCCCCTTTAACTGGTACGACTTCTCCCGCTGGTTCCTCTTCGGCAAGCAGATAGCCCCCAAAAGGCCGGGCTTTCTCCAAACCAAGGACCAATTCAGGGTCAAACAGAACAACACCCCAAAGAAAAGCTAAAAAACCTTCGCCTATGGCGAAGGTTTTTATGTACCTAAACTTAATCAGCCCTTGAAGTGCTGGCGATAGTGCCGCCCCCCAAAACTTCCTCCCCTTTATAAAATACCACCGCCTGCCCTGGGGTGACGGCCCGCTGCGGTCTTTCAAACTTTACCCTCACAGCCCCCTCACCAAACGGGTAAACAGCCGCCCTTTCAGGCTTTGCCTGATACCTGACCTTTGCCTCCACTTCCATTTCACTTTCCAGCCTCTCAAAGGGGATAAGGTTTAAATCCACTGCCACAAGCTCGTCAAAATAACTCTCCCCTTCTTCCCCCAGCACAACAATATTTTCCTCGGGCTTAATCTCCACCACAAACATGGGCCTTCCAAGGGCAATTCCAAGTCCCTTTCTCTGCCCTATGGTATAGTGGGTAATGCCGCGATGCTTCCCCAAAACCTCACCGGTGGTGCTGACAAAGAATCCTTCCGGTGCCGCCTTACCCTTATACCTCTCAATAAATCCCGCGTAATCGCCGTTGTCCACAAAGCAAATCTCCTGGCTGTCGGCCTTTTCCGCCACGGGAAGCCCTAAACTCCGCGCTATTTCCCTTACCTGATCCTTTGAAAAATCCCCAAGAGGCAAAAGGGTATGCTGTAATTGGTGCTGTGTCAAATTATACAGCACATAGCTTTGGTCTTTAGCGCAAAGGGCTTTTTTCAGGCCATGCCGCCCCGTCTCCTCATTATGATAAATCCTCGCATAATGCCCTGTAGCCACATAATCCATATTCAAGGACAAAGCCCTTCTCAAAAGCTCATCGAATTTCAGGAACCTGTTACAGGCAATACAGGGGTTCGGCGTCCTCCCCCTTAAATACTCCTCCACAAAGTAATCGATGACCTTCTTCGTGAAAAGGTCCGTCAAATTAAATACATAGTGGGGAAATCCCAAGTGATTTGCCACCCTCCTTGCGTCGTTTACATCCTCAAGAGAGCAGCACCCGCCCTTTGCCCCCTCAACCATATACTGGTCAGGGCGCAGCTTCATGGTAACACCCACCACATCATATCCTTGTTCCATCAGCAAAGCGGCGGCAACAGAGCTGTCCACGCCGCCGCTCATGGCAACCATAACTTTCTTTTTCAATCCGGGCACTCCTTTATATTCATACACCTTTTGTATCAGAAAAGGCCAAAAAAGTCAATATCTCACCCCACAGCCCTATCCTCCACGATCTTGCCGTCGTGTATCAAGACTACCCTCTTTGAATTTGCGGCAATCTCCCTGTCATGGGTAATCAGCACCACAGTATGCCCCTCTGCATTTAGCTTCCACAAAACCTTCAAAATCTCTCTACCCGACTGGGAATCAAGATTGCCGGTAGGCTCATCGGCCAAAATTATGGGCGGCTTCCCCACAATAGCCCGGGCTATGGCCACTCTCTGCTGCTGTCCCCCCGACATCTGGCTGGGAAGATGGCAAACCCTGTTGGCAAGCCCCACCCGCTCCAAGGCATGCATGGCCGCCTTCCTTCTCTCTGCGCGCCCCACTCCCCTGTAAACAAGGGGCAGTTCCACATTTTCAAGGGCAGAAAGTCCCGGGATTAAGTTAAAGCCCTGAAAGACAAACCCAATTTGCCTGTTCCTGACGGCCGAGAGCTTTTTATCCCTCATTTTGGACACATCCTCGCCGTCAAGGAAATACATGCCCGAAGTAGGGGTGTCAAGGCACCCTAACATATTCATAAGGGTAGTCTTTCCCGACCCGGAAGCCCCCACAATAGCCACAAACTCCCCCTTTTCAATGTCAAGGCACACCCCGTCCAGTGCCCTTACCTCATTTTCTCCGGGATTGTAAATCTTATATATATTGCGAATGGAAATCAGCGGCGCCATATCTTTACCTCCTGTAAAAAATCCACAGCTTATTATTCCCACAAAGGCCAAGAAAAATATAAGGCAATTGATTTATTGGAAAAATCGTGCTAATCTATTATTCGTTAATACAACAAATTAAATTTTCAAATTGTCCGGAGGGACCAGATGAATACAAAATCCGCAGCCTTTATCGCTCAATCGGCGGCCATCGCCGCTTTATATGTCGCCGTCACTTTGGCAGTAGCACCCATATCCTTTGGCCCAATCCAGTTCCGGGTGTCGGAAGCCCTTGCCATTTTGCCCCTTTTCTCCCCCTCCGCCATAGTAGGGCTCACGGCGGGCTGTGCCATAGCGAACGGAGCCGGCGTGGTTTTGGGCCTTACCACTCCCTATGACATAGTCTTCGGCCCTGCCGCCACCCTCTTGGCCGCGGTATTCACATATTTGTTAAAAAATATAAAAATTAAGAATGTTCCCATTTTTGCTCCTCTCCCCCCTGTTGTGTTCAACGCCTTGATAATCGGCGCCTATCTTGCCGCAATCACGGAAAGCGCCTCGAAATTTGTCTTTTTCTACTACGCCTTGACAGTCGCAGTTGGGGAAATCGCAGCTTGCTACGGCTTGGGGCTGCCCCTCTATATCGCCGTAAAAAAGACAGGTTTTGATAAATACTTAAAATCATAAACCAAAAATTTTGAAGGAAGGACCCAATTTGAATAAATCGACAAAACAAAAACACAACATTTCTATCACGCCTGTAAAGATAATCACAATCAGCTTTGCCCTCATTATCCTTGGGGGCACGATTCTTTTAATGCTGCCTCCCTCGTCCCGGAACGGCGCCTTTACAAGCCCGTTAGACGCCCTTTTTACCGCCACTTCCGCCACCTGCGTCACGGGCCTAATCTTATTTGACACCTTCACAAAATGGAGCCTCTTTGGACAAATCGTAATCATGCTGCTCATCCAAATCGGCGGCATAGGCATTGTCAGCCTCATAACCTTCTTTACCCTGTCATTCAGGCGCAAAATGGGCTTTCGCGGCCTTCAAATCGCCGGGGAATCGGTGGGCAATCAAAGCTTTGTGGACATTCCCCGCCTTCTCCGCACCGTGGTTATATCCATCCTCACCTTTGAGCTCATCGGAGCCCTTATCCTTTGCATAAGGTTTGTCCCCCTCTACGGAAAAAAAGGCATCTTTATCTCAATCTTCACGGCGGTATCCGCCTACTGCAACGCGGGATTAGACATCATGGGCTTTCAAGGTGAGTTTTCAAGCCTATCCCATTTCAACAACGACCCCATAGTGATATACACGGTAGCCGCCCTTGTAGTGATAGGGGGTCTCGGTTTTATCGTAATCCGCGACATATTGGATTTCCGCCGCACACGCCACCTTTCCCTCCACACAAAAATTGTGCTGACGGTGTCGGCAGCCCTTCTTATCCTCGGCGCCATCAGCGTCTTCTTCCTTGAATACTCTAACCCCGAAACAATTGGTAAACTAACCTTACCGGAAAAACTAAACGCCGCCATGTTCCAGTCGGCCATCAGCCGCACCGCCGGCTTTAGCTCTATCAACCTATCCAAAATGGCTTCCATTACAAAACTGATCTACATATTCTTAATGTTCGTCGGCGCTTCGCCTTCCTCCACCGGTGGCGGAATAAAAACTACAACTTTTGCTGTTATAATGGCGACAATTTGGAGTGTCATAAGGTCAACAGACGACACAATAATTTTCCACCGCCGAATCGACAAGCAAATAGTATACAAAGCCTTTGCTACCTTTTTTCTCTCGGCGGGCATTGCCTTCACAACCGCCCTTGTCATAATTTTGAGCCAGCCTAATATTCCCGCAATCGACGCCTTCTACGAAGCCGTCTCAGCTTTCGGTACGGTAGGCCAATCCACAGGAGTGACCCCTCATCTTAACACCTTATCCAAAATAGCCGTCATCCTCACAATGTATATCGGCAGGGTAGGGCCCATCTCCTTCTTCCTAACTTTCAGCGCCAAACCCGTCAAAAAACACGGAGAAATCATGCCGGAAGGCAAAATAATCGTCGGCTGAAAAAATTTGCTTGACAAATCGACAGATACTGTCATATAATATCCAAAATGAATACTGACCCCACAAAAGACTGTGAAGGGAAAAAGACACAGCCTCCCCTGCTCCAGAGAGTCGGCGTTCGGTGCAAGCCGATGCAGGCAGTTGTGTGTATAGCTCATCCCGGAGTCGCTCTTTTGAATCTTGCGTGTCAAACATGCGAGGTATAGAAAGAGACGCGTGACGGCGTTATATGTCGAGCCTTGTCAGAGGTGTTGAGGGCCGCTTTTTGTCGGCCGAATTAGGGTGGTACCGCGTGGTGTAATGCCTCGCCCCTTACTGGGGCGGGGATTTTTTATTTGCAAATTTTTTTAAAGAAAGGAGTAAAAGCAATGAAAGGTTACGAGAAATATGTCCCTTTCAAGCAAATCGAGATGCCGGAAAGAACCTGGCCCACAAAGACAATCACAAAGCCCCCCATCTGGTGCAGCGTAGATTTGCGGGACGGCAACCAGGCATTGGTAACCCCAATGAATGTTGAAGAAAAGGTGGAGTTTTTTAAGCTTTTACTTCAAATCGGGTTTAAGGAAATTGAAGTCGGATTCCCTTCCGCCTCCGAAACGGAATATGCCTTCTTGAGAAGGTTAATAGACGACAACCTAATCCCCGACGATGTCTATGTCCAAGTCCTGACACAGGCGAGGCCTCACCTCATTGAGCGCACCTTTGAAGCTATCGAAGGCGCAAAAAATGTCATCCTGCATTTTTACAATTCCACATCCACCCTCCAGCGCAAAGTGGTATTCAAAAAAGACATGGAGGGAATTATTGACATTGCCGTAAAGGGTGCTAAACTTATAAAAGAGCTGTCGGAAAAGCGTATTAATAAAGACGCCAACATCCGCTTCGAATACTCCCCCGAAAGCTTTACCGGGACCGAGATGCCCTTCGCCGTGGAAATCTGCGAAAAGGTAATGGAAGTATTCGAGTGCACGCCCGACAACCCAATGATAATCAACCTGCCCGCCACGGTAGAAATGTGCACCCCCAACACCTACGCCGACCAAATTGAGTGGTTCTGCACCCACATGAAGAACAGGGAAAGCGCCATCATCAGCCTGCACCCCCACAACGACAGGGGCACCGCGGTAGCCGCCGCGGAACTGGGCCTGCTGGCAGGCGCCGACCGCATTGAGGGCACCCTTTTTGGCAACGGCGAACGCACAGGCAATGTAGATATTATTACTTTAGCTCTCAACATGTTCACCCAAGGCATCGACCCCGGCCTTGATTTCTCCAACATTAACAAAATCAAAGAAACAGTGGAAAAACTCAACAAAATGAAGGTCCACGAGAGGCACCCCTATGCCGGCGAACTGGTCTTCACGGCCTTCTCCGGCTCCCATCAAGACGCCATCAGAAAAGGCTTTGAGTACATGAAGGAAAGCCTGTCCCCGTATTGGGAAGTACCCTACCTGCCCATCTCCCCTGCCGATGTGGGACGCGAATACGAGCCGGTAATCCGCATCAACAGCCAGTCGGGCAAGGGCGGCGCCGTTTTCGTGCTGGAACAATTCTACGGCTTTACCTTCCCCAAAGCCTTCCACCCCGACATCGGCAAGTTGATAAAGGAAAAATCCGACGCGCTGGGCACCGAACTGACCGACAAGCAGGTAGTAAGCTTCTTCGAGGAACACTTTGTCAACCTCTTCTCCCCCTATGAACTGGGTGTCCACACCTGCGTCAGCATAAACGGCAGCGACGACGAGGAATTTAACGGCTGCATTAAGATAAACGGCGAGGAAAAAGCCCTCAAAGGGCTTGGCAACGGACCTATTGACGCCTTCTTTGACGCCCTGAATTCCCTCGGCATCAACGGGTTTAAATTTGTCAACTACGAACAGCACGCCATCTCCAGCGGTTCCGACGCCGCAGCCCTGTCCATCATCGAGCTGTTAAAGGACGGCAAAAACTATTTTGGCGTGGGCATTTCCAACAACACAAAGAAATCTGCATTCAGAGCAATTTTAAGCGCCATAAACCGCTTTGAAAAGGAAAAAGTAAATTAGTCAAGGAGTGTTTGTATGAAGACTTATAAAATAACATTACTTCCGGGAGACGGCATCGGCCCCGAAATCACCGCGGAAGCGGTCAAAGTTCTCAACGCCGTCAGCAGCAAATTCGGCTTTGGCATAGAATATGAGGAAGCCCTTCTTGGCGGCATTGCCATAGACAACACAGGCGTCCCCCTGCCGGAAGACACGGTAAAAACCTGCAAAGCCTCCGACGCCGTGCTCCTCGGCGCCGTGGGCGGCTGGAAATGGGATGTGCTGCCCGGCCATCTCCGCCCCGAAGCCGGCCTTCTCGGCATCCGTTCAGCTTTGGGACTCTACGCCAACCTGCGCCCGGCAAGGATTTTCCCGCCCCTTAAAGCGGCTTCTCCCCTCAAGGACGAGGTCATCGGCGATAAGCTTGACATCATGGTAGTGCGGGAACTCACCGGCGGCATATATTTTGGCGAACGGGGCCGCACCGAGAAAAACGGCGACAAAGCCGCCTTTGACACAGAGCTCTACACCGTCCGGGAAGTGGAGAGAATAGCAAAAATAGGCTTTGAAACGGCCATGAAGAGAAACAAAAAGCTCTGCTCCGTCGACAAGGCAAATGTCCTTGAATCCTCAAGGCTGTGGCGTGAAGTAGTCACGGAAGTGGCAAAATCCTATCCGGAAGTAGAGCTGTCCCATATGTATGTGGACAACTGCGCCATGCAGCTTGTCCGCAATCCCCGCCAGTTCGACACAATAGTCACCTCCAACATCTTTGGCGACATTTTGTCCGACGAAGCCTCCATGATAAGCGGCTCCATCGGCATGCTGGCCTCCGCCAGCCTCGGGGAAGGCACCAGAGGGCTATATGAGCCCATCCACGGCTCCGCACCCGACATCGCCGGCAAGGGCATCGCCAACCCCCTTGCCACCATCCTGTCGGTAGCCATGATGCTGGAGTACTCCCTCAACGAAGCGGCAGCGGCGCAGGCCATCGAAAATGCCGTTTCTGCAGTATTAGAGCAAGGCTACCGTACCCCCGACATCTACACCGAAGGCACCATCAAGGTAGGCACGGTGCAAATGGGCGACCTTGTGGCAAACGAAGCGGCAAAGTAAACCTGCTTTTATAAACCGCGAATTTCGGGATACAATACTACCGAAAGGTGTGGTTGTATGTCAACAGGTTCCATTACAAAGTCAATGGCAAGAGAATCTCTTAAAAACAACTGGGCAATGGCCATAGCTCTCATGCTGACGCTCTTCGCCGCTTTAATTTTTTCATCCGTCGTCGAGCAGCTTGTCAGGCTTCTCCTTAACATTCCCGCCACAATAATCACAGAGCAAAACATAGCAGGAGAAACAAGAGAGGCCGTAGTCGCCAACCCATCAATTTACTCAACACTTATCACAATGGTTTTCGTCCTATTTAGGCTCTTTTTCTTTCTTCCCTTAACCCTTGGCCAATGCCTTTGGCACTTCAACAACGCAGAAGGCAACCAAACCAACGAAATGTCGGTTCTCTTTGCACCCTATTCCTCCCCCAAGTCCCTTTTCAAAACAGTATGGTTTCTTTTTAACATCGAAGTACGCCGCACCTTGTGGGCATTCGCCTTTTTCATCCCCTTAACAATCACATTATTTCCTATAGTTCTCATCATCATGACGGCGCAACTTTTCGATTCAGACACTATTGTCCTCGCCATTGTGCTCTTTACAACAGCCTATGTAATCGTCTTCTTAATCTTATACTCCATCTTTATCATGCGCTACCTGTTAGCACCCTACCTGATAATTTCAAATCCTTACCTTTCAGCCAGGCAAGCCATAAAGCTCTCCATTAAAATAATGAAGGGCCGGGAAACCGAAGCCTTTTGGTTCCACCTCTCCTTTATCGGCTGGTTTTTGCTGTGCATATTTATCCTCCCCGTCTTTTATGTCCTTCCCCTCTTTTTCAACTCCCGAGCCCATTACGCCCGCCGGCTCATTGAAGAAAGCGGTCAAAAAGAGTTCCCCAAAGCCAAAGACTTCACAAGGGAATTTTCTCCACAAGGATACCAGACAGTATAATTACCCT
>JAKOXU010000006.1 GCA_029780875.1 Bacillota bacterium | reverse complement strand
CGAGAAAATCCTCGACTTGAGGGAAAGGCTGATAGACGGGATTTTGGAGATACCCTTTGTCAGGCTCAACGGCGACAGGGAGCGCCGGCTGCCCGGGAATGTCAATGTGTCCATCGAAGGCATTGAAGGGGAGTCGCTGCTTTTGTCCCTCGACATGATGGGGGTTTGCGCTTCCTCGGGCTCGGCCTGCACTTCCGGCTCTTTGGACCCGAGCCATGTGCTGATGGCTATCGGGCTGCCCCATGAGATTGCCCACGGGTCTTTGAGGCTTACCCTTGACAGGTATAGCACCGACGAGGATGTGGATTATGTTTTGAAGGTTCTGCCTCCCATTGTGGAGAGGCTGAGGTCCATGTCTCCCTTGTGGGAGAGGATGGAGAGAGAAAGGCAAGAAAGGAAATGAGGGATTGAAATGACATACACGGAAAAGGTCATGGAGCATTTTGCCAACCCCCATAATGTTGGGGAGATGCCCGACGCCGACGGTGTGGGCGAGGTTGGAAACGCCAAGTGTGGCGATATTATGAAGATGTATATTAAGGTGGAAAACGATGTCATCACCGATATCAAGTTTAAGACCTTCGGGTGCGGTGCCGCTATCGCCACTAGCTCTATTGCCACCGATATGGTAAAGGGCAAGACAATTGCCGAGGCCTTGAAGCTTACCAACAGGCAAGTGGTGGAGGCTTTGGGCGGGCTGCCGGCGCCGAAGCTACACTGTTCGGTGCTGGCCGAGCAGGCCTTAAAGCAGGCTATCGCCGACTACTACCGGCGGCGGGGGATTGACCCCGAGCCCATTGTGGGCAAAATCATTGACTGTGAAAGCTGCCATGTTTAAGTGACAGGTTTTGGGGGCGTCCGGATTTTTTCCGGGCGCCCTGTTTTTTTGGGATTTTTTGTTGTAAGGGCACAGGGGGTGTGGTAAAATCAAAACAGGGAAAATCATACTAAATGTAATATGGATGTGGTATATTACATTTGGTATTGAAGTAGAGAGTATGGGAAAGGGTTTGTGTTTGTTTTTTCCTTGCTTTGGGGCATGGTTAGGGGCCAAAACGAGGGAATAAAATTGGGACTTGCCCTTGTGTGGGGGCGAAAATGGGGCCGGCAGGGCGCTTTGTTAATAACTTTTTGTAAATTATTTTGAAGATTATACAAATAGGACTGCAATAATCGCTTTATGGGAGGGCTATATGGTACATCAGGCTGGACTTTTTGTCAGGGACATGATAATGGGGCTTGAGGAGTGCGCAAAGGGCTACTTTGAAAGGTCGGGGGCTTTATATTTTGAGTCCGGGACGGTTTTCAATGGAAAAGAGGAAGGGTATGAAAATATAAGCTGCCACAATGTGGACATATATTTTAACAACCATATGGTGCGGTTTAGCTATATGTCCGGCGCCTTTATGACGAGTTATAACAGCATCCTCACTTGCCTTGTGTCCTTTGAAAAGGCGGATAAGGAGAAAAGGGTGTTTTATCCCTTGTATCAGCTCTACGGCTACTTTGGGCAGGGGCCTTTGGAGGCGATGGTCATTCCCCTTATTTTGGACGGGGAGACTCTAAAGGAGAGTTTTGGGCAGCTTGAGGCCGCCCTTGGGAGGGTTCATGAGAAAATCCGGGAGCTATCCTTTGACGGGGAGGGGAGGGCTGCCTTTTTTGACGGCGAGGTACAGGCGGCGGCGGTGTTGTTGAAGGAAGATTATCCCACAAATGAGGAGTATGAGGGCCTTTGGGCGGAGGCCAGGGTACAGTGGTTTGAGAGCTGGAAAAAGGAGCAGGAGAAGGATTTTGATTTGTCGGAACTTTCCGAGGAGGAGCTCAAAGCCCAGTATGAGTGGTTTATTGAAAGGATTAAGGGGCAGGTGACGGAAAAGATTGATATTGACAAGCGGCAGATGCTGTCTTTGTACTATAATTGGCTGACTTCAAGGGTGTTGAGTGCCGGGTATGAGGCTTATATGGTGGGGGATTACCCGCGGGCTTTGCAAAAACTGCGGAAGCTTAAGAATAAGACGGCCTATGACGAGATGGTGATAGCCTACCTTGAAAGGGCGGGGGAAGGGCGCCCTCATGTGCCTCCGTCGGTTTGCGAGAATATAAAGAAGTTTTATAAGAACGGGATGAGGAAAAGTACTATTGGAGAGGGCTTTAAGGTTGTGGCAGGCGGATATTTGTTCGGGCTTTTGTGGCTGCCCTTGTTTTTGGGGCTGTATTTTCTCTTTTATTTTATTGAAAGCAGGGGCGCAGTATATTTTATGGGGAATCCTTACGCGGGGTTGTCGGCCATTATGCCCTGTTTTTTGCTGGGGATGCTGACTGTTTTTTTCAGGCCGGGGATGTATTATAAAATCTTTTACAGAAAAGACTATGACAAGCTGATGGCCGTTGAAAAGGCATCCTTTAACCCTGCGACGCATAAGTTTATGAAGGGGCTTGCCGCCATTGTCTTTTTAGGGTGTCTGGTCTATTTGTTTTTTGAGGCACACCGTAATTTGAAGCTGACGGAGGATGGAATTTTGGACAACACGAGGTTTTGGGGCATAAAGGGCAGTTTTTATACTTATGATGAGGTTGAAAAGGTGTACCGCATTAAAGGGGATGAGGCGAAAGGGTATGTTAGCCCTTATGTCCTGCGCCTCAAAGGCGGCAGGGAGATTGAGCTTTATGAATTTGGGGCGGGGGAGAAGTTTTTTGAGGTTTTGCGGGACAAGGGGGTTTTGGTGGAGAAAGGCGACGGGTCGCCGGCGGAGTGATTTCTTTTAAGCCGGCGGGGGCCGGCTTTTTTGTTTTGGCGGAGAGAGGGAGAGGTTGGATAAAAGAGGGGAAAAGGGGGTTTTTATTTTTTGGGGAATGTGATAAAATTGTTATAATATTTGTAGAGTGTGGGGTTTTGTATGGAATATGTTTTTTCTGAAAGAATCAAGAATTTAAAGCCTTCCATCATCAGGGAGATTTTTAAGTTTACATCTGACCCGGAGGTTATAGCCTTCTCGGCGGGGAATCCCGCCCCCGAGGCATTTCCCGTGGAGGATGTGGCGAGGATTACTGCGGAGGTTTTGGAGCAGGCGCCCGTCAAGGCACTGCAGTACAATATTACCGAAGGGTATTTTCCTTTGAGGGAGGCCTTGAAGGAGAGGCTGCTCAATAAATACAATATCGGCAGGGATTTTGACGAGCTGATTGTGGCGTCCGGAGCGCAGCAGGGTATCTACCTTACCACGAAGGTGCTGTGCAACGAGGGGGATACCGTGATTTGCGAGAGCCCCAGCTTTATCGGGTCCCTTAACGCTTTCCGCTCTTTCAGGCTCAACCTGTGCGGCGTTGAGATGGAGAGGGACGGCATAAATATCGAGTCGCTGGAGCGGGCCTTGAAAACCGAGAAAAATGTGAAGATGATATATACTATCCCCAATTTCCAAAATCCGTCGGGGATTACCATGTCGTTGGAGAAAAGAAAGGCTCTCCTTGAGCTTGCCAAAAAGTACAATGTCATAGTGCTGGAGGACAACCCTTACGGGGAGTTGCGGTTTGAGGGCGAGCATGTTCCCTCTATCAAGAGCATGGACGAGGAAGGACATGTGGTCTATTGCGGAACCTTTTCAAAGGTGCTCTCTCCCGGCATGAGGGTAGGGTATGTTATCGCCCCGGCGCCGATAATCCAGAAAATTGTGGTGGCAAAGCAGGTGGCCGACGTGCACACCAATATTTTGGCCCAGATCGTGGCAAAGAGGTTTATGACGGAGTGCGATTTTGACGGGCATATTGAAAAGATTAGCCACATGTACGGCGAGCGGTGCCGGCTCATGGCAGGCCAAATTGATAACTTTTTAGCACCTTATGTTAAATATGTTATGCCACAAGGGGGGCTGTTTATCTGGTGCGACCTGCCCGACGGCGTTGATATGCTGGATTTCTGCAGGCGGGCCGTGGAAAATAAGGTGGCTGTGGTGCCGGGCAATGCCTTTATGATGAGCGAGAGCGAGCCCTGCAATAGCTTTAGGCTCAATTACTCCACGCCCTCGAGGGAGCAGATTGAAACTGGCGTTGAGGTTTTGGGCAAAGTTTTGAAAAGTATGATGTAAATTTAAAAAGCCCCGCTTTGGCGGGGCTTTTTTAGTCCTTTTTGTTAACCGTGATAAGTGGAGATTGTAAAACAATATAGTTTGCCGAGTTTTTTCTTGTGATATAAAGCTTTTGAAGTGTCGGTGAATAAGGCGGAGGGGTTAGTCCCTTTCGCCCTTTTGTTTTTTACGGTGCAGGGCTTCTTCCCTTATTTCTTTTCGCATGCCTTGTAAAGCCACTTGGCGCCTTTTGTTTTTCTCTTTGAGTTCCCGTTTTGTATTGCCGCTGTCTGTCAGCCTTATCATGTCCTCGGCCGCTTCCATCTTTTTTATCGTGTTGTCAATGTTTCGCCGGATTTTCTCCACATTGTCCCGCCTGTCGTCGGGGTTCGGTTTCTTGCCCAATTTTACCACTCCTTTTAAGCCTTGTTGCCTTTGATTAGCTTTTGTAACAACGGCGGGTTTATGTATGGGAACTAAAGGATGGGAAAAATTGGGTCAAATTTTTGGAAAAGTTAGTCCTCTATGCCGAAGTTTCCTATATCGGCAAGCTGCATGGCGCGGAAAGCTTTGTCCCGCAGGGCGGGGTAGTCCTTCTCAAGGGAGGAAAGAAGCTCTTTTACCTTTTGCCTTGAGGTGTTGCGGTCCATGGGGCAGGGGCTCTTGATTACGGGCAGGTCAAGGTTTTTTACGGCCGAGGAAATG
This sequence comes from Bacillota bacterium, assembly GCA_029780875.1. Taxonomy (GTDB): domain Bacteria; phylum Bacillota; class Clostridia; order Oscillospirales; family Acutalibacteraceae; genus JAKOXU01. Next base: position 1,778 of record JAKOXU010000006.1, on the reverse strand, counting down.
GTTTTTTCCCGCAGGTAAATTAAGGGGCGGATTTGGTAGAGGTTTTTGCGGGAGAGGTGTGTGACGGGGGAGAAACAGGCGATCCTGCCGCCGTAGAGAAGGTTTAGAAAAAAGGTTTCCACCGCGTCGTCCAGGTGATGGCCCAAGGCGATTTTGTTGCAGCCGGCGTCGATTGCTGTGTTGTGGAGGATGCCGCGGCGCATTCTGGCGCAGAGGCTGCAGGGGTTTTTCTCCTTTCGCTCCTCAAAGACGATTTCATATAGGCGGGTGGGGCGGATGATGTGAGGGATGCCAAGGCTTTGGCAAAGCTTTGTGACGGGAGAAAAGTCGGTGGGGGTGTTGTTGAATTGGGGGTCCACCGATATGGCGGTGATTTCAAAGGGGATGTCCATGAACTCTTTTAGGCGGGCAAGGCCGAAGAGGAGGGAGACGCTGTCCTTGCCTCCGGAAAGGCCCACGGCTATATGGTCGCCGGGGCTTATCATTTTGTAGTCGACTATTGCGCGGCGCATGGGGCCGAGGAGTTTTTGCATTGCGGTTCTGCCTTTCTCTTATGGATTGGAAAAGGGGTGTTTTCTCCGCTTTTTGCCGGTTTATTCCGGGAGGGTGGCGGCAATGACCCGGGGATGGTTTGAGTAGTCGCGGGATATTCTGATATTTTCAAGGCCCGCCCTTTTCATGATTTGAGAGACGGCGGGGGATTGGTTGTAGCCTATCTCAAAAGCCACAAGGCCGCCCTTTGACAACAGCTTTAGCCAGTGGCGGCAGATGGCGCGGTAAAAGTCAAGGCCGTCGGCGCCGCCGTCCAATGCCATTTTGGGCTCGTGTTTTACCTCCCGCTGCAGGGTGTCGAGTTCTTGTGTGGGGATGTAAGGGGGGTTTGACACTATGGCGTCGACGGGGGCAAAGCCTTCCGGCAAGAGGCCGGGGGCGGTGGGAGATAAAACATCGCCTTTTACGGCTGTAATGCTATTAAAACCGTTGAGTTTTATGTTTTCGTTTAAATAATAGAGGGCGGAATCGGACAGCTCAACCGAAATTATTTGCGCCGCCGGGTACAGGCGGGCGATGCCGAGGGCTACGGCGCCGGAGCCGCCGCACAAATCCAGCACCTTTGTTTTGCCGCGGGCTTTTAGCCATTCGGCGGCGGTTTCGCATAATATTTCGGTCTCGGGGCGGGGGATTAGGACTCCTTCCCCCACTTTTACAGGTAAGCTTAAAAACTCCCATTCCCCAAGGAGGTATTGTAAGGGGCGGCCCGACGCCCTTTTTTCAATAAGGGCCAAATATTTTGGTATTTTTTTCTCCGGGGCGGGGGATGTGCCGTGGATTAAAATTGCGGTTTTGTCGAGTGAAAAGCATTTTTCAAATAGGCAAGCCGCATCAAAGGCAGTGTTGTCCACTCCTGCCTTTGTCAGTGTTTCTTTTCCTTTTTTGAATAATTCCTCGTAGGTCAAGGGGTTCACCTTACCATTTGTCTTCTTCGGGGTTTTCCGGGATTACTTCTTTCAAAGCGGCGATTGCCACTTCTATCATTGAGTCGTCGGGTTCCTTTGTGGTCAGGCGCTGCATCCACATGCCCGGGGTGGCAAGGGCGCGGGTAAAGGCGTTGTCGTGCCTGCCCGTGAACCTTATCACTTCATAGCTAATTCCCGCGATAAGGGGGAGGAACAGTATCCCTGTGGCCATTCTTATAAGGGGGGCTCTGAAGGGGTTTAAGAAGGCGGCCACCATGCCGATGATGAACATTATCAGCAGGAAGCTGGTGCCGCAGCGGG
>JAKOXU010000075.1 GCA_029780875.1 Bacillota bacterium | reverse complement strand
CCTGCCGACAGAACAAAAAGATGAGATGCGTAAAAAATGTCTGGATACAGCCATGGAGTTTTCGGCCGACACCTACGGAAAAAATGTAGATGCGCTGTACCATTCAATATTAAATAATTATAAAGTTTAGAGGTGAAAGAATGAACAGGAGTTTTAAAATTAGCGAAAATGTAACATATGTTGGGAAAATCGACCATGAATTACGCAGCTTTCACGGAGACGAGCTGTCAACATTCCGCGGTTCTTCCTACAATGCCTATTTGGTAAGAGGGGAGAAGACCGCCCTCATTGACACAGTATGGGCTCCCTTTGCCGATGAATTTATTGATTCTTTAAAAAGTATCATTGATCTGAAGGAAATAGATTACATCATCGCTCTCCACGGGGAAGTGGACCACAGCGGCTCTTTGCCGGCCCTGTTAAAGGAAATTCCCGACACTCCCATATACTGCACACCGGCTGGCGTTGCATCCCTCAAGGGCATGTACCATGAGGACTGGAACTTTGTCCCGGTAAAAACGGGGGACAAGCTGGATTTAGGCGGCAAAACCCTTACCTTTATCGAGGCAAAAATGCTCCATTGGCCCGATAACTTAATGTGCTACCTTGACGACGAGCAAATCCTCTTCAGCACCGATGTTTTCGGCCAGCACATTAGCGTGCAGGAGCTCTACGACGACACCTATGACCTTGACAAAATCATGTATGAAGCAAAAAAATATTTTGCGAATATCGTAGCTCCTTACGCCAAAATTGCAAAGGCAAAGATGGAAGAAGTACTTGCCATGAACATGCCCCTCAAGCTAATCTGTCCGAGCCACGGCGTAATTTGGAGAGGCCATATCAGCGACATTCTTGAAAACTATAAAAAATGGTCAGACAACTATAAGGAAAACCAAATCTGCATTGTCTACGACACAATGTGGAACAGCACAAGAATGATGGCCGAAGCCATCGCCTATGGCATTAGCAAAATTGACACCGGCGCCACTGTAAAGTTGCTTAATTCCTCGAAAACCGATAAAAACGACATAGTAACCGAAGTTTTCTCCTCAAAAGCCGTCCTCTTCGGCTCATCCACGGCAAACCGCAGCATTCTATCCTCCATGGCAGCCGTTCTGGACCTTATAACAGGCATCAAGCTCACCGGCAAAAAAGCCGCTTCCTTTGGCAGCTTCGGCTGGGGAGGGGAGAGCGTCAAAATATTGACGGAACACGCCGAAAATGCGGGTTTTGAAATTGTAAGCGAAGGCCTGAAAATCCAGTGGGTGCCCGATGAAGAAGCCCTGCAAAAATGCATTAAATTCGGCGAAGACTTTGCCAAAGCTGTACTGGGTTAATAAAAAAGGTGATACGGAAAACCGTATCACCTTTAAATATGTTTATCCAAAAGCTCAAAATGTAATCCCAATTTTAGGCAGCAGCCCAAACACTCCTATTCCCAAAACTGCCGATATCGCCAATAACAGCACAGGGTGAGGCTTAAATCTCCGGTTTACCAAAAACACCAGTGCAAAAATAAGGATTGCCCCCCAGTTTATTCCCGACTTTAAAATATTAACAAACCCGCTTACCTCTAGCTTTGTGAAAGCCGACCTTGCGATGGAAAATGCCGCTACCATTACAAGTCCGCAAGTCGCCGGCCGCAGCCAATAAAGGGAGCTTTGCACCAGCTTATTTTCCTTATATTTTGAAAACAGCTTCGCCACAATGCTCACAATAATCAGCGAGGGCATGGCAACGCCCAATGTGGCGCAAACAGCTCCGAAAATCCCCCCCATATTATACCCTACAAAGGTTGAAACATTGATGGCAAAGGGACCGGGTGTCATTTCCGAAACCGCCACAAAATCGTGCAGTTCCGCTAATGTCATCCAGTTGTTGTTTATAATCTCTTGCTGAATCAATGGCAGCATGGCATACCCGCCGCCAATAGTAAAAAGCCCGATTTTAATAAAGGTCAAAAACAAAATAAGGTATTGCATTCCATTCCCGCCTATTTGTCAGTTTTATTGATTTTTTTCGCGTTGAAAAGATGAACCGCTACTCCAACAAGGACACAGGAAATAATGACCAAAATAGCGTTGACTTTGAAAAAGGCAACCAAAATGAAGGAAACAACCGCCACAGCCCATCCCGCCACATTTTTTAAACTTTTCTTCCTCAAAGTATCAACCGCCATCAATATAAGTATAAATACGCCTGCCGTCGCCCCTTCAAAGGCGTAACCTACCCAGACATTGTCCTTATACTGTATAAGCAGCGACGCCACCAGAATAATTATGATAAGGGAAGGCAAAACCACGCCTGCGAGAGCAGCCAGAGAGCCGGCAAAACCGGCAATTTTGTTGCCCACAAAAATAGACACATTTCCGGCTATCATTCCCGGCAAGGTTTGCGCGACGGTAATATAATCAATAAACTCTTCCTCGGTGATCCACCGGCGTTTCTCAACAATTTCACGCTGAATAATGGGGAACATGGCAAAACCGCCCCCAAAAGTGAATGCACCAATCTTTAAAAACACCAAAAACAAGCGCAAAAGAAAATTTAAGTCCTTCTTTTCCAAATGAAAACCTCCAAAAAGCTCAAAACAAGCCAATACTAATACTTGCACAAAAACATAACAAAAGGTATTATATCATAAAATCAATCTTTTTTCACCAAAATGCAAAAATATGAGGGTAAAGGGTATGAAACTCAACCGGGAATTTTATACACGGGATACTTTATCGGTAGCAAAAGATCTCCTTGGAAAAATCCTCGTCCACAAAACAGAGGAAGGCACAGTAAAGGGCAGAATCATCGAAGTTGAAGCCTACCTCGGAAAAAGTGACGCTGCCTGCCATTCTTATAAAGCAAACCCCTTTGGCAGGACTAATGTCATGTATGGGGATGGGGGATACTCATATGTCTATTTTATTTATGGTATGTATTACTGTTTTAATGTTGTTACAAATAAAAAAGATATTCCGGAAGCCGTCCTTATTCGTGCCGTCCACCCCCTCGAAGGCATAGAACTCATGAAAGAGCGCAGAAAAACCGAAAAGCTCAATAATCTTTGCAGCGGCCCCGGAAAACTGTGCATCGCCTTTGGCATAGACAAATCATGCTACGGGCTGGATTTGTGCGGCGACAAGCTATATATTGAAGATGGAGCCGTCTATGAAGATGAAATAATTGTTGCAACCAAAAGAATAAATGTAGATTACGCGGGAGAAGCTGCGAATTACCCTTACAGATTCATTTTAACTAAAAAGTAAACTCAAAGCCGCACTTTCAATAGAAATGCGGCTTTGAGTTTATGATAGCCCGTTAGTATCAACCCAATCCTTTGCTTCCTTTACATTTTCTTCAGAAGGAATATTAATACCCGTTTTTGGATCCCGTTTCCCTGGACAGGTGATCGCCTGCATCACATGGTCACCCAACATAAAGGTATTGGAATTTGGAGAGATCTCCTTTTTCTTTTTTGTCATTTCAATTTTGACTTTTTTGTTAATTTTACTCACCTCCACTCATTATTTTGCCCTAAACTCAAAACTTTACTTTCAGTACTATTCTTCCATTCTGACAATGTCTTTGCTACCCCCAAAATTTTTTTATCAGCTTCTCCTTAACCCAAACAAAAAACGGTATGCTGTTTGCATACCGTTTTCTATTTATGTAAGACCGGATGGGGGAATCCCATCCTTATAGGGCCATAATCTCAAGCAAACGCTTGTTTTTTATTAATAAATTATGCCCTACTGTTAAATAGTATTTCCATTTCAAAAAACAATACTGAGAAAAATCATGCCAAACCCTTTGCCAAATTTTCAACAGTTGACATAACATAGTCGCCGTACTCCCTGCAGGTAGCACCCGTATTCCTGCCGGTAATCACAAGGGACCTTTCCTCGAACATGCAAATATCAAGGGCTCTCGACAAAAGATCAGCCTTATCCTGATGCCCGATATGGGAAAGCAGCATTACCGCAGCCCGAAGCATAGAGGAGGGATCGGCATAGATTTCGCGCCCTTCGCTCACCATTCTGGGGGCAGAGCCGTGAATAGCCTCAAACATGGCATACCTCTTGCCGATATTGCCGCTGCCGGCAGTACCAACGCCGCCTTGGAATTCCGCCGCCTCGTCGGTAATAATGTCGCCATAGAGGTTGGGCAGGATAAAGACTTTAAAGTCGCGCCTGCGCTTATCGTCAATCAGCTTTGCCGTCATAATGTCGATATACCACTCATCGGTGGTAATTTCGGGATAATCTTTCGATATTTCTTTACAGATATTAAGGAACTTTCCGTCCGTCGTCTTAATTACATTTGCTTTCGTTACAATGGAAACCCTGTCCTTTTTATTCTTGCGGGCATACTCAAAGGCAAGGCGGGCGATTCTTCTCGACCCTTCAGCGGTAGTGACGGTAAAGTCAATAGCTAAGTCATCGGACACATGAATGCCGCTGGAGCCTAAAGCATAGGCGCCCTCGGTATTTTCGCGGAAAAAGGTCCAGTCAATCCCCAAAGCCGGCACCTTTACAGGGCGAACATTGGCGAACAAATCCAGCTCTTTTCGCATAGCCACATTTGCGCTTTCAATGTTAGGCCACTTGTCGCCTGCCTGCGGAGTAGTGGTGGGCCCTTTCAAAATCACATGGCACTTCTTGAGCTCTGCCAGCACATCGTCGGGTATAGCTTTACCAACAGCGGCTCGGTTTTCAATAGTCAGGCCTTCAATATTCCTAAACTCAACTTTTCCTGCGCTGACCTCGTCTTTCAGCAAAAACTTGAGTACCCGTGCAGCCTCGTTGGTAATAGTGGGCCCAATCCCGTCGCCGCCGCAAACTCCTATAATAATAGTGTCCAACTTTGAATAATCAACAAAATCCTTATCCGCCTTTATCCTCTCCGCCCTCTCAAGCTGTGACACAAGCAGCTTTTCAAATTTTTCAAGGGCAGCCTTAATGTTGTCCTGCATATTGTTTCCTCCTATATTAATTTTGCTGTTGCTTTGTGTAGTTCAGCAGCCCGCCCGCAAGCATAATCTTGCGCTGCCGCGGCGACAGTTCGCACTTGACCTCAATTACCTCACCGGTTGTAAGGTTTTTCACCTTTACATTCTCGCCATTCTCAATGCTATCCCGCACTTTCTCCAAAACCACATCGTCCTCGAGGGAAATCCTGTCATAGTCGGCCTCATTGATAAACTCAAGGGGCAGTATCCCGTTGTTAATCAAATTCGCCCTATGAATGCGGGCAAAAGATTTTGCAATAACAGCCCGCACACCCAGTGCCAAGGGTACTAAGGCGGCGTGCTCACGGGAAGAACCCTGCCCGTAATTTGCCCCCGCAACAATTACCGCTGTGCCGTGCTTTTTACACCTTTCAGGGAACTCCTTGTCGCACTGGGCAAAGCAGAACTGGGTCAGATAGGGGATATTGGAACGGTAGGGGAGAATCTTTGCCCCCGCCGGCATGATGTGGTCGGTTGTTATATTGTCGCCAAGCTTCAGCAAAACCTTTGATGTGACTCTTTCCTCCAAGGCCTTGCCTTTGGGGAAGGGCTTAATATTTGGCCCGCGGATAATTTCGACCAACTCGGCCTCATCTTCGCTTGCAGGAGGAAGAATCATGTTGTCGTTGACATGGAAGCTCTCGGGCATAGGAATATCCTCAAACTCACCAAGGGTAGTGGGATCGGTCAGCACGCCCATAATAGCCGAAATCGCCGCAGTTTCTGGGCTCACAAGGTATACTTTAGCATCGGCTGTGCCCGACCTTCCCTCAAAGTTGCGATTAAAGGTACGCAGGCTAACGCCGCCGGAGGGGGGAGCCTGTCCCATTCCGATACAGGGCCCGCAAGCGCTCTCGATAACCCTTGCCCCGCTGGCGATAATATCGGCAAGGGCGCCGTTTTCGGCAATCATGTTCAGCACCTGCTTTGACCCGGGAGCTATAACAAGGCTCACATCGGGATGCACCGTCCTGCCCTTCAAAATGGACGCCACCCGCATCAAATCAAGATAAGAGGAGTTGGTGCAAGAACCGATACAAACCTGATCAATCTTTATTTCCCCGATATTCCTGACGCTCTCAACATTGTCGGGGCTATGAGGCTTTGCCGCAAGGGGCTCAAGGGAACTCAAATCAATAGTGATTTCCTCGTCATACACAGCGTCCTCGTCAGGGAAGTTCTCGACAAAATCTTCAGCCCTGCCTTGAGCCTTCAAAAATTCATATGTAATCTTATCCGACGGGAAAATTGAAGTTGTGGCACCAAGTTCAGCGCCCATATTGGTTATAGTAGCTCTCTCGGGCACACTCAAGGAAACAACGCCTTCACCCACATACTCAAAAATCTTGCCCACTCCGCCTTTAACCGTCATAATCCTCAATACTTCCAAAATAACATCTTTCGCAGAAACAAAGGGCCGAAGCTTTCCCGTCAAATTCACCTTTACCGTTTTGGGCATAGTGATATAATAAGGTCCGCCCGCCATAGCAACGGCAACATCAAGCCCTCCGGCACCCATGGCAAGGCAGCCAATGCCGCCGGCTGTGGGGGTATGGCTGTCGGAGCCGATCAATGTCTTTCCCGGCTTCGCAAAGCGCTCCAAATGCACCTGATGGCAAATTCCGTTCCCGGGCCGGGAGAAAAATATGCCGTATCTTTTCGCCACACTTTGAATATAGCGGTGGTCGTCGGCGTTTTCAAAGCCTGTCTGCAATGTATTGTGGTCAATGTAAGCCACGGAACGCTCGGTCCTAACCCTTGGCACTCCCATGGCCTCAAATTGAAGGTAGCACATGGTGCCGGTAGCGTCCTGAGTCAATGTCTGGTCTATTTTCAGGCCTATTTCTGCCCCCGGACTCATCTCACCTTCAACTAAATGAGCTTTAATAATCTTTTGCGATATAGTGTAACCCACAAATTGACCTCCCTGTTTTCAAATTAATTTAATATTATCGCATTTCCCTTTATTTTGTCAATGTAAGCTTTGCTTTCCGGCAATTATTATATTATGTTTTCCAAGCTAATAAACACTGTTTGAGCCAAATAGAAAACACAACAAAATAAAAATGTACCCGCAAAAAAGTGTTGACTAAAGATTTCACTTATAGTATCATTTTTTCAGGATATTGATTGACGGCGTTTTAAACCACCCTTTGGTTTGAAACGTTATTTTATGAAAAAACAAGGCTGTAAAGGGTGGAAATTTATGCTTGCGCATTTGGCATTGGAAAACGGCACTGTTTTTAAAGGAAAATCGATAGGTGCCGAAGGGGAGTGCATAGGGGAGGTTGTCTTCAATACCGGCATGACAGGCTACCAGGGAGTACTTACCGACCCCACAAATTACGGCCAAATTGTCGCCATGACTTACCCACTAATCGGCAACATCGGCATCAACGAGGAGGAATACTTGTCCCCAAAAGCACATGTTAAAGGTTTGGTCATCCGCGAGCATTGCACAAACCCAACCAACTATAAAATGAAGGAAACATTGTCGGACTTTTTAAAGAGAAACAACATTGTAGCGATAGAAGGCATAGACACACGGGCACTCACAAGAATATTGAGGGAAAACGGCACCATGAAGGGCATCATCTCCACCGACCCCGATTTTGACATCAAAGATAAAATCCACCTGATAAAAGAATATAGCTTAAAGAATCCCGTTGCTGAATTGTCAAGCGATGCGCCTTCGCATCACTGCGGTAACGGGTTTCATATTGCCCTCATTGACCTTGGCTCCAAAAACAGCATCCTCCCATACCTGTTAAACCGCGACTGCGATGTGACAGTGTTCCCATGGAACACCCCAGCAGAAGAAGTACTCGCAAAGAAGCCGGAGTTTATTGTTTTATCCGACGGCCCGGGAGACCCCAAGGAATGCGCCGGGATTTTGGGAAATATCCAAAAGCTTATTAATTCAGGAATCCCCATCCTCGGGATATCTTTAGGCCACCTGCTGTTAGCCCTTGCCTCCGGAATGGACACAGTGAAGCTCAAGTACGGACACAGGGGAGTAAACCATCCAGTAAAGGACACCGAACTTGGCAAATGCGTCATCACAGCCCAAAATCACGGCTATGTGGTGGATTCCCAATCTGTCGATCCGAGGATAGCGAAAATCACCCACATCAACATAAACGACAACACAGTGGAAGGGTTCAAATACATAAACAAAAAAATAATGTCCTTTCAGTTTTATCCCGAATCTTCTTCCGGTCCCTGCGAAGCAGGCTACCTTATCGACAGCTTTTTTGAAAGCTACAAGCAATAACAAGCAAAAGGGTATATTAGTAAAAGGGGGAAATATATGCCTAAAAGAAACGACATCAAAAAGGTGCTGGTATTAGGTTCCGGCCCCATAATCATCGGCCAGGCTGCCGAATTCGACTATGCCGGGACACAAGCCTGCCGTGCTCTTAAAGAGGACAATTTGGAAGTCGTTCTCATAAACTCCAATCCGGCCACCATCATGACTGACAAAAATATTGCCGACAAGGTTTACATAGAACCCATGACCTGCGAGGTCGTGAAAAATATAATTTTGGCCGAAAAGCCCGACAGCATCCTGCCCACTTTAGGCGGACAGACCGGCCTAAACCTTGCCATGGAGCTTGCCGAACAAGGCTTTTTGCATGAACAGGGCGTCAAGCTCCTCGGCACCAATGTTGACGCCATCAGAATGGCGGAAGACAGGCAGGATTTTAAGGACACCATGGAAAGAATCGGCGAGCCCTGCATCGCCAGCAAAGTGGTAAACAACCTGCAGGACGCCCTCGATTTTGCCCGGGAAATTGAGTACCCAGTCATCGTACGCCCGGCCTACACTTTGGGCGGCACAGGAGGCGGCATCGCTGCTGACGAAGAGCAGCTTGCCGAAATTGCCGGCAACGGCCTGCGCCTTTCAAGAGTCAATCAAGTACTTATAGAAAA
>JAKOXU010000068.1 GCA_029780875.1 Bacillota bacterium | reverse complement strand
AATAAGCCCCGCCCTAACAAGCAGAGAAAAGGTCTTGTCACCTATTTTAGGGAGTTTAAGGCTGAATTTAAGAAGATTGTCTGGTCCACTCCCAAGCAAGTGGTCAACAACACCCTTATTACCATTATAATGGTCGGAATTGTTGGCGTATTTATCTGGATTTTGGATTTTGTCTTGAGTATTATTCAGGGAGCTATATATTGAAGGCTGTTGTAATTGTGCTTAAAGGGCGTGATAGTAATGTCGGATGAGGCAAAATGGTATGTAGTGCACACCTATTCCGGCTATGAAAACAAGGTGGCGGCCAATATTGAGACTATTGTGGAAAACCGCAAGCTCCATGACTTGATTAAAGAAGTCAGAGTGCCTACCCAAACTGTGGTTGAAATAAAGGATAACCAAAAGAGAGAGGTAGAGAGAAAGCTTTTTCCGGGATATGTCCTTGTTAAGATGGTGCTGACCGACGATTCTTGGTATGTGGTCAGGAATACCCGCGGGGTTACCGGGTTTGTGGGCCCTTCCTCCAAGCCTGTGCCCCTCACCGACGCCGAAGTTGAGAGCCTTGGTATTGAGCAGAAACAGATTGAGGTTAAATACTCTGTCGGCGACAGCGTGAAAATTGTTGACGGGCCCCTGGAAGGCTTTATCGGGACGGTTGAGTCCCTTGATTTGAACAAGAATAGGGTTAAGGTCATAATTTCCATGTTCGGTAGGGAGACTCCCGCGGAGCTGGAGCTTGACCAGGTAGAAGTGATTTAATTTAGCGTCCACGGCCTCTTTTGAGGCTTTAAGTGGGAGAGATACAGCGAGGCTTGTATTTCGCAAATACCACTATTTTTTGGAGGTGCAAAAATGGCTCAAAAGGTTATAGGTTATATCAAGCTTCAAATCCCGGCCGGAAAGGCAACTCCCGCGCCCCCTGTGGGCCCGGCTTTGGGTCAGCACGGCGTGAATATCATGTCTTTCACAAAGGAGTTTAACGAGCGCACTAAAAACGATGTGGGCTATATCATCCCCGTTGTCATAACGGTTTACGCCGACCGCTCCTTTACCTTTGTGACTAAAACTCCGCCTGCTTCCACTCTTATCAAGAAGGCTTGCGGAATTGAGAGCGGGTCTGCCGTTCCCAATAAGACTAAAGTCGCAAAGATTACGCGTGAGCAGATCAGGAAGATAGCCGAAACCAAGATGGTCGACCTTAACGCTTCGAGTATTGAAACGGCAATGAAGATGATTGCCGGTACCGCTCGCAGCATGGGCGTCGAAGTCGTCGACTGATGGCTCTCGGGTGGGAGAAAAATTTTCGCATGACCACTCAATAGGGAGGTAAATTTATGAAACACGGGAAAAAGTATCTGAATGCGGTCAATATGATCGATAAAACCAAGCTATATGATGTTAATGAGGCTTTGGAAGCCTGCATAAAGACGGCAACCGCCAAGTTTGACGAGACCGTGGAGCTTCATGTGAGGCTGGGCGTCGACAGCAGGCACGCTGACCAGCAGGTCAGGGGCGCTGTTGTGCTCCCCCACGGGACGGGCAGAAAGGTCAGAGTCCTTGTATTTGCCAAGGGCGATGCCGCTAAAGCTGCCGAGGCTGCCGGCGCCGAATATGTTGGCGCCGAGGATATGGTTGCCAAAATCCAAAACGAAGGTTTTATGGATTTTGATGTTGTCATTGCCACTCCCGACATGATGGGCGTTGTGGGCCGTTTGGGTAAGGTTTTGGGTCCGAGAGGCCTCATGCCCAACCCCAAAGCCGGCACAGTTACTCCCGATGTGGGAAAGGCTGTTACCGACGCTAAAGCCGGTAAGATCGAGTACCGCCTCGACAAGACCAACATCATCCACTGCCCCATCGGCAAGGTTTCCTTTGGAGTAGAAAAGCTGGCGGATAACTTTAATACTCTGATGGACGCCATTATCAAGGCTAAGCCTGCCGCCGCAAAGGGGCAGTACATCAAGTCCTGCGTTGTGGCTTCCACTATGGGCCCCGGTATCCGCATTAACCCGGCAAAGCTGGGGAACAACTGAGGCTACCTTGACAATTTAACGGCTGTTCTTTTCGGGATTTGTGCCCGTACCTAAGACAGCAGGTTGTAAAGCTTAGGCTTTACAGTAACGGTTTTGACCGCCTGCCGAGGGAAAAGAGCAAATGCTGTCATTGCCCAATACAAAACAATTTTGTTTTGTGGAATGATAAATTTGCACCCTCTCTGCAGTTTGCGGGGAGGGCAATTTTTTTAGCCGGACGGAGGTGAATGGTTTGCCAAGCGAGAAAATAATGGAACAAAAGAAAGCTCAAGTTGCGGAATTGTCGGAACAGATTAAAAATTCTGTCGCCGGCGTGCTGGTGAGCTACAAGGGTATCAATGTGGCCAACGATACCAAGCTGAGGAAAGAGTTGAGGGAGAAGGAAGTTAAGTATTCCGTTGTCAAGAACTCTTTGCTGAGGCTGGCTTTCGAGAACGCGGGCCTTGGAGATTTGATCACGAACCTGGAGGGCCCGACCGCACTTGCCTTGAGCAAAAATGATTTGGTAGCTGCTGCTAAAATTTTGTGCGATTATGCCGCTAATGACAAGAGCAAGACCTTTGAAATTAAGGCGGGTTTTGTGGAAGGAAGGGCCATTTCCAAGGTGGAAGTGGACAACCTTGCAAAGCTGCCTTCCAAGGAAGTGCTCGTCGCACAGGTGCTGGGTGGCTTAAATGCTCCCATTACCGGCTTTGTGGGCGTGCTCAACGCCAACCTGCGTGGGCTTGTTGTTGCCCTTAACGCTATTGCAGAGAAAAAGTCTGCGTAAACTTTGTTTGTCTTAAAGGGAATTACCCTGCAAAAAAATAAAACTTTTATGGAGGTATATTTAAAATGGCATCAGATAAAGTATTGAAACTGATTGAAGATGTAAAGGCTTTGACCGTATTGGAACTGAGTGAGCTTGTGAAGGCTTTGGAGGAAGAGTTCGGCGTATCCGCTGCCGCTCCCGTGGCAGTTGCCGCAGCTCCCGCCGCTGCAGCCGCTGCTCCTCCCGCTGAAGAGAAGACCGAGTTTGATGTTGTCCTCGCAAGCGCAGGTTCCGCGAAAATCAATGTTATCAAGGTTGTTCGCGAGGCTACCGGCCTTGGCCTGAAAGAAGCCAAGGAGCTTGTGGATTCCGCTCCCAAGCCCGTTAAGGAAGGCGTTTCCAAAGATGAGGCCGATGCTCTCAAGGCAAAGCTGGAAGAAGCCGGCGCTACCGTGGAAATTAAGTAAGGCTGAAAAATGTGAAAAGTGCGCTCCCTTTATTGGGGGCGTTCTTTTTTAGGGTTAAATTAACCCGCAAAAATGCGCCAATATTATACAAGAATTGACAAAAGGCATGGCATGTAATATATTAGTAGTAAATATTTAAGGCCAAGGCGGTGACAAAATGAGCGGCAGCAAAGACGAGTTATCTGATTTTGAAAGCGAAGGATTATTTAACCTTTTGGGTTACTATAAAAATCATTGCAGGGAGCAGCACGAAAAGACCGCGGCTGAATACTTTGATTCCCTTGTTGAAAAAGCGGGAGTTGATATCGAGAAAAACAGGGAGACTAACAGGCTATTAAGGGAAAAGCAAGGCCGCGCAAAGAAAATAGGGTCCCGCATCGCGAAAAGGACTGCGGTAAAGGTGCTGCTGGTTATAGTGGCCCTGGTTTGCGGCTTTGTGGCCGGGGCCCAGGTTGCGGCCATGTCAAAGAATGGGGCCGACCTTGTGCCTGTCCTTGTGGCGATTGGCGGGGTCGGGCTTTGTGTGCTGTTTTTCTTCCTTTTTTCAAGGATGATTCCGAAGACCCGGGTGCTAAAACAGGAAAAGGCGGGGCTGGAGGGCGAGATTGCGGAGTTGAGCCGGGAGGTTTTGGCGCAAATGGAACCCCTCAATCGGCTCTTTACGCCGGAGATTTGCCCTGTGCTCTTTAAAAAGACTTTGCCGTATATAAATCTTGACAGGATATTTGATTCAAAGAGGCTGGACTTTTTTGTCAGGAATTTTGGCCTTGACGAAGCGCGGGATGAGGATATCGACCGTTCTACCCTCTTTGTTAAGTCGGGGGATATTAAGGGTAATCCCTTTTTTATTTGTACCGATTTGGTTCATGAGATGGGCACGAAGGTTTATACCGGGTCTATCACTATCCACTGGACTACAAGGCGTTATTCCGACGGGAAATGGCATACCGAGCACCATACACAGGTTTTGACGGCAAGTGTGGAGAAGCCTTGCCCTTATTACAGCAAAGAGACCTATTTGGTGTATGGAAATGAGGCGGCCCCCGACCTTATCTTTTCAAGGCGGGACTCCGACGCCGAGCGCATGAGCGAGCGGCAGATTGAAAAATATGTGGACAGAAGGATTAAAAAGCTGAAGAAACAGTCTGAAAAGAGCGTGTCAAAGGGCGAGGGCATTACCGTTCTTGGCAACTCGGAGTTTGAGGTGCTCTTTGGGGCTACCGACCGCAATAATGAGGTGCAGTTCAGGCTTCTTTTCACCCCGCTGGCTCAAAAGCAGCTCCTTGAGCTTATGAAGGATAAGGAAGTGGGGTATGGGGACGATTTCGGGTATGTTAAATATAAAAAGTTAAATTTCATATACCCGAACCATTTAAACAGATTTCAGTTGGATATAGATGCAAAGTATTTTCACGGGCACGATATTGATGAGGTAAAGAGAAGGTTTGTAGAATATAACAGCGAATATTTCAAACAGCTATACTTTTCCTTTGCTCCCGTTTTGGCCATACCCCTGTATCAACAGCAACAGCCCCATGAGTTTATCTATAAGGAGCTGTACGAAAGCTTTGCCAGCTTTTACGAGCATGAATATGTTGCAAACAATTTGGGGGAATCGTTTTTTGCCCATCCGAAATCGGCGACGCCCAGCATCCTCAAAACCGATGTGGTGTCGAGCGACGGCAAGAGTGATACCGTCAGGGTGACGGCTTTGGGCTACCACACAGAAAAGCGGGTGGATTATGTGCAGAAAATGGGAGGGGACGGGAAACTGCATACTATTCCCGTGGAATGGTTAGAGTATATTCCCGTGACAAATGAGAGGAATATTGCAGTTTTCCTGCCAGAAGAGGTGGAGGAGCCTTCTACCTATACCGAAAAGATAAGGCAGCTTGTGGAGAGCCTGAAAGAGTCTAAGGGCTGGAAAAATATTAACGAAAAGGATGTCTTTAGAGTCGGAAACTTTTTGGCCTGTCTTATCAGAGAGTAATGGGCATTCCGGTTATATGCCGAAAAAAGATAGAATTTACATTATCAAAAGGGGGATTTATCATGGCAAATGAACTTGACGAATTGACAGGCCCGGTCAGCGAAGAAGGACGGGATATAAATGTCATTCACAAGCAAATATCTGTAAAGGTCGGGTTTGGATCCAAGCTTTTTGAGTTTTTCCTTTGGTTTCCCTTTGTTTTGCCGGGGCTTATCTTTCAGTTTATGAAGGTTAGCGCCAGGAATTACTTTAGGGCTTTGGAACAGAAAATTCAGCACAATGCCTCCCAGATCGACAACTACCTTGAGCAACGGGTGCAGATTCTGCAGAATGTGGTGGGGATCGTGAAAAAGGCCATCGATCTGGACAAGGATGTCATGAAGTCTGTTGCCCAGTTCCGCGGCGGCGTTGTGGTCAATGAGGAAAACCGCAGCGAGGTCGCCGGCAGGCTGGATAACGCCATGCAGGATATAAGGGTGGCCTTTGAGGCTTATCCTGACCTGATGGCTCACAGGGCCTTGGCCGACGCCATGCAGCAGAATAATTACCTGCAGCGGGAGATTACCGCGGCGCGGGAGGTCTATAATGACACTGTGCTGAGATGGAATCAGGACATATTCGTGTGGCCCACAAAGATGATTGTGGCTGCGAAGGCAGGGTACACCACAAGGATACCCTTTAGCGTCAGCCGTGAGGTAAAGGAACAGGCAAGGGCAAAGTTTTTCTAATAGTAGCCGAAAACGCCCCCAAAAGGGGGCGTTTTTTTGCGTCAAAAAAGCCTTTCCCTCAAATGGGGAAAGGCTTTTTATTATAGGCCTAAAAGGGTTTCCATGGCTTTTATGAGGTTTTCCGTGATTTCGTGGGCACCACTTCTGTCTTTGCCCACTACATTGAAGTAAAGCTTGATTTTGGGTTCTGTGCCCGAGGGTCGGATCATGACCCGGGCGCCGCCTTCGAGTTGGAAGGACAGGACATCGGATTTTGGAAGGTTTATGTCCTCCATTGTGCCGTTTTCATTGTTTTTGTGCTTGGATTTTAGGTAGTCGGATATGGCAAGGACTTTAAAGCCGCCGATTTCGGTTGGGTAATTGGCGCGCAAGGAGTGCATAATGCCCTTCATTTTGGTGGAGCCTTGGGCCCCTTCAAAAACCCTGTCAATGACGGCGTTTTCATAGTAGCCAAATTCATCGTAGAGCTCTTGCATGGCGTCGTAGAGGGTTTTGCCCTGTTTTTTGTAGTAGACCGCCATTTCGCAGAGCATCATGGCGCCGCCTACCGCGTCTTTGTCGCGGCAGTAGCCGCCTATAAGGTAGCCGTAGCTTTCTTCAAAGCCGAAGACAAAGTTATTGGCTTCGCCCTTTTCTTCCATAAAGGTGATCTGCTCGCCGATGAATTTAAAGCCTGTGAGGACATCAATTCTGCGGCAGCCGTATTTTTTGCCTATTTCGTCGGCGAGGGTTGTGGACACGATGGATTTGATAAAGAGGGGATTCTCGGGCATGGTGCCTTTGGCTGCCCGCTGGGAGAGTATGTAGTTGAGCATAAGGCAGCCGATTTCGTTGCCGTTGAGGGGTTTATAAAGGCTGTTGTGCTTTACCATGATGCCTACCCGGTCGCAGTCGGGGTCGGTGGCGAGGATTATGTCGGGATCCACCTTTTCGGCGAGCTTGAGAGAACACTCAAAAGACGCCGTCAGCTCAGGGTTGGGGTAGGGCACAGTTGGAAAGTTGCCGTCGGGGAGCTCCTGCTCCGGAGTCACATAGACATTGTCAAGCCCCATCATGGACAGAATGGAAAGGACCGGTTTCCTGCCCGAGCCGTTTAAAGGGGTGTAGACAACTTTCAGGTCGGAGCCTTTGAATATATCCGGGTTGATGGAATTGGTCTTGACCTCCTTGAGAAAGTGCTCCACGAGGGTGTCGTCGATGTATTTGATAAGGCCGGAACCGATGCCTTCTTCAAAGGGCACTTTTTTGACGCC
>JAKOXU010000067.1 GCA_029780875.1 Bacillota bacterium | reverse complement strand
GGCTTTCAGGTTAGGATAGCTTTCGGCAAGGGCAAAAAGGCTCTTTAAAGCTCCGGCGAGCTGGCCTTCGGCCGCGCTCTTTTCCGCGGGAGAGGCGGAAATTGCCATGTTTCTTGCCTCGATGACCTTTGTCAGGGTTTCGCTTTCATGGGCGGCGTAGCCCTTGACGGTTTCCACAAGGTTGGGGATAAGGTCATAGCGCTTTTTCAAATAGACATCCATGCGGGCATAGGATTCCTCAATTTTGTTGCGCAGGGCTACAAAATTGTTGCGGGCGGCGATCCACCATATCACAATTATTATAAGAAGGATGTATATGCTAATAAATATAAACCATTCCATGTTTTTTCCTCCATTCGATAATATTTACAGAATCACACAGTTTATTATGCCATATTTGGAAAGGAAATTCAATAAATAAACGGTTATGAGATTGTGAATTTTTCGGGGAGGGAAAAGGATGTGTCAAGGGGCGCCTTTTTTTCATATTTTATTATTGGGAAGGAATAGCGCCGGCGGCGCCCCTTCCCCAAAACGATACAGAAATCAGGGGATAGCTTGAGAATAGGGAGATTTTTCAAAAAGTGCGGCAAGTGCAAGTTGCTTTTGATCCCGAGCGTGGTTTTGAGCGTGCTTTCGGGGCTCGGGCTGTATTTCGCGGGGATAATCGCTACCGTGCCCGTCTTCGCGATTGTGGTTGCCACAGGGTCCTTGACCTTTTTGTCGTTACATTTGCTGATGCTGTTGGGGTGCAGATACCGCTGCTGCATTTGTAAATGCTGTGTTCCCTTGATTGCATTTTCCTCCCTTGGGCTGATTGCGGCATCTCTTCTTGCCCTGTGCTTTGCCCTTATAATCCCGGTGGCACTGGCTTTGTCCTTTGTGGTGTCCTTTTTCTTCTGGAACTGCGTTATCGGGCTGTTTTT
The DNA here is from genome assembly GCA_029780875.1 of Bacillota bacterium. Classification (GTDB taxonomy): domain Bacteria; phylum Bacillota; class Clostridia; order Oscillospirales; family Acutalibacteraceae; genus JAKOXU01. The sequence goes on along the minus strand of JAKOXU010000067.1, from coordinate 6,610 downwards.
GCTTATAAAATGCCTTGTCAATACCGCTTGCGCATTCAGGGACGACGATTATGAATAAAGATGAAAAACGGCCCGCAAAAGCGGGCCGTTTTTGATTTGGATTAATAGTTTGTGGCGATAATTTGGAAGTATGCCCTCGGGTGTTTGCAGGTGGGGCAGACTTCGGGGGCTTCTTTGCCGTAGTGGACATGGCCGCATTCACGGCAGACCCAGTAGACTTCCTGGTCTTTTTTGAAGACCTTGTCGTTTTCGACATTTTCAATGAGTTTGAGGTAGCGCTCTTCGTGGCGCTTTTCGATTTTTGCGATGTTTTCCATGACGGCGGCGATTTCGTGGAAGCCTTCTTCCCTTGCTACTTCGGCAAAGCCCTTGTACATGTCGGTCCACTCATAGTGCTCGCCGGCGGCGCCGTCCTTTAAGTTTTCCAAAGTGGAGGGGATGGACCCGCCCTTTAGATATTTAAACCAAATTTTTGCGTGCTGTTTTTCGTTTTCGGCGGTTTCAAGGAAAAGCTCGGCTATTTGCTCGTAACCTTCCTTTTTGGCTTGGCTGGCGTAGAAGGTGTATTTATTCCTCGCTTGAGATTCGCCGGAAAATGCCGCCATCAAATTGGCTTCTGTTCTTGTTCCTTTCAAATTCATAATTCAACCTTCCTTTCACAAATTATGTATTATTTTTGTATAAATTATACCTTATTGGGGCGGAGGTGTCAACCGAGGGGGCCTTAATTGTTGACGGTGTGCTGGACGGGGATGGTGTCAAGGGTGATGGGGCGGAATTCGTAGCCCTTTGAAATGTAATATTCGATGATGGAGGAAAGGGCGTCGGATGTGGCTTGTTTTTCGTGCATCAGCAGGTTTATGACGGGGCTAGAGGAAGTGTTCTTGACATTTTGCAGCAGCTGTTCGGGAGAGTAGTTTTTGCCGCTGGCGTCGCCGCTGTCGGCATTCCAGTCGTGGTAGACATAGCCCTGCTGCTTTACCTGATTTGTCAAGGTAGTCATGATGCCTTTTTTATACTTGCGGCTGACGGTGTTTGAGGAGCCGCCGGGGAACCGGATTATGCGGGAGTCTATCCCGGTGGTTTCTTTTACAAAGTTTGAGATTTGCTGAAGATCGGTGAAATAGGCTTCCTCGGAGGAGTAAATCTTTTTGTAGTCGTGGGTGTATGAGTGAAGGCCGATTGTGTGGCCATCATCGGCTATCTGTTTGAGGTATTCGGGGTAGGAGTTGCCCACCACGAAAAAGGTGGCCTTGACATTGTATTTCTTTAAGGTGGACAGGATTTTCGGGGTTAAGGGTGAAGGACCGTCGTCAAAGGTCAGGTATACCACCTTTTTGGGGTTTGCCTTTGCCTTTTCAAGCTCGGCTTCGGCGGAGGATGCCCTGCCTTCAGCCAAGACCAGTTTGCCTTGAATTTCCTCAAGGATGGTTTGGGTTTCTTCAAGATCGGCAGCGAGGAGCTGGTTTTCGCTTTCAAGGGCTTTTAAGTCCTTCTTCACAAGATTCAGCTGCACGGCAAAAAACAAGGTAGCAGTTGTCATGAGAAGGGCTGTGATAAATAAAAAGACTACCGATAGGTTGTTTAATAGACTTTTTTTTGTCTTTCTTGGCATATGTTTTATCCCCTTTGTATTATGTTGGGTGCCGTGCTTTTTATGCCGAGATTATAAATAATATTGTAATTATTCTATTACCAAAAGCGGGAAAAATCAAGGAAATATATTTATCTTTCGACTTTATTTAGGCGGATTTTTCTCGTTGATTTCCCTTGAAAATATGATAAAATAACTGTTGGCGGCAAAATGGGGCCGTATAATATTTTCACCCTTTTGGACATATACATTTAACACAAATATTAAAGGGTGAGTGTTCGGGATGTTTGTCTTTTCGGTAAAAACTTCGCGAAAGGCCCTGTTCGCACTGTTTTTGGCAGTTATTGTGCTGATAGCCGTGGCCTCTGCCTTTTTTTCAAAGGGAGACGATGAGGCGGGGGAAACCGGGCGTGCCCTGATAGACGCGGCGGGGACCAATGACCAGCGGGTGGTTTTCCTTAAGCAGTTTGGCTGGGAGGTGGACCACCAAACCGTTGAAGTGGAAGAAGTGAGGATTCCCGAGGTCTTTGACGATGTTTATAAAAACTATAACGAGATTCAGAAAAAACAGGGGTTTGATTTGACAAAGTATGCGGGGAAAAGGGTCAAGAGGTATACATATACCATTATGAATTACCCCAACGGGATAAAGGGGGTCAGGGCAAACCTTTTGGTTTATAAAAACAAGGTTATCGGGGGGGATATCTGCTCGGTTGCTTTGGACGGATTTATGCACGGCTTTGAGACGCCGGATTTGGAATAGCGGGCAGGGTTTGCCACCTAATATTTATGGGAGTGCTTTAAAATGACGAGGATTGACAGGCTCTTGTCTATCCGGGGGTATGGGAGCCGGAAAGATGTGCGCGCCCTGATCAAAGCGGGCGAGGTGCTGCTGAACGGCAGGGTGGTGACTGACCCGGCCGAAAAGGTGGATATTGACAAGGATACCGTGTCTGTGGGAGGGCAGGAGCTGGCCCGGGACAGGCATATATACATTATGATGAACAAGCCGGCGGGGGTGCTGTGCGCCAGCCGGGACAAAAGGAGCAAGACCGTCATTGACCTTTTGCCCGAGGAGATAAAGTGGCGCGACCTTTTCCCTGCCGGGAGGCTGGACAAGGATACCGAAGGCTTTGTGCTTATCACAGATGACGGAGATTTTGCCCATAGGATGCTGGCTCCAAGCAAGCATGTGAGCAAGACTTATGAGGCGGTGGTGGACAAGCCCCTCTCCCCTGCCCATGTTGAAGCCTTTGAGGCGGGGCTTGTGCTCTCCGACGGCACGGCCTTTTTGCCGGCTAAAATAAGGCAGATTAGCGGGGAGCGGGAGTCGGGGCAGTACCTTGTTGAAATTGTGCTGTATGAGGGGAAATATCACCAGATAAAGCGGATGCTGGCGGCGGTAGGGCTGGGGCTTATATACCTGAAGCGCACAAAAATGGGGGGGTTAGAGCTTGACCCGTGCCTTGAAAAGGGAGAGAGCCGGCTCATTTCGGCAGAGGAGCTTGAGAGGATTTTTGCTGATTGACTTTGTGTAAAATTTTGTCGGTTGATTTTGTGTAATATGGCCAAGTTATATTTTTTACTTTTGTTAAACTTTAGTACAAAAATAATAGTGCATTTTATCTTGAAATGTGGTAATATATATTAAAGTGATGTATTGTCGAAATTTTTAAATATTCAGGAGGTATAGTATGGCAAGCTTAACTTTGAAGGGTGTATATAAAAGGTTTCCCGGCGGAGTTACTGCGGTTTCCAATTTTAATATGGAAATTAAGGATAAAGAATTTATCATTCTCGTCGGTCCCTCCGGCTGCGGTAAATCTACCACCCTCCGAATGATAGCGGGATTGGAGGATATCACTGAGGGAGAAATATACATAGATAATACGCTTGTCAACGATGTGGCCCCCAAAGACAGGGATATCGCTATGGTGTTCCAAAACTACGCCCTTTATCCCCATATGACGGTGTTTGAGAATATGGCCTTTGGCCTTCGCTTGAGAAAGACGCCCAAGGACGAAATTAAGCGCCGCGTTGAAGAGGCCGCTCGTATTCTTGATATCACTCACCTTTTGGACAGAAAGCCGAAGGCTTTGTCAGGCGGTCAGCGCCAGCGCGTTGCCCTTGGCCGTGCTATCGTGCGTGAGCCGAAGGTCTTCTTGCTTGACGAGCCGCTGTCCAACCTTGACGCTAAACTGCGCGCGCAGATGCGTACCGAGCTTTCCAAACTGCACAGGGAGCTGGGCACCACCTTTATCTATGTTACCCACGACCAGATCGAGGCTATGACAATGGCCGACAGGATAGTGGTCATGAAGGACGGCTTTATCCAGCAGGTGGACACGCCCCAGAACCTGTATGAAAAACCCGCCAACCTTTTTGTGGCCGGGTTTATGGGTTCTCCCCAGATGAACTTTATCGACGGCAAGCTCATTGCCGAAGATGGCAATATCTACTTCGAGTTCGGTTCCGAGCGTACCCGCAGGTCGACCGGCAAGAAGTACAAAATTATTATCCCCAAAGAGAAGAACAAGAAGGGGCAGCTTGACGCTTACATCGACAAGGAAGTTACTATGGGTATCCGTCCCGAGGATATCAGCGATGAGCAGAGGATTTTGGACGCTTATCCCGAGGGTATCGTGGAGGCTACCGTTGAGTTTACCGAGCTGATGGGCGCCGAGATTTACCTCTACCTTGTGTGCGAGGGCAACAACATTACAGCCAGGGTTGCGCCTACTTCCACAGCTCAAGCCGGGGACCAGATTAAGATTGCCATGAACATAAACAAAATCCACATCTTTGACAAGGATACGGAAAAGGCACTCATTAACTGATTACGCTAAAATAACAACAGGCCGCAAAATGCGGCCTGTTTTTTTATGCCTGTTTGAGGTAAATGTCTCACGGGGCGTTGAGGGGTTTTGGAGAAGGGATAATTTATTGTGCCGTGGTTGGGCGGGGTTATTGGGGACTAAAAAAACATCTTTATAATGGGGATAAACGGGGTTAATTTGGTATTAAACGGGGTTGGATAGGAGATATAAATTGGTTTTGCGGGGAGGAGAGAATAAAAAAACGCGCAAAGGCGGGCTTTGCGCGGCTTTTGGCTGTTTAAAATTTTGCGGGGGTTAAAAATAGGGGAAGCAGGCGTTCGCTATGAGGGAGAAAGACAATATTTATATTTACTGGGGTAGCAAAATTTATTGGGTGCTTTTTGGGGATTAGAAAAGGGAGGACAGCTTTTGCCACGCCCAAAAGAGCCCGTATAGTGCCGGCTGGTGGAGCAGGTAGACAATAAGGGAATGGCGTCCGAGGAAGGAAAAGAAAGAAACCCGCTCCTTGTATGCCCATTTGGGGACGCCTTTGCCTTTTTTGACATAGACTCCGAGGTATGCCCCGGCAAGGAAGATGAAAAGCCACGGAATCAGGGGGAAGTAGTCGGCCGAGGAGAAGCCTTGGTGGGGAAGGCCGAAGGGGTATAGGTAAAGGTAGTCAAAGAGCTTTTTGGATATGGAGATTTTAAGGATGTTTTCTATTCCTATATAGCCGTACTGAAGTCCGTAGGTCAAGAAAAAGAGTAGGATGCTCACTGCCGCTCCCGCCGCCGGGGGAATTTTGTCGATTAGGGGGCGGGCAAGGGCAAAGACCAGGATTGAGATGGACAGCATGTGGATTATGCCGAAATATATGGTCTGGTCGGGGATTATTATGCGGGTGGCAAGGGTCAGCAAAATTGAGATTATAAGCAGCTTTATGCCCCGCTTTATGTTGTTGCTTGACAGGCGGGAGGATATGCCCGACAGTATGACGAAAATTGCGGCCACGAAGGGCTGGAAAAAGGTGAGCTTGAAAAATATATCCTTGACACTTTCAATCTCAAGGATATATACCGCGTCGTAAAGGGCATGGTAAATTACCATGAGGAGAATGCAAAAGCCCCTTATTTCGTCAAGCAGTTTTATGCGCCGTTTTTTTTGCACTTTCCACACCCGCTTTTGTAAATTACATGCTTTCGGGGGCTTCTATCTTTAGCATGTCGAGAAGGTTTTTAAGGACGGTTTTGACACAGAGGCAAAGGTTGAGCCGTGCCGACATGAGGGGTTCCGCCTCACCCTTGACGCGGCAGGCGTTGTAAAACCTGTGGAAAAGGGTGGCAAGCTCGATGCAGTAGCGGGTAACCCTTGCCGGGTCGTAGTCCTTTGCTGCCGAGATAATGGTGTCGGTCAGGGCTCCTAAATGCATGATGAGTTCTTTTTCTTCCTTTGCGGTGAGAAGTTTCAGCTCTTCTTCACTGCACCGGCGGGGGTTTATGCCTTCCGCCTCTAAATTGCGCAGGATGCTGCAAATGCGGGCGTGGGCATATTGGACATAGTAGACGGGGTTTTGGGCCGACTGCTCGACGGCAAGGTCCAGATCAAACTCCATTTGTGAGTTGGGGGAGCTTAAATTGAAGAAGAAGCGGGCGGCGTCTACCGGCACTTCCTCCAGCAAATCGGTGAGGGAAATGGCCTTGCCGGTGCGTTTGCTCATTTTCACGATTTCCCCGCCACGGGTCAGGCGCACAAGCTGCATGAGCACTATGTGGAGATTGTCGCCCGATAACCCTAACGCGTCCATGACTCCCTTGAGGCGCGCCACATGGCCGTGGTGGTCGGCGCCCCAAATGTTGATGCATATGTCAAAGCCCCGTTTGGAAAATTTGTTGTAGTGGTAGGCTATATCTGCGGCAAAATAGGTGGGGGTGCCGTTGGAGCGGATTAGTACCTCGTCCTTTTCGGCGCGGAAAAGGGTGGCTTTGTACCACAGGGCGCCGTCCTTTTCATAGGTCAGGCCCTTTTCGTTTAACATGTCGATTGCCGCTTTCAGCTCGCCGTCTTCATGCAGGACGCTTTCGAAAAACCAGTTGTCGTAAGTTATGCGGTAGCGGGAGAGGGCGTCTTTCATGTTTTGAATGTTTTTGGGCAGGGCAAAGTCCACAAGGGCGCGGCGACGCTCCTCTTCCCCTGCGTTTAC
>JAKOXU010000066.1 GCA_029780875.1 Bacillota bacterium | reverse complement strand
TGCCACATAGGCTCCCAAATTTTCGATGCTGAACCCTTTGTTTTGGCCGCCCGAGTCATGATGGATTTTATGGCCAAAGTCAGGGATGAAGTGGGTATTGACTTGAAGGAACTCAATTTAGGCGGAGGCTTTGGCATAAAATATGTCCGTGAGGACGACCCCACCCCCCTTGCTACATATATTGAGGAAGTCTCAACGGCTTTAAAGCAAAAGGCTGAGGAACTTGACTTTCCTGTACCCTTTATTTGCATAGAACCCGGCCGCTCCATAGTGGGTGAAGCGGGCATAACCCTCTACACCGTCGGATTTGTTAAGGATATTCCGGGGGCCCGCACATATGTCTGCATTGACGGGGGCATGACGGACAACCCGAGGTATGCCTTATACGGTGCGAAATATACCGTTATGGTGGCCAACAGGGCGTCGGAACAAAGCACTATGAAGGTGACCATTGCGGGAAAGAGCTGCGAGAGCGGGGACATCATCCAAAAAGATGTTGAGGTTCCCTCAGTACAAGAGGGAGACATTGTTGCGGTTTTGGCAACCGGAGCTTACAACTACTCCATGTCCTCTAACTACAACAGGCTGACCCGGCCCGCCGTCGTCATGATAAGGGACGGAAAACCGAGAATTATAGTGAAAAGGGAAACCTTGGACGATTTAATAAAAAATGATGTTTAATAGTCTTGCATTTTATTCTAAATTATGCTATACTTTTAAAGCGATTTTCGCAAAAAATGTGTTTCATTTCTAAACTAAAGCCATGGCGCGGCGAGTTATGGCTTTGGACAAAAAATATTCGCCGTAGAAACGGAGTTTTGATATGAAGCAGAATATACATCCCAATTACGAGGAAACTACAGTCACTTGCGCTTGCGGTGAAAGCTTTGTCACTCGCTCCACAAAGAAGGATATAAGGGTTGAAATTTGCTCAAAATGCCATCCCTTCTTCACCGGTAAGCAGAAGCTGGTCGACACAGGAGGACGCGTTGACAGATTTAACAGGCGTCTTGAACAGAGCCAGAAGTAGTTTCAAAAGAAACATTTCAGCTTACTTCAGAATATAGACGGCGTAAAACAGCGCCGTCTATATTTTGGCGTTTTCAATTTTATGTTAACACGGGGGTGCTGTGTTGGGCTATAAAACCGTTAAAGGCGCCGTTACGGTGCAGTATGTTGAAAAGCGCTCCCAGTTTATAGGGTACATAAAGCCTGTTCAAGAGGAAGAAGAAGCGGTGGCGTACATAAATGAAATAAAAGCCGCCCACCGGGATGCTTCTCATGTTGTATATGCCTATGTTTTGCGAGAAGGGAATTTCAGGCGGTATTCCGACGCGGGAGAGCCCCAAGGAACTGCGGGTCTGCCAGCCTTGGAAGTGCTCTTGAAAAACGGGCTTTTTGACATTGTGCTTGTAATTGTCCGGTATTTTGGCGGCGTGTTGCTTGGGGCTGGGGGTCTTGTTCGCGCTTATTCACACACGGCCGCGTTGGCTGTGGAGGCAGCCGGAATCGTCACATTAAAGCAGGCTGTCAACGCCGAGATATCGCTGCCCTATTCCTTTTTTGAGCAGTTTAAGGATTTGGTGTTGCGCTGTGGCGGGAAAATCGGTAAAACCGACTTTAGGGATGAGGTAGTTGTGGGTTTTTCCATTCCTAAAGAGTCCTATTTTGACTTTGAGCTGCAGCTTAAAGATGTGTCAAAAGGCAGTGCTTTAGCGGAAATAATTGGGGAAAGTTATGAAAAATTTTAATTTTTTTGTATTATTAAAGGAGTTTATAAAAATTTAGAGTATTATATTGATAGAAGGGTTTTATCCGGCTTCTTCCAGTTTCTCTCGATTACCTTTTAGGAGAGTTTGAATGAACATAAGGGAAAGAACTCAAGAAATAGAAAAGATGACCCTGTCAAAATACGCTACACTGTCTGCAAATTCAAAAGGAAGGGTCAATTTCGAAGAAGAATGCTCCATCAGAACCCCTTTTCAGCTTGATATAGACAGGATTGTCAATGACAATTCTTTTCGCCGCCTAAAATTTAAGACACAGGTTTTTCTCATCCCCGAAGGGGACCACTATCGCACTCGGCTGACCCACACAATGGAGGTAGCGCGTGTTGCCCGCACAATCGCAAGGGCTTTAAGGCTTAATGAGGATTTGACGGAAGCCATCGCCTTGGCCCATGATTTGGGGCATCCTCCCTTTGGACATGCAGGGGAGAGAGCTTTATCGGAAGTCTGCCCGTTTCCCTTCAGGCATTACGAGCAGAGCTTGCGTGAGGTAGACCTTCTCGCCAACAAAGGAAAGGGGCTGAACCTTTCCTTTGAAGTGAGGGACGGGATTTTAAACCATACCATGGCGGGAAATCCAGCCACTTTGGAGGGAAAGGTAGCCAGAATTTCCGACAGAATCGCCTATATTAACCACGATATTGACGACGCCATCAGGGCAGGGATGATAAAAGACAGCGATTTACCAAGAAACGCCCTTGAAGTGCTGGGGAAAAGCGGCAGGGAGCGAATTTCCATCCTGATAAATTCTGTCGTGGAAAACAGCATTGACGACATTACGCTGGACATGGAGGTTCAAAAAGCATTTGACGAGATTTATGATTTTGTATTGGTAAATGTATATAGAGCCGAACGGGTCAAACAACTTGAAGAAAAGGCCGAGGGTCTGGTCAAAACGCTGTACCAATATTTTGTCAAACATCCCGAAAATCTGCCCGAAGAATCAAAGTCGGTATTAGAAAATGAAGGCATAGACAGGGCGGTTTGCGACTATATCGCCGGAATGACCGACCGGTTCGCCATCAGGCTTTTCAGAAGCCTGTATATACCTGCAGGATGGTATTGATGTAAAGATTAATAACTTTACAATAGTGTAATGTCGGGAAAGGGGTGCTGCGGGATGGCCTTTAGTATGGAGTTCATCAATGAACTCAAGATGAGGAACGATATTGAAAGCATTGTGTCTAGTTATGTGAGCCTAAAGCGCAGGGGAAGCAACCTTGTGGGGCTGTGCCCTTTCCATGGCGAAAAAACCCCGTCCTTTACCGTTTATCCCGAGACCGAATCCTTTTACTGTTTTGGCTGTGGTGCAGGCGGCGATGTGATTGGTTTTGTCAGAAGGATTGAAAACCTCGATTATGTGGAATCTATCAAGTTTCTCGCCCAGAGGGCAGGGATCGCCCTTCCTGCCGAGGGCCTTGACGACAACATGTCAAAGCTGCGCGCTCGGCTGTATGAAGCAAACCGAGAAGCTGCCAGATTCTTTTACAAAAATTTGACGGCTGCGGAAGGAAAGGTTGCCCTTGATTACCTTTTAGGCAGAGGCCTTACCCCTTCGACCATAAAGCATTTCGGGCTCGGATACGCTCCGGATTCGTGGGATTTGTTGATTTCCCACATGAAATCAAAGGGTTTTTCCGCGTCTGAGCTGCAAATGGCAGATTTGGCCGTCAAAAATAAAAGCGGCTCAAGTTACGACAAATTCCGCAACAGAATAATTTTTCCCATAATTGATTTGAGGGGGAATGTTATTGGGTTTGGCGGCAGGGCAATGGACGATTCCTCGGCAAAATACATCAACACTTCCGACACGATTATTTTTAAGAAAAGTTATCATCTCTTTGCCCTTAACTTTGCCAAAAACAGCAAGGAAAGGGTACTGATACTGGCGGAAGGGTATATGGATGTCATAGCGCTGCACCAAGCGGGCTTTACAAATGCAGTTGCAACTTTAGGAACTTCCTTGACTAAAGAGCAGGCAAGCCTCCTGTCCCGCTACGCCGACGAAATTGTAATCGCCTATGATGCCGATGAGGCAGGGCAAAAGGCTACTGCCCGAGCGATGGGCATACTGGCGGGCAATCCTGTAAAGGTAAAGGTCTTGACACTGCCGGGAGCCAAGGACCCTGATGAGTACATAAAGAAAAAGGGCGCTGACAGTTTCAGAAAACTGCTTGAAGGTTCAAAAAACGACATAGAGTACAAGATGCAAAAGCTAAAAGAAGGCTTTAATTTGGATGCCTTGGACGGCAGGGTTTCGTATCTCAAAGAAGCCGTCAAAATATTGGCGGATACCGCCGACCCCATCGAACAAGATGTATATGCCTCAAAGCTATCGCAGGAGTTGAATGTGGACAAGGGAGCCATTGCCCTTCAACTGGCGGAAGTGCAAAAGCGCAGGCTGTACAGGGAAAAAAGCCGGATACTAAAGCCTAATAAGCTGCCGGCAGGTGAAATCACAAAACCCGACCCGCAAAAAATGAGATACCCGAAAGCGGTGGCGGCGGAAGAAGCCATAATTGCACTACTCATCAGAAATCCCGAGCTTTTCAAGGCGGCTGAAGGGAAACTAACGGAACAAGATTTCGTAACGGATTTTAACAGACGGTTATTTTGCTCGATTTGCGATAAAATAAAGGATGGTGTTTTTTCGGGAATAACTTCCTTTTATGATGACTATAATCAGGAAGAAATAGGGGTTATTTCAGGGATTATTGCCAAAAACTCGGAATTCGTCGCAAACAAAGATGAGCTTTGCAACCTTATCGATACTTTAATTATTGAAAAGAAGAGCATTGATGTTACAAAAGCCGCTTCAGAACAAGAGATTTTAGAATATACCAAAAAACTTTATGAGCGTAAAAATAAAGGAGTGCAATGATGAGCGAAAATAAAAAGACCTTAAAGGAACTGATTGAAGCCGGAAAGGCTACTGGTACCTTGACAACGGCTGAAATTATAGAGTCGTTGGATGATTTGGAATTGGACCTTGAGCAGTTGGACAAGCTGTACGATACCCTCGAAGAGCAGAACATCAAAATCATTGATGACGCTGAAGATGAAGCTGCGTTGGTAGACAGCGATTTTACTCTTGATGTGCCCGATGCCGAGGATTCCGAGGTTTCCCTTAACAATGACCTCATAGCCATTGACGACCCTGTGAAGGTTTACCTAAAGGAAATAGGTCGCTATCCGTTGCTCACTCCAGAGGAAGAAATCGAGCTTGCCATGCGCATAGCTCAAGGTGACCAGGAAGCCAAGAGGCGCCTGTCCGAAGCCAACCTCAGGCTTGTGGTGAGCATCTCAAAGCGCTATGTAGGCAGAGGAATGCAGTTTCTGGATTTGATTCAAGAGGGCAACATGGGTCTTATGAAGGCAGTGGAGAAGTTTGACTATACCAAGGGCTTTAAATTCTCCACCTATGCCACATGGTGGATTAGGCAAGCCATAACAAGGGCCATTGCCGACCAGGCAAGGACGATCCGCATCCCCGTCCACATGGTGGAGACCATAAACAAGGTCAAAAAGGTAAGCAGTCTGTTGCTTCACAAAAACGGGCATGAGCCCACCGCCGAGGAAGTGGCCAGCGAGTTGGACATGCCTGTGGAAAAGGTGCGGGAAATCATGCGGGTGGCACAAGAGCCGGTTTCTCTTGAAACCCCCATCGGCGAGGAAGAGGACAGCCACCTTGGCAACTTTATCCCAGATGAAGACGCCCCCGCTCCTGCCGAAGCCGCTTCCCACACCCTGCTGCGTGAGCAGCTCAGCGAAGTGCTCAGCACCTTGACACCTCGCGAGGAAAAGGTTTTGCGCCTGCGCTTCGGGCTCGAAGACGGCCGGAGCCGCACCCTTGAGGAGGTAGGCAAGGTTTTCAATGTAACTCGTGAGAGAATCAGGCAAATTGAGGCGAAAGCTTTAAGAAAGCTGCGCCACCCAAGCCGGAGCAAGAAACTCAAGGACTTTTTGGAATAATGGATGGTTATATTAAATTAAGGGGTGAAGTTTTTGCATTTAACAAGAGAATCTGATTATGCCATCAGGATTGTCACCTTTCTTGCGGGCAGGAACAAAATCACCGGGGCCCGCGTCATAGCTGACGGCACAGATGTTACCTTGAGGTTTTCCTTAAAGATACTGCACTCACTCGTTCAAGCTAAAATAGTGGAATCTTTCAAGGGCACCAATGGGGGCTATAAGCTTGCCGTCGATCCGGAAAAACTCACTTTATACGATGTCATATCGGCAATTGAAGGGGAGTTTTACATCAATCGATGCCTCAGTGAGGAGAATCCTTGCCAGCGCAACATTGAGGGAAAATGCAAGGTGCATGAGATTTTTGAAGATGTGTCAAAACTTGTGCGCGAGAAGCTGTCTCAAGTAAATTTTGCACAGTTGGTCAGTGAAAGTCAGGATTAAAAGGGAATGTTATGATAGATAAGTCCAAAACAAAGGTGAACATATTTTCAAGTTATCTTATTCTAAAAATTCCGGTGGATAGGATAGCCTCTGCTTTTACACCTCTTTATGGGTTATAACCGCAGGGGCTTTACCTATTCTATATTTTTGCCCTTTTTATCTGAAAACAAAATTTTGTAATTCTTTTGCTAATCCATAAAAAAATCATTGACTTTGGCGGTATCTTGCGATATAATGGTAAACTGTACTAAAATGGATATTTTTGCCCAATGATGGGCATTTTGGTGTTTCAAGGGCTGTCAAATGTCACAAAATAAAGTGTTGGAGTGGTTAAACATATGGTTAATGTTAAACCAGTGAAGTACGGTAAAACGACAAGGATGAGCTTTTCAAAGATTAACGAAGTCTTGGAGATGCCAAACCTGATTGAGGTCCAGAAAAACTCCTACAAATGGTTTATCGAAGAAGGCCTCAAAGAAGTATTTGAAGAAATATCTCCAATCACAGACTTTACGGGAAATCTTGTCCTTGAGTTTATAGATTACCATGTTGATGAAAACCCCAAATACAGCGTAGAAGAATGTAAGATCCGCGATGTTACCTATGCCGCTCCTCTGCGTGTGACGGCCAGGCTTTATAACAAGGAAACCGGGGAAATTAAGGATTCCGAAGTCTTCATGGGCGAATTTCCATTGATGACGGAAAACGGAACCTTCATAATCAACGGCGCCGAGCGCGTTGTTGTCTCCCAGTTAGTCCGCTCTCCCGGCATTTACTACAGCATGGACCACGACAAAACGGGAAAGCAGCTATTTAGCGCTACCATTATCCCCAACCGCGGCGCTTGGCTTGAATATGAAACCGATTCAAACGATGTATTCTATGTCCGTATAGATAAAAACAGGAAATTGCCTGTCACTACCTTTATCAGGACTTTGGGTCTTTCCACCGACGAGGATATTTTGAACCTTTTCGGCGAAGACGACCGCATAAAGGCCACCATTGAAAAGGATGTGACCAAAAACACCGAAGAGGCTTTGCTGGAAGTATACCGCAAGCTGCGTCCCGGTGAGCCTCCCACGGTCGAGAGCGCACAAACTCATATCGATGGGCTGTTTTTCGATGCCCGCAGATACGACCTGTCAAAGGTAGGGCGGTATAAATACAACAAAAAGCTGTCCATCGTACAGAGAATCACCGGGAGGACGGCCTTAAAGCCGGTTGTTAATCCCTTGACGGGTGAGATTTTGGTTGAAGAAGGCGAAGTCATCACCCGCGAAAAGGCCTACGAAATGGACGTTGCCGGTGTGGCCGAGGTTTCCCTCGATGTCAACGGCAAAGAGATTAAAGTGATATCCAACGGCATGGTGGACATCAGGAATTTTATCGATTTTGATATTTCCGACCTTCATATAAACGAAAAGGTGCGCTTTAGCGTCCTCAAGAAGATACTTGATGAAAACGATACCGAAGAGGATATAAAGGAAGCCATCAAGGCCTCCATGGACCAGCTTATCCCGAAGCACATCATCGCCGATGATGTGTATGCTTCGATAAATTATGTCATCTGCTTGGCACATGGAATCGGCAACCTTGATGATATTGACCATTTGGGCAACAGGCGCGTCCGCTCTGTGGGCGAGCTGCTGCAAAACCAGTTCAGGATTGGTTTTTCCCGCATGGAGAGGGTCGTCAAAGAGAGGATGACCCTGCAGGCCCAGAACATGGATGTAATTGACCCGAAATCTTTGATAAACATCAGGCCTGTGGTTGCAGCCATCAAGGAGTTTTTCGGTTCATCCCCCTTGTCCCAATTCATGGACCAGACCAACCCCTTGTCAGAGCTGACTCACAAGCGCCGCTTATCGGCTCTCGGCCCCGGCGGATTGTCCCGCGACAGGGCCAGCTTTGAGGTCCGCGATGTTCACTACAGCCATTACGGCCGTATGTGCCCCATTGAGACCCCGGAAGGACCCAACATCGGCCTTATCTCTTACCTTGCCACATACGCAAGAATTAACAACTATGGCTTTATCGAAGCACCTTACAGAAAGGTTGATAAGGCCACAGGTGTTGTATTGCCTGAAGTTATTTACATGAGCGCCGATGTGGAAGACGAGTTTAATATTGCCCAGGCAAACGAGCCCCTTGACGAAAACGGCAGGTTTATCAACAAAAAGATAAATTGCCGCGTGCGCGACGAGTTTAAAGAGATCGATCGCGACAAGGTTGACTACATGGATGTGTCTCCCAAGATGCTGGTCTCCGTTGCCACGGCCATGATTCCCTTCCTCGAAAACGACGACGCCAACCGCGCCCTAATGGGTTCTAACATGCAGAAGCAGGCGGTTCCCCTCCTTAAAACCGAGGCCCCCATTGTGGGCACGGGCATGGAGTACAAGGCGGCCAGGGATTCCGGCGTACTTGTCATCTCTAAGAATTCCGGTGTTGTGGAAAAGGTCAGCGCCGATGAAATTGTGATACGCACAGATTCCGGGGAACTTGACCAGTACAAGCTAATCAAGTTTATGCGCTCCAACCAAGGCACTTGTATTAATCAAAGGCCAATGGTCAACATTGGAGACCGGGTGGAAAAGGGCGAGGTCATCGCTGACGGGCCCGCCACCTGCGATGGAGAGTTGAGCCTTGGCAAAAATGTGCTTGTTGGTTTCATGCCTTGGGAAGGCTACAACTACGAGGACGCCATTCTTATAAATGAAAAAATTGTCCGGGACGATGTCTTTACTTCAATCCACATTGAAGAATACGAAATTGAAGCCCGCGACACAAAATTAGGGCCCGAAGAAATCACCCGGGATATCCCCAATGTTGGTGAAGACGCCCTCAAAGACTTGGACGAGAGAGGCATTGTTCATATCGGTGCCGAAGTCAGGGCGGGCGATATACTTGTTGGTAAAGTTACGCCTAAAGGCGAAACCGAGCTGACAGCGGAAGAGCGCCTGCTGCGCGCCATTTTCGGCGAAAAGGCAAGGGAGGTAAGAGACACTTCCCTCAAAGTGCCCCATGGCGAGTATGGCATTGTCGTTGATGTCAAGGTCTTTACTAGGGAAAACTGCGACGAACTGAGCCCCGGCGTCAACATGGTTGTCCGCGTCTATGTGGCGCAAAAGAGAAAGATTTCCGTAGGCGACAAAATGTCTGGCCGCCACGGAAACAAGGGCGTTGTTTCCCGCATCCTGCCGCAGGAGGATATGCCCTTCTTGCCCGACGGCAGGCCTTTGGACATTGTCCTTAACCCCTTGGGCGTTCCCTCCCGTATGAATATCGGACAGGTTTTGGAAGTGCACCTTGGGTATGCGGCTAGAGTGTTGGGCTGGAAGGTTGCAACACCGGTATTTGACGGCGCCAACGAAGACGACATTATCGAGTGCCTGAAAGAAGCAGGGCTTGACGCCGACGGCAAGACAGTTCTCTTTGATGGCCGCACCGGCTTGCCCTTTGACAACAAGGTCACTGTCGGTTACATGTACTTCCTCAAACTCCATCACCTTGTTGATGATAAGATTCACGCCCGCTCCACAGGCCCATACTCGCTGGTTACACAGCAGCCCCTTGGCGGTAAGGCCCAGTTTGGCGGCCAGCGCTTCGGAGAAATGGAGGTTTGGGCTCTTGAGGCTTACGGCGCTGCCTATACACTGCAAGAGATTCTGACGGTAAAATCCGACGATGTGGTGGGCAGGGTCAAGACCTATGAAGCCATTGTAAAAGGCCAGAATGTGCCCAAGCCCGGCATACCCGAATCCTTCAAGGTCTTGATTAAGGAACTCCAGTCCTTGTGCCTTGATGTTAAGGTGCTTGACGAAAACAAAAACGAGATTGACCTCAAGCAGTCCTTTGACGATGATGACGACATCGGGCTCAACAAGATGGACGAAAGCGCCTTTATGGGTGTTCAGATTGACAGCGAGCTTGAAGGGTTTGCTGTGGAAGATGTAGACCTGTACGAAGACGATGTTTCCTCTGATGAAGATGATGATTTCGGCGATCTTGGCGAGGAAGTCTTCATCGAAGAAGAACAAGATTTCGATGACGATATTGAATAACGGAAGGGGTTTTTTCTGTGGAATTTGTTAATTTTGAATCGATAAAGATAGGTCTTGCCTCTCCGGAAAAAATTCGTGAATGGTCTTACGGCGAAGTAAAAAAGCCTGAAACTATAAATTACCGCACATTAAAGCCCGAGCGGGACGGCTTGTTCTGCGAAAGAATTTTCGGTCCCACAAAGGACTGGGAATGCCATTGCGGCAAGTTAAAGCGCATCCGCTACAAGGGCAAGGTGTGCGACAGGTGCGGCGTGGAAGCCACTCGCGCCAAGGTCAGGCGTGAGAGAATGGGGCACATTGAGCTTGCCGCTCCCGTATCTCACATTTGGTACTTCAAAGGTATTCCTTCAAGAATGGGCCTTATCCTTGATATGTCCCCCCGCCTTTTGGAAAAGGTTTTGTACTTTGCTGCATACATCGTAACAGACCCCGGAAGCACACCCCTTGAGAAGAAGCAGCTGCTCAATGAAAAAGAGTACCGCGACATGCGCGAAAAGTACGAAGACGATTTTGAGGCCGGCATGGGCGCCGAATATATCTACAAGCTTTTGGCTGAAATAGATTTGGATGAACTGGCCAAGGAGATTAAAGAAGGCCTTGAAACCGCCACCGGCCAAAAGCGCATCCGCCTCTTAAAGCGCCTGGAAGTCGTGGAATCCTTCCGGGCATCGGGAAACCGCCCGGAGTGGATGATTATTACCGTTTTGCCGGTCATTCCTCCCGACTTGCGCCCAATGGTGCAGCTCGACGGCGGAAGGTTTGCCACTTCCGACCTCAATGATCTTTACCGCCGCGTGATAAATAGAAACAACCGCTTAAAGAAACTGTTGGAGCTTGGTGCGCCCGACATTATCGTGCGCAACGAAAAGCGCATGCTCCAAGAGGCCGTCGATGTCCTCATCGATAACGGCAGGCGGGGCCGCCCCGTTACAGGGCCCAACAACCGCCCCTTGAAATCCTTGTCCGACATGCTAAAGGGCAAGCAGGGTAGGTTTAGGCAGAACCTTCTGGGTAAGCGCGTTGACTATTCCGGCCGTTCCGTTATCGTTGTAGGCCCGGAACTCAAGATTTACCAGTGCGGTTTGCCCAAGGAAATGGCTCTCGAGCTTTTCAAGCCCTTTGTTATGAAGAGGCTTGTTGAAACCGGCGTAGCCGGCAACATCAAATCCGCCAGAAAGATGGTTGAGCGCGCCAAAACAGAGGTTTGGGACGCGCTGGAGACCGTGATTAAAGGACATCCTGTGCTCCTCAACCGCGCTCCCACCCTTCACAGGCTCGGTATTCAAGCATTCGAGCCGGTATTGGTGGAAGGCAGAGCCATTAAGCTCCATCCCTTGGTATGTACCGCCTTTAACGCTGACTTTGACGGCGACCAGATGCCTGTCCATGTACCTTTGTCGGCAGAGGCTCAGGCGGAGGCTCGGCTCCTTATGCTGGCTTCCAACAACTTGTTGAAGCCTTCTGACGGGCGTCCTGTTGTTGTGCCCACCCAGGACATGGTTTTGGGCGCATACTACCTGACAATGTTGCTGCCTGAAAAGCCTGAAAATCCAAAGGTTTTCAAGGATGTCAACGAAGCCCTCATGGCCTATGAGGCAGGAAATATTGACATTCATGAAATAATCAAGATTCGCAGGAGAGGCGTATTTAACGGCAAAGAGATTTCTCAGCTGATTGAAACCACTGTGGGCAGGATCATTTTCAACACTCCCATCCCGCAGAATTTGGGCATTGTTGACAGAACCAAGGAAGAAAACTTCCTGAAGTTTGAAATTGATTATGTCGTTGATAAAAAGCAGCTTGGCAAAATCATAGACAAGTGCATCAAGATTCACGGCCCGGCTGTTACCGCCGAAGTGCTTGATGAAATCAAGGCTTTGGGCTTTGAGTACTCCACAAAGGGCGCCATCACCATTGCTGTCACCGATATTGTTATCCCGAAAGAGAAAAAAGGACTGCTTGAAGAAGCGGAAAAAGAGATTGAGGATATCGAGCGGCAGTATTACCATGCCCTTCTTTCCGATGATGAAAAGCACGACAGGGTAATCAAGGTTTGGGACGATACCACCAAAAAGGTAACAGACATGATTACCGAAAATATGAGCCCCAACAATCCCTTGTATATGATGGTAAAATCCGGGGCCCGCGGCTCTATGGGGCAGTTGAAACAGTTGGCGGGGATGCGCGGCCTTATCGTTAACACTTCAGGTAAGACCATTGAAATACCCATCCGCGCAAATTACAGGGAAGGCCTCAATGTTCTTGAATACTTCCTGTCTTCCCGCGGCGCCAGAAAGGGCCTTGCGGATACCGCTTTGCGTACCGCAGACTCCGGTTACCTTACCCGCCGCTTGGTCGATGTCAGCCAGGATGTCATTGTCAGGGAAGATGACTGCAAGACTACTAACGGCATTGTGATTTCCGACATTATGGACGGTAAGGAAGTCGTTGAGAGCTTTGAGGAAAGGCTTATAGGTCGCTTCCTTGTGGAAGACTTTGTGGATCCCGAAACAGGCGAGGTCTTGGTTGAAAACTCTGTCATGGTAGGGGACATGGAAGCCGAGATAATCATCAAAACCTTGAAAAAACACAATCTCCCCAATGAAATCAGAATCCGTTCCGTACTGACCTGCGAATCGGTGCACGGCGTTTGCGCCAAGTGCTACGGCAAGAATCTTGCTACCGGCGATCCTGTCACTGTGGGTGAGGCTGTGGGAATTATTGCCGCCCAGTCCATCGGCGAGCCCGGTACTCAGCTTACAATGCGTACCTTCCATACAGGCGGTATCGTCAGTGCCGAGGACATCACCCAAGGTTTGCCGCGCGTTGAGGAACTTTTTGAGGCGAGAAAGCCAAAGAAGCTTTCCATTATTTCCGAAATTGCGGGACAGGTGCGTTTTGAAGAGGATGGCGGCAGCCGCTATCTCATTATCACCAACAAAGAGAAGCTGGAGGAGCGTAAATACCACATTCCCTACGGCTCCCATGTCAGCGTAAAGGAAGGGGATATGGTTGTCCCCGGTGACTTGTTGACCGACGGTTCCGCAGATCCCCACAAGATTCTCGAAATTCTCGGCATTGAAGCCGTGCAAAACTACATCATCCGTGAAATCCAGCATGTTTATCGCCTGCAGGGTGTTGACATCAACGACAAGCACATTGAAGTCATCATCCGTCAGATGATGAAGAAGGTCAGGGTTGAAGAGAGCGGGGACACCAATCTCTTGCCTGGCTCCTTGGTGGAAAAGACGGAATTTGAGTATCAAAACAGGCTTGTAAGGGAAAGAATAGCAGCAGGGGAGGAAGGCCTGATGGAGGCTACCGCTACCCCCGTACTGCTGGGAATCACAAAGGCATCTTTGGCTACCGACAGCTTCTTGTCTGCGGCTTCCTTCCAAGAGACTACGAGGGTGCTCACAGATGCCGCCATCAAGGGCAAGGTGGACGACCTTATCGGCCTGAAAGAGAATGTCATTATCGGCAAGCTCATTCCCGCCGGCACCGGAATGAAGAGCTATTCAAATATTAATATTGAAAACGCCGAAAATGAGTTGACAGACGAGGTAGGTTAATGTTAAAATCAGCCTTGTGTGTTTTGTGAATCAAGGGTTTTCCTTTGAAATAAAAAAGCAAAAAGGAGGTGCAGTATGCCAACCTTTAATCAGCTCGTGAGGAAAGGCAGGGAGGTTGCCAGAAAGAAGTCCAAGGCTCCGGCACTCACAAAGGGCTTCAACACCATGAAGCGCATTTGGATTGATCAAAATTCTCCCCAAAAGCGCGGTGTTTGCACAAAAGTGACAACCTTTACACCCAAAAAGCCTAACTCGGCTCTTCGTAAAGTCGCGAGGGTAAGGCTGACCAACGGCATTGAGGTTACAACCTACATCCCCGGTATCGGCCATAACCTTCAGGAACACAGCGTTGTTCTTATTCGCGGCGGCCGTGTTAGGGACTTGCCTGGTGTCCGCTATCATGTAATACGCGGTACACTGGATGCCCAGAGTGTTGCCAACAGGATGCAGGGCAGATCCAAATACGGAGCAAAAAGACCCAAAAGCGCTGTGAAATAACAGGAATCGTACACTCAATGTAGTGGCGTTAATATACATTAATGCCTCTGTATTGGATACGAATGTTATTTATAACAGGCGAGTACCGATGATATCATTGCTATGAAGGAGAGAAGTACATGCCAAGAAGAGGTTCTGTTCCAAAACGAGATGTTTTAGCAGATCCCGTTTACAACTCAAAGCTTGTCACTCGGCTGATAAACAACATTATGTTGGACGGCAAAAAAGGTGTCGCGCAAAGAATTGTCTATGACGCCTTTGACATTATCAGAACAAAGACAGGTAAAGACCCCCTTGAAGTCTTTGAGCAAGCCTTTGAGAATGTAAAGCCGGTTTTAGAAGTAAAGGCAAGGCGCGTCGGCGGCGCCAACTATCAGGTCCCTGTGGAGGTTCGCGAAGACAGGCGTCAAACTTTGGCGTTGCGCTGGATTAGATTGAGCGCCCGCAACCGTTCTGAAAAGACCATGAGGGAAAGACTCGCTGCCGAAATCATGGATGCCGCCAACAATACAGGCGGGTCTGTCAAGAAGCGCGATGATGTCCACAAGATGGCTGAAGCCAACAAGGCATTCTCGCATTTCAGATGGTAAATCAGTTTATTATGTTTTAGTTTTATTTTTTGAGCTAATGTTAGGAGGACTATATGCCAAGGCAGGTACCTTTAGAGTTAACCAGAAATATAGGTATTATGGCCCACATTGATGCCGGTAAAACCACAACAACCGAACGCATTTTGTTCTATACCGGTAGAACCCACAAACTCGGTGAAACCCACGAAGGTTCGGCAACAATGGACTGGATGGTGCAGGAGCAGGAAAGAGGAATTACCATTACTTCTGCCGCCACTACCTGTTTTTGGAAAAATCACAGAATTAATATTATTGATACCCCGGGACATGTGGACTTCACAGTCGAAGTTGAGCGTTCCTTGCGTGTTCTTGACGGGTCAGTCACTGTTTTTTGTGCGAAAGGCGGTGTAGAACCCCAGTCGGAAACTGTGTGGCGCCAAGCTGATAAATATAAGGTTCCGCGTTTGGCGTATGTCAACAAAATGGACATTATGGGCGCAGACTTTTTCAATGTTGTCAGGATGATGAGGGAAAGACTGAACTGTAATCCGGTGCCCATTCAGCTCCCCATAGGTGCAGAGGACCAGTTCAAGGGAATCATTGACTTGGTGCAGATGAAGGCCGTTTTCTACAATGACGATTTGGGTAAAAATATTGTCGTTGACGAAATTCCTGATGAATACATGGAGTTGGCCGAGGAATACCGCACCAAAATGTTGGACTGCGTAGCAGAAACCGATGACGCCCTTCTCGAAAAATATTTGGGAGGGGAAGAGCTGACCATAGAGGAGATAAAGACCGGCATCCGCAAAGCCACTCTAAGCAACATTATGGTGCCTGTTACGGTAGGCTCTTCGTACAAAAACAAAGGTGTACAGCTACTGCTTGACGCAATTGTGGATTTTCTTCCTTCTCCTGTGGATGTGGAGGATATTAAGGGCTTCAATCCCCAAACCGGAGAAGAGATGCACCGCATTTCTTCCGACAAGGAGCCCTTCTCTGCCCTTGCATTCAAGATTGCAGTTGATCCTCATGTTGGAAAGCTGTGCTTTTTCCGCGTCTATTCCGGCACATTGAAGGCTGGCTCATCGGTCTACAACTCAACAAAGGGAACAACCGAAAGAATCGGGCGCATAGTGCTTATGCACTCCAACCATAGGCAGGATGTGGACGAAGTATTTGCCGGGGACATTGCCGCATGTGTTGGTCTCAAGAGCACTGGCACCGGCGATACCTTGTGCGACGAAAAAAATCCTGTAATTTTGGAGTCAATGGACTTCCCCGAGCCCGTTATTCGGGTTGCCATTGAGCCCAAAACAAGGGCCGGTCAGGAGAAAATGGCAATTGCCCTGCAAAAGCTTTCAGAGGAAGACCCCACCTTTAAGGCCTACACCGACGAAGAAACCGGACAAACCATCATTGCAGGTATGGGCGAGCTGCATCTTGAAATCATAGTAGACAGGCTGCTGCGAGAGTTCAAGGTGGAGGCAAACATCGGCAAACCGCAGGTTGCCTATAAAGAAACCGTCAGGGGCACCGCTGATGTGGACTACAAATATGCGCGTCAGTCGGGCGGCCGCGGCCAGTACGGGCATGTCAAGATTATTCTTGAACCCAACGAGCCCGGAAAAGGCTATGAATTCATTAACAAGATTGTTGGCGGCGTTATCCCGAAAGAGTATATACAGCCCATCAATCAAGGTATTATGGGCGCCATGAAATCGGGCGTTTTGGCCGGTTACGATGTTGTTGATGTAAAGGTAACCCTCTATGACGGCTCCTACCATGAGGTGGACTCTTCCGAAATGGCCTTTAAGATCGCAGGCTCCATGGCCTTTAAGGAAGCTATGAGGAAAGCGAATCCCGTTCTCCTCGAG
>JAKOXU010000050.1 GCA_029780875.1 Bacillota bacterium | reverse complement strand
AAGGGCTCGTGCACCACTTCCATGCAGGACAAAACGGCATGCCCGGTCCCCCAAGGTTTCTTCCTGTCAGCGGGCACGGCAAATCCCGCAGGCACATTGTCAAGGCGCTGGAAAACATATTCGGTCTTTACCTGCTTTTCAATTCTGCTTCCCACAGCCTCTTTAAAATCCTCGAAAATTTCCTCCTTTATGATAAAGACCACCTTTTCAAACCCGGCCTTTATTGCGTCATAAACAGAGTAATCGATAATCTTCTCGCCAAAGGGTCCCACAGGGTCAATCTGCTTTAGCCCCCCGTACCTGCTGCCCATCCCGGCGGCCATAATTACAAGCGTCGGCTTCATAATGCAAAACCTCCTTACAAAAATAATAGTATAAAACCTCAAGAAATTATTTTCATTTTAAGACAAATTTTTTACACTTTTGGTCGGGATGGTTCACCTGAAACAATCCGGGCAAACCTATCCATTCCCTATTATTGTTATTGCCAAAACTCCCCATCATTCCGGCCATTTCCCAACTTATACAAAAAGGGAGGCGCGCCGCAACGCTCCTCCCTTAAAATCACTATCCCTTCAGCCTCTCCAAAATCTCTTTCCTTACCTGCTGGTACACCTCAAAGTCCAGCACATAGTCATCTCCGGCGCTCCTGTTGCACTTTAAAAGCTCCTTTTTGTCGGTGATTTTAAAGATCCTCGGCCAAATGCTGTCGATAAACTCCTGCCCGCCCTCTTTTTTCTTGAGCTCCTGCAGCAGCTCAAAGTCCTGTGCCGCCCGAATGAGCTGCTTATACCGCATCGAGAGCAAGGGCTTGCCGTCGCGGCAGGGGTAGACAAAGTTGCCGTCCCCCGCGAAAAAGCGCCCGAGGGTCAGGTTTTCCCTGACACTTCTGTTCCAGAAGGTATAGTCCCACCTCAAAAAGCCGTCAAGGTTCAAAAACTCCGTCATAAAGCCCACAAGCCGCGTCTCCAACAGGTGGGAGCGCAGGAAATTGTTTGGATACCAAGGCACGCAGCAGACATACCAGTTTACGATTTTGCCCTTTTTCCTGTACTCCTGACTGGCATCATACTGTTCCCCAACGCCGGTGATGTAAACGGTAAAGACATCAAAGTCATCGGCGCTCTGTGCCACATGCTCCACATTGTTGATGGCGGCGGTAAACTTAAATTTGGGCGCTACCTTCTTCACCCTGTCCACAATAGCCTTATAGTATTCATGGTCCAAGGGCTCGTCGGCTATGAGCACAACTTTGTGCAACAGCCCCTTTTCCTCAAAGAAGTCCTGCAACGCCCTGATATAGTCGTCGATATACTCGCCCCTGTCCATATACTTCATGCAGCAGTCTTTCTCGTCCCAATACCTGATTTTCAGGGCATCGGGATAGTCTTCGGCAATATGCCCGAACCCATACTCGGGGTCCACCCAAACATTGATAAGCCCAAAGACCTCAATATACCTGTCAATGCCATACTTTTCGCAAAGCTTAATATACCGCTCCATGACCGAGAAATCATAGGCAAAGGTGCCGTCTTTCTTCCTTGTCACTTTGGCCATGTTATACTCGTACATATTGTTTGTCTCCACAGTGCTGCGATAGAAAAACTGCCCCGACCAAGGCACATCGCTGGCAATAATGGTCACAGCCTTCTGTCCCAAAGCCGCCAAGGATTTCACATAATTCTCCATCAAGTCAAAATGGTCATCGCTGTAGAGGGACACTTCGCAAATCCTCGCCAAAATGGAATTGTGCTGCCACAAATCGAGATTGAGGCTTGTCTCCTTCGTTTCCTTCAAAACAAAGTCAATGACTTCAACCTCAAAGTCCAGCTCCTCCACAAGCCTTTCATCCTCAAACATGTAGGAAGTAAATACCCTGACCTTGCCCTTGTGCGCTCCCGCGGCGGTATCCGGCTTGGTTTTCAGCTCAACCCAAAGCATTGCCGTCTCATAGGCCTCGTACTCCTTGGAGTTTTGCCTCAGCAGAACATCGCAGCGCCAGTTTCTGTCGTCGTCCTTCACCATATCCTCAATGTTGCAAGCCACATCAAGGTCACAGTCTACCTCCACCCTGATTGTCTTGTATCCCTTTTTTGCCCCAAGGGCCAAATCCCTCGTTACCGAAAAGACAAAATTCTCGTCGGCGAAAACCCCAACCTGAAAGGCCGCGAAATCGTTTTTGCCCGCCACGAGCTTTATGCTCTTTTGCTCGAACAAATCCACGCCCCCGGGCACCATATCCCTCTCCGGGTACTTGTCCCACAGCTTTTCAGGGAAAGTCTTGAACCTCGCCACATTATTTTCGGCAAATACACCTTTATAGTATTTGAAAGTCTCGTTTATAATCCCGCACCTAATATCCATATACAACCCCTCCAAATAATATATCAAGTATAGTCTAACCCAAACATGGAAAAAAAGCAAGCAAAACAAGATGAATTTGACTTGCTGATTTTAATGTACTAAAATAGTCTTAAAACAACAACAAAGGAGCCTTGGTAAATGCTGGATTTCAAAGAAGTAACGCTGGACATGAAAAAAAAGGTGGATTCCTACTTTGAAAACAGCGGCCAGATGGGTAGCGAATACACCTTTGCCAACCTCTTTATTTGGCGCAAGATGAACAATGTCCGTATAACGGAATATAACGGCTTTTTGATCATCAAATACAATTTCAGGGGCCAGTGCTTTTACGCCATTCCCACGGGCAGCGGCAACCTGAAAGATGCCATTGAAGCGATGTATGAAGACTCAAAGTCCTGCGGGGACGACTTCAAGCTCTACG
Organism: Bacillota bacterium; assembly: GCA_029780875.1. Lineage (GTDB taxonomy): Bacteria > Bacillota > Clostridia > Oscillospirales > Acutalibacteraceae > JAKOXU01. The sequence goes on along the minus strand of JAKOXU010000050.1, from coordinate 25,463 downwards.
GCCTTTCAAACGAAAGCGTCGCCCTCCTTGAACAGGCCATGCCGGGCGCCTTCGAGTTTAAAAAGAACCGGGACTGGTACGACTACATCTACAACGCCCAAGACCTTATAACCCTTGTAGGCAAAAAATACAGCGCAAAGCGCAACCACATAAACAAATTCGAGTCCATAAACGGCACCGACTGCTACGAAGACCTGACGGAAGGCAACATTGAGGAGTGCATGGAGGCCTACAACAAATGGGCCGCCGCCCAAGAAGGAATGGATTTGACCAACGAAGCCTCTGCGGTAACCGAAGCCCTGACAAATTTCACCGCCTTAGGGCTGAAAGGCGGCCTTATCCGTTCAAGGATAACGGGCAATGTCTGCGCCTTTACCGCCGGCTCGCCGGTAAACAAGGATGTCTTTGTCATCCACATCGAAAAAGGCCTCCAGGAATGCCCCGGCGTCTATGCCGTCATAAACCGGGACTTTGCCAAACACAACCTGTCGAACTACAAATATATAAACCGGGAGGACGACATGGGCCTTCCGGGCCTTCGCAAAGCAAAGCTCTCCTACCACCCCGCCATATTGCTTGAAAAGAGCATGGCGGTTTTCAGGAAGTGATATCATGATATTCCACCCACAAATCTCCGACATTCCGGCCTTAAAAGACATCTGGGCAAAAATTTTTGGCGACACCCCCTCTTATATCGACCTGTTTTTTGCGGACAAGTTTTCCCCCTCTTCCTGCCTTGTCTACAAAGAAAAGGAAAAAATCGTCAGCATGATACACTTTCCCCAATACAAGATAAAGTTTTACAATAGCACCCTCACGGCCGGCTATATCTGCGGCGCCGCCACCCTGCCTTCCCACAGAAGCAAAGGGATTATGGCAAAGTTAATCGCCGCCGCCTGCGACAGGATGAGGGACAGGGGCGACGCCTTTGCCGTCCTCATTCCCGCCGGTGACCGCCTTTTTAGATTCTATGAGAATTTCGGCTTTGCCACGGTTTTCTATTTAACCCGCGCCGAGTTTTCCCAAAAAGACATAACCGGCGAGAGCCTTCCCCTTTACCCCACTGAAAACCCAACAGAAATAATGAAGATTTACAAAAAAATCATCAGCTCAAAAGACATCGCCCTTCTGCAAACCGCCGATACCTACAAAGCGGTAATGGAAGAAAACAAATCGGAAGGCGGCAAGGCATATATCTCAAAAGACGCCCTTCTTTTTGCGTTTGAAAAGGGCGGCAAACTCATTGTAAGGGAAATATTAACTGCAAAACCCGGCATAAACTCTCTATTTCTTTCCCTCTCCCGCCTGTACCCCGCCGCCAAAAAAATAATAGTCTCCGCTCCCCCCGACGCAGAGCTAAAGGATTCAAAGCCAATCCCCTTCGGTATGGCAAAAATACTGAACAAAGAAAAAGCCCTTTGCTGTTTCCCGGGGAAGCCCCCCGCCGCTACCGATGAAATCGAATTTACAAAAGCCCTTTTTTCAAAGGATGCCTACATGAACATGATGCTAAACTAAATCACTTAAAAATACATTTGAATTATTAAGCTAAACCAAAAAGCGCCCGGCCAAAAGCCGGGCGCCTTTAATATATCCATTAATTTCCCGCCGGATTATTGACAATCCCCAAAAACAGTGGCAGGCAAGTGTCGTTGTCCACAATGGCATACACAAAAGGCCTGTCAAACCGCAATTCTTCAGGGACAGATGTGGGCAACATCTCAACTCCCGTAGCCGCGGCAGCCTTGGTGCCCCTTTCATCCACAGAAATATAGGTCTTGTGTATTACATCCCCCACATAAATATTGCCACCATTAAACTCTGCCATATTTGAAAAGTCAGCCTTGTCTCTGTCAAAGCACCTTTCTAACCCCATATCTTTCAGCGGGTCGATTAACCCCACCTCATACTCGCTTTCAAATTTCGGCAGGGCAACCTTTATCATGCCATTTGACTTGTTCTTTAAAATATCGACAAATTCATTGCCCGAAAGGTAATTTGCAAGCTCCTCCGGAGAGCGCCCCTCTTCCGGCAGAAGGGCAACAAAGCTGAACTTCCCGCCCTTATAGGGCTTTACAAATCCCTTTGCACTAATCTTCTTGCAAAGGCTTGGCTCGGCATCACCCTCACTTTGTTCCCCATCGCGGCATGTTATTGCTATCTTTTCAATGACCCTTTCAAAACTGATAAATATTTTCTCATTGGAATACATAAATTCAGCGTCCACGCTTTTGCCGTCGGAAAGGTAGAATTTTTCGTCCCTCACATCGCTTTTCTTATACTTTTTCTCCCATTCCGCCTCAAAAGCCACGGCATTTATCAAAAACATTATCGCGTCGTCATCAATATCATCGACAATTTTATCAATCATCCCCCGAGTCTTGTCCTTGACCCAGTTGTTTATATCCTTAACGGCCTGCATCGAGGCAAAATCCGCCTTATATGCCGCCGCGCCGTAATAGTCGGCGTTTTTCCGCAAAAAATCCCCCTTCACCTTCAATCCCGGGTAATCAGCATACCAAATGGAGTTGGCGATATTCAGCGCCTTTCTCTTCCCATCGGTCAATTTTCGGCACAAGCTGTAATAGTACTCGTTTAGCTCATCCATCGTCAACCCATACCTGCCAAGCAAGGCTGCAAACTCATCAAGGGTTTCCCCGCCCGCCCCATTTGCCGTCATGCCAAGGGCCAAATAGACGGAAAGGGGCGACACCATGCAGTTTTCCCCCTCTTTCAAAGCCTCCCTGAAAAGCTCAAAGGAAAAGTCGGCGGTACTATTAATAAATTCCTCACTCAACCGCCTATTCTCCACCTTTTCAGGCTTTATCCCCTTCATCAAATCGGCGGCCTGCACCCGCTGCCCGTCGAAATAAATCATAACCCCAAATACAACGGCAATGGTAATAACGGCAACCGTCAAAAAAGCAATTGCCTTTACCCAATTGCCCCTCATTTTCACGACATTAGCCTCATTTAAGTTTTCTTGCATATCCCAACCTCCATAAGTACAAATAGTTCATGTAATTAGTTTACCTTTATTGGTATATTGTTGCATAAGAAACTGTTAAATTTTTAATAACAAATTGTAAACCAAATCCGCCCCGGCGTTAGAATAGCCGCGCAGCATTTCAGTCAATTCAGTTATCACATAGCAGCCCGAACAATCCCGCCAAACCATTAAAGATATGCAAATAATTGACCGCCAAATTGTAAACCCAAGCCTGTTTCCATACTGGTACTGTTTCTTCTGTTTTGTGTAACTTTTTACTTATTGTAAACCAAACATAAATAACACAAAAGCCGGGAGCCGCGATAAAATCACCGCCCCCGGCGCAAAGAAACTGCTTAATTTTGTTGGTAAACCCTCACATAATCCACCACAAACTCTTGAGGATAGGTATTCTCACCGGCGTCGCCGAAATCATATTCATTAGGCAAAATCGCCAAATCAAGCCACACAAAATGGGGCTGGCGGAACCCCCTTATCATGCCCTCCGTTTCAATCCTCAAGGTCGAATAGTGAAGCCCGTCAAAATAAAACCTAATCTGGGTCTCATCCCATTCGCACGAAAAGGTATGGAATTTATCGGCAAACCTTTCCCTGTCGGGCAGTGCAAAGGTACGGTTTCCCCAAGAGGTATTGACGCCGTTTTCCTTCCACCACACCCCGGTTTTTATAATATGGTCTTTGTTTTTGCCTCCGTAAAGTTCAAAAATATCGATTTCGCCGTTTTGCGGCCACGGATCATTTATCCCGCACATCCAAAAAGCCGGGAAAATCGCCTGCCCAAACGGCAGCCTTGCCCTAATCTCAAAGCGACCGTACAGCCAGCTTTTCCTGTTGGGGGTATAGTGGGTCAGCATCGAAGCCGAAGTATATTGATGAGGCCCGCTTTCCTCCTTGATAGCCTTCAGCACCAGCATCCCGTCCCTGATAAAGGCGTTTTTGGGGTCCCTTGTATAGTACTGCAGCTCATTGTTTCTCAAATACCCCATTTCAAAATACCAAACGCTTTTATCGATTTCCGGCCCGTCAAACTCATCGCTCCACACCAAAGTCCAATCGGGAGTATTCACTAAATCGATTTTCCACAGCTGGCTGTCACTGCCCTTTGCAGCCTCCTGTGTAATCTTCCCGCTGCCCGTCAGGTAATTGCCGCTCCCGACATTTTTTATGGTGCAATACCCGTTTCCCACATCGGAAACAACCCACTTTTGCCTGTCAAATTGGCTTACACTTCTCATCATCACATCAGTCCCGGCAATCCCGTCACCGGCGTCCAAAGCTTTGCCGTTGTGCTTGCACACAATTATAAATACCCCTTCAGCCGTTTCATAAAGCTGAAACTTCTGCAAATCGGTATCTTTGGAAGCAGCCTCCGATATAGAAGCGGTAACGGAATGGGGAGCCGTATTATTTACAAGTTCCGACTCCAAAGCCTTCCCGCTGGCCTTATTGGTCAAGGTATAAAACTTATCCCTGGCTATGCCCTTAACAGGCTTACCGTCGGGAAAAAGCACGACAGGCTTTGAGCTTTCCGCTACCGAACTCGACATGGAATTGGCAGAACTTACCTTTGAACTATCCACCATTGAAGCATCCCCCTCCGAAGCATCCCCCTGCTCCGAGCTCGCATCCGACACCCCGTCGGATTCACTGTCCGAGCTGCTGACACCGGGCAAGGAAACGCCGCTTGAAACTTCGCTTTCCGAGTCTGAAGAACCTCCCTTCGGGTCCGCAGGAACACAGCCGAAAACAGCCACCGACACTATTAGCAGCAGCAAAAGGGATACGCACCTTAAAATCATATTCTTTACATTCATTTTTTACCCTCTGACAATTATTTTCAAACGAAAAAAGGCAGGCAAAAGCCTGCCTTAACCTTAAATTTTGTAAATTTCCTCTTCCTTCGTCACGGAATAACCATTTCCCGACAGGATATCCACAGCCTTGATATTGTCCTCCACCCGGATAATGATATAGGCCTTTCCCTTATCCCTGCCGATGAAGGCATAGAGGTACTCAACGCTGATCCCGTGGCTGTCCAGCAGAGCCAGCATCCTCGCCAGAGCCCCAACTTCGTCCTCCAGCTCCACCACGATGACATCGGTCAATTTCACGGTATACTCGGCGCCCTTCAGGAGCTCGCAAGCCTTTATCGGGTCGCTGACAATCAGCCTCAAAATCCCATAGTCCGTGGTATCTGCCACAGAAAGTGCCCGAATGTCGATACCGCCCTTTGCAAGGATATCTGTAACCCTCGCAAGCCTGCCCGGCTTATTTTCCACAAAGATGGAAAGCTGCTTTACCGTCATGGTGACTACCTCCCTAAATTAAATTTTTCTCTTATCGATTACCCGCTTTGCCTTGCCCTCGCTTCTTTCGATAGTTTTGGGTTCAACCAATTTCACCTCGGCGGAAATGCCAAGGGTGCTTTCAATATTCTTCCTGATATTGGCCTCCACTTCCTCAATCTTCCTGATCTCGTCCGAGAAGAGGCTGTCGCTCATTTCAATGAGCACCTGCATCCTATCCAAATTATCCACCCTGTCCACAATGATCAGGTAATGAGGCGCCGTCTGCCCCATTTCAAGGAGCACGCTCTCGATTTGAGAGGGGAAGACATTGACGCCGCGGATAATGAGCATATCATCGGTTCTGCCGCAAGGTCTGCTCATCCTCACAAGGGTCCTGCCGCACTTACATGTTTCCCTTGTCAGGCTGGCAATATCCCTTGTGCGGTAGCGGATAAGGGGCAGCGCCCTCTTCGTCACGCAGGTAAAGACAAGTTCCCCCATCTCGCCGTCGGGTAGCACTTCGCCGGTTTCGGGATCCACAACTTCAGGGATAAAGTGGTCCTCATTGACATGCATCCCGTTTTTGCACTCGCACTCAAAGGAAACCCCCGGCCCTATAATCTCGCTCAACCCATAAATATCATATGCGTTGATTCCAAGGCTCTTTTCAATTTCAAGGCGCATGTTCTCGCTCCAAGGCTCGGCGCCGAAAATCCCCGACTTTAGCTTCAAGGTCGACGGGTCAATGCCCGCCTCTCTCAAACTCTCGGCCAGATACAAAGCATAGGACGGGGTACAGCACAAAATTGAGGAGCCGAAATCCACCATAATCTGAATCTGCCTCTTTGTATTGCCGGTAGCCACAGGTATAACGGAAGCTCCCACCTTCTCGGCGCCGTAGTGGAGCCCCAGCCCGCCGGTAAAGAGCCCGTACCCGTACGACACATGTATAAAATCCTGCTTTGTGCCCCCGGCCGCCACAATCGCCCGGGCCACAACTTCCGCCCAAAGGTCAATATCCTCTTGGGTATATCCCACCACCGGCTGCTTGCAGGTAGTGCCGCTGGAAGCGTGAATCCTCACCACATCATCCAAGGGGCAGGCAAAGAGCCCGTAAGGGTAATTGTCCCTCAAATCCTGCTTTAAGGTAAAGGGGAGCCTGTGCAAATCCTTTACCGACTTGATATCCTCGGGTTTTATCCCCATCTCGTCCATCTTGTTTCTGTAAAAGGGCACATTTTCATAAACTCGCCTGACGGTATTGGCCAAATTCTGTGACGCAATTTTGTCAAGTTCTTCCCTGCTGGCGCATTCCACTTTTTGGTTCCAGTAAGCCATAAATATCCTCCCGAACTATACAGAATAAGAATATCCCAACTCAAAAGCCATGAGGTTTACTTCCAAAAACCTTTCCGGCACAGTTTCCCGAATGGCATCAATCCAAACTTCCTTACCAAAGGGCGCCCGCCTTGCCAGCACACCGAGGAGCACCACATTGACAGCCCTCTTGTTGCCGGCCTTTACGGCCAAATCAAGGGCATTAACCTCGACAATATCGGCGCCGAGCACGTAAATTTTCTCCCCAATATTTTCGGGATACTTTGCCGCCCCAACAATTACGGGCATAGGGTCAATTTTCTGGGTATTGGAGATAATCACCCCGCCCTCCTTCAAATATGGCAGCCACCTTGCCGCTTCAAGGCTTTCAAAGGAGAGTATATAGTCGGCGCTTCCTTTTTCCGCCACGGGAGAATAAACCTTCTCCCCGAACCGCACAACGGTAACCACCGACCCGCCCCGCTGGGACATGCCGTGCACTTCGTTGACCTTCACATCAAACCCTTGCCTTAGCAGCACATTCCCCAACAGCCGGCTTGCAAGGAGGGAACCCTGCCCTCCTACTCCCACAATCAAAATTGTCTTAACCATCAATTCCGCCCTCCCCTGCCGTGGACTCAATGGCATCAAACCTGCACATCTGCACGCACAAATCACAGCCCACGCAGATAGCCGGGTCAATGACGATTTTGCCATCCTTTATGGAAATTGCGGGGCACCCGATCCTCATGCACATCTTGCAGCGGGTGCACTTGTCATTTATCCTCAAAGGCGGCTTTGACTTCACATATTTGAGCAGCGCGCAAGGCCTGCGGGCAATAATGACGGAAGGCCCGTCAGCCTCAAGCTCCTCCCGCAGCACCGTCTCCACTTCCTTCATATCGGCGGGGTCTATCACCCTCACCCTGTCAATTCCGCAGGCATGGCACAAGGCCTCCAAATTCACTTCGGCGGTAGGCTCCCCCTTCAAGGTATAGCCCGTAGTGGGGTTTTGCTGATGCCCCGTCATGCCGGTAATCCTGTTGTCAAGGATAATCACAACGGAATTGGAACGGTTATAAGCAATATTTATAAGCCCGGTAATTCCGGAATGGATAAAGGTACTGTCGCCGATTACCGCCACAGCCTTTTTCTGCATCTCTCCACGGGCCTTATTTATGCCGTGAAGCCCGGAAACCGACGCCCCCATGCAAAGGCAGGTATCCATGGCATTAAGGGGCGAGAGAGCCCCCAAAGTATAGCACCCGATATCCCCGCTGACGGTAAGCCTTAGCTTATTAAAAACGTAAAACACTCCCCTGTGGGGACACCCCGGGCACAGCACCGGCGGCCGGGGAGGCACATCCTCCTCAAACCGCATAACTTCAACCTTTTCCCCAAAAATTTTCTCGGCAATCATTTCTGGGGAATACTCTCCCACCAAGGGGAATACATCCTTGCCAACAACATCGAGCCCCATGGCACGACACTGCATCTCAATAAAGTCGTCCAGCTCCTCGATGACATAGAGCTTTTCAACCTTTTTCGCAAACTCTTTAATCAATTCGGCCGGCAAAGGATAAACCATGCCAAGCTTTAAGTAACTTGCCTTATCCCCCAGCGCCTCCCGGGCATAGACATACCCGGTGCCGGAAGTGATAACACCAATCTTTGTGTCGTTTATCTCAACGGTGTTAATGGAAATGCTTTCCGCCTCTTTTTGAAGGGCCTTTTGCCTTTCCTCAACCTTGACATGCCTCGGCCGGGCAAAATTCGGCATCATGACATACTTTGCCGCGTCCTTACTGTAATCTTTGAGGGGCACATCCGCCCTCTCCCCCTCCTCAATTATGCCTTGGGAGTGGGAAATCCTCGTGGACAGCCTCAAAATCACGGGCGTGTCAAACTTCTCGCTTATTTCATAGGCGAGTTTGACAAATTCCTTGCATTCCGCGCTGTCGGCAGGCTCCAGCATAGGCACCTTCGCCGCCCGGGCATAGTGCCGGGAGTCCTGCTCGTTTTGGGAAGAGTGCATCCCCGGGTCGTCGGCCACGGCGATGACGAGCCCTCCGTTTACCCCGGTATAAGAAAGGGTAAAGAGGGGGTCCGCCGCCACATTGAGCCCCACATGCTTCATGGCGCAAAAGGCACGAGCCCCCGCAAAGGAAGCCCCCGCCGTCACCTCAAGGGCCACCTTTTCATTCGGTGCCCACTCGCAGTATATCTCATCATATTTTGCAGCGTATTCGGTTATCTCGGTACTGGGAGTCCCCGGGTAGCTGGACACCACCCGAACCCCCGCCTCATAAAGGCCACGGGCCACAGCCTCGTTGCCAAGCGCAAGCCTTTTCAAAACCGTTCCTCCTAAACAAATCTATTTTAAATCAGCATTCGCTTTTTGGGTTTTCTCCCCGCAAATCCAGCACCCTTTTTGCCTTGCCCTCAAACCTCTCAAGTGACTTTGGCTCCACAAGGGTGACTTTAGCGTCTAACCCCAAAATCGAATGCAGCCTATTCCTTATCATATTGGCCAGCTGCTCGAGCTCGCTGAACTTCTCCAGCAGCTCCCCGTCAACGAGCTCAACCTTAACTTCGAGGGTATCCCTGGCATTTACCCGCCGCACCACAAGCTGGTAGTGGGGGCCGATATGGGAGACACCCTCAAGGGCGCTTTCAATCTGGGATGGGAAGACATTTACCCCCTTGATTATCAGCATATCGTCGCTCCTGCCCATGACTTTAGCCATGCGGACAAGGGTTCTGCCGCACTTGCAGGTGTCATAGTCAAGCTTCGTAATATCCCTCGTGCGGTAGCGCAGCACCGGGAAAGCCTCTTTGGTCAAGGTAGTCACCACAAGCTCCCCGCACTCGCCCCGCTCCTTTACCTGCCCCGTCTCGCTGTCTATAATCTCGGGCAGGAAGTGGTCCTCATTTATATGCAGCCCGCACCGTTGCTGGCACTCGCCCGACACCCCCGGCCCGATAATCTCGCTCATGCCGTAGTTGTCGGTAGCAAAAAGCCCCAGGGTCTTTTCAATCTGTTCCCTTATATCTTTAGAACACCCCTCGCCCCCGAAAAGCCCCACCCGGAGCTTTAAGTCGTCAATTCCCATCTCCTTTATAACCTCGCCCAAATACAGGGCATAGGAAGGAGTGGAAATCAGCAAAGTGGTGCCGAAATCCCGCATCAGCATAATCTGCTTTTGTGTGTTGCCGCTGGACACGGGCACAACGCATGCCCCCAGCTTCTCAAGGCCATAGTGGAGCCCCAAAGCCCCGGTAAAAAGGCCGTACCCGAAGGAAATTTGGGCGATATCGTCCTCTGTGGCACCCGCCGCCACGCAAATGCGCGCCACGGTATCGGCCCACATGTCAAGGTCGTTCTTTGTATACCCCACAACGGTAGGCTTTCCCGTAGTGCCGCTGGAAGCGTGAACCCTCGCCACTTTCCTCATGGGCACGGCAAACATATTAAAGGGATAGTTTTCCCTGATATCGTCCTTTGTTGTGTAAGGTATGTACTCAATATCTTTCAGGGTCTTTATCTTATCGGCGGTAACCCCCGCCTTCTTTAACCTCTCATGATAAAAGGGCACATTGTTGTAACAATAGTCCACTATGTAACGCAACCTCTCAAGCTGCAACCTCTCGAGGTCACTCCTTTTCATGGTTTCGATGTCCTTTTGCCAGTACATGTCCCCATCTCCTCAAAAATTCTACACATTATTTTACACCATCAGCGGCTTTCCCGCAATGGAAAAAAGTTAAAACCTCACTCCGTTGCCGCCTTTTCACTAAAGAAGGCGTTTTCCTCCTCTTTTCCCTTCACAACCGCCCGGTAAATATAAGTGCCCGCCACGGCAAAGATAAAGGAAGCCAGCATGGCAATGACGCCGAAAAGGGGAGATGAGGGCGCCGCGTTGGCAATACCGCGGCTTACAGCCTGCCCCAATGTCATGTCCGGGGAATAAGCCTTTATAATCTCATACACAATGGAGCCCAAGGGTATCGCAAAGCCGCTTATCATGCCGCACCAAGCCCCTCCCTTGTTAAACCCTTTCCAGTACAGGCTCAAAATAAAGCTGGCAAGGAAAGACCCGGCCACAATTCCCCAAGAGAAGGACATAAGGGAATAAATGGGGAGCTTTAGCCACGCCACAAAGAAGGAAAATGCTATGAAGGCAAGGCACAATAGCCTTGTCAAAACAAGGGTAACCCTCGGCTTTATCTTTTTAAAGATAACTCCGCCTAACACATCCACGGTAATAGGGGTGCAGGACACAAGGGTAATGCCCGACAAGGTGGTAACCGAAGCCGCCAAAATCAGCACCAGCACAATGGAGATAAGAGCCAAGGGGAGCTTGCCAATAATAATTGGCATGACGGTATCAAGGTTCAGCGCCCCGCTGGCACTTTTCGGAATGTCCCCGGCATTGACTAATAGCCTTGAAAAGCTGCCTATCCCATAGGCTCCGCAGCCCACCACAACAGCGAAAAATGTGGAAATAATAGTGCCCCGTTTTATGGCACCGTCGTCGGCCACACCATAGTACTTGTGAATCATCTGGGGCAATCCCCAAGTCCCAAGGCTTGTCAGCAGCACAAGGGAAATCAGGGTCAGGACATCCTTCCCCCCAAGCCTCATCAGCCCCTCGCTCTTCATCATGCCATACAGCTTTGCAAAAGAGTCGGCAATCCCGCTGGAATCGGGCACCATGGCGATGACAAACCCCACCACCAAAACGGTACCCACAATCATGATAATGCCCTGCACAAAATCGGCCAGCATGCTGGCGATATACCCGCCCACCACAAGATAGGCCGCGGCAATAACGGCGATAGCCAGCATGCAATAGATATAGGGTATATGCAAAATCTCATTGCAAAGGTAAGCCAGCCCGTTGTAAACCGAAGCGGAATAAGGGATCATAAAGAAGAAAATCAAAACGGAACTGAAAACCATCATGGCTTTGGAATTAAACCGCTTTTCAAAGAATTCGGGCGTGGTCTTGATCTCCAGCCTTCGGGTAACCTCCCGGGTCCTCCTCGCCAGCACCTTCCAGGCAAGGTAAGAACCGACCAGGGCATTGCCTATACCGATAGCCACGGCCCACCAGCCGAAGCTCCAGCCAAACCTGCCCGCGTAACCTATGAAAATCACCGCGGAGAAATATGTAGTGCCGTAAGAAAAGGCGGAAACCCAAGCCCCGGCCTTTCTTCCTCCCACGGTGAAATTGGCGATAGTGTTAGCCTTTTTGTAGCTGAAAAGACCGATAAGCGCCATGGCGACAAAATAAACCGCCAGCGCCATCCACAAAACCCAATTCCCATTGAAATTTTCCATTTAAAATTCCCCTTAAACAATACTTTCAACGCTTTAGCTCTTTTAACAGCTAAAGCGTTGAACTCATTATACCCCAATCCACAACCAAAGTCAAATAGAAATTTATTATAAACAGGTAATGTATCTATCTATTCAACCAACGATCTATTTTAGTTGTAAATATAGCTTAATTTCGTTTATTTTTCCTTGTATGTCAACTGGACATTGCTTCCCAATAATAATATCTACAAGCTTTATACCTGCATAATCATGGTCTTCGGTAAATGCAATAAATTTATAAATAAAATTGCCATCCATTTTACTCCTTATTTAATTGTCTTTAAATTTTTGTGCTATCTCACCATTATGAGGAGAAGATAAATTAAAATATTCATCATAAAGAGGAATGGCAATTCTTTTCATAATTTGTATATTACCTCCCCACCTCCGCCCTAATCGCCCTAATATGCTCCGGCGTCGTCCCGCAGCATCCCCCGATAATATTAGCCCCCGCCTCGACCAAAGCCTTCACATACCCCGCCATAACCTCGGGAGTCTCGGGGTAAACAATCACCCCGTCAACACTTACCGGAAGCCCCGCGTTTGCCTGCACCATCAGCGCCATCCCCGGCGCCGCCTGCCTCATCAGCCGCACAATTTCCACCATATCAGCCATCCCGCGCCCGCAATTAGCCCCAACAATATCGGCGCCGGCGGCAACCGCAGCATCCACGGCCTGCCGGGGAGTCAGCCCCATCATAGTCCTAAAATCCCCCTGCACCGTCTTATCAAAGGTAAAGGTGCAGATAACCTCGCAGCGGGTATTCTCCTTTGCCGCCCTCACGGCGATAGCCGCCTCTTCCCCATCGCTCATAGTCTCCACGCAAATAGCATCGGCACCGCCCTTTTCCAGGGCCACAGACTGCTCTTTGAAAGCCTCATACAGCTCCTCTTTAGTCACTTCCTCCAAAATCAGCATCTTCCCCGTCGGGCCAACGGAGCCCAGCACGAAGGCCCCATCCCCCGCCGCCTCGCGGGAAGCCCTCGCCGCCGCCTCGTTAATCTCGGCCACCTTATCGCCCAGCCCGTACCTTTCCAACTTAAAGCGGCTGCCGCCAAAACTGTTTGTCTCCACCATATCGGCCCCCGCCTCAATATAGCTTTCCGCCACAGCCTTCACATCTTCAAACCTTGTCAAATTCCACGCCTCGGGGCACTCGCCGGCTTTCATCCCCATTTTCATGAAGGTAGTGCCCCACGCCCCGTCGCACACCAAAATTCTGCCCGATTTCACCGCGTCGCAGATTTTCCCCAACGCCACGAATACCAACTCCCCGCATATTTTGTTAAATTATAACAAAATAAAAAAAACAATACAACTTTCCGCTAAAATTTACCCCCGCAAAAAATAATTACCTGTAAAAAATCAAATTCCGCCGGACAAAATAAAAACGGTTCATGTTAAATGAGCCAAAGGAGGGATAGCAGTGAGTAGACGAAGAGGCGTCATGTCGGAAAATTTAAAGGCCGAGATAGCCAAGGAGCTCGGAGTCTATGAAACCGTCAAGTCCCAAGGCTGGGGCGCGGTAACTTCCCAAAACTGCGGTAACATGGTTAAGAAAGCCATAGAGATAGCGGAACGGAAGGTCTAACCCCGGCAAAAATTAACGACTAAATCCCATTTTTTGGGATTTAGTCGTTATATACAGCAACTTGTAAAGGAGCCAAAACTATGTCCAAACCCAAAAAACCGTTAGTCCCGGAAGCCCGGGAAGCCCTGACCAAGTTCAAGCTGGAATGCGCAAAGGAAATCGGGGCTTTGCAATACTGCAAGGAGAATAACGACCACTACAAAGGGGACCTTCCCTCCAGCGTCAACGGCCAGCAGGGAGGCCCCATCGGCGGTCGAATGATCCAAAAAATCTTTGAAAACTACTACAACAGCATAAAGTAAAAAGAACCGCCCGTCCCCGGGCGGTTTCTTTATTTTTCATAAAGGGCAAAGGGCACCCTGCTCTGCATCTCCTCGGTATATTTTGACTCCATCTTCTCCCGAGTCAGGCTAAAGGACCGGTCCACCCTCGACTTTTGCGCCTCTGTCTTAATGTTATAGCTGCCCGGCTCCTTCCTTGCCACAGCGCAAGGCACAATCTCAAATTTATACTTATCCCCGCTGGAAAATTTGTTCACCCACAAAGGAACATATTCCGCATTTTTTATGGAAATTTTGCCGCTGTCAAAATCCTTTTCAATTGTGACATTCAGCAATATCGAGTTTTCGGTATATTTCCTGTTCCCGATGCTCGGCAGCGTCTCCTCCCGCTGATTTGAAATAAGGTTGCCCATGGCATAGGCCACAAAGGTATCCCTGCCGTCCGCATCGCTCTTCATCAGGGTCACAGGCTGCACCACATGGGGATGGTTCCCAAAAATTATGTCAACCCCATAGTTGCACAAAGCCTTGGCCATAGTGCGCTGATAGTCGTTCTCTTTCAGCTGATACTCATCGCCCCAGTGCATGTAGGCGATGATAACCTCGGCCCCTTCTTCCTTCATTTTCCTGACCCGCTTTTCGATTTCCCTCAAATCCCTGTCCAGCTTCTTATAGTTAAAGCTGTCGATTAGGGCCGCCGTTTCCTCGTTAATATATATCCCGTTTATATATTTTCCCTTTTCCGCCAACTCGGTCTCATAGGTATAGGCCATAAGGCCGATTTTAATTCCCTTTACCTCTTTGATAATATAGCTTTTCTCCTCAAGGGATTTCCGGGTGCCAAATACCTCAAGCCCCTGCCCCTTTAACACTTCGACGGTGCGCTTTAGCCCCTTTCCCCCCATATCCACCGAATGGTTGTTGGAGGTGCAAACATCGGTAATCCCCGCCTGTTTTAGGGCATAGGCAAACTCGTCGGGCGTATTGAAAAGGGGGAACCCGTCATATCCCCTATCCGGCCCTGCCAAAACAGTCTCAAGGTTTACAAGGGCAATGTCCGCCGCCTTAAAATACTTTTCCACATATTTAAAATAGCCGGTAAAATCATACCCGCCGTCGCTCTTCTTCGCAGATTTCAGCTGAGTCTCGTGGACCATGGCGTCCCCCGCGGCGCAAATAGTCACAGTGCTCTTCCCCGAAGCCTGCGGGGCACCGGAACTGCTGCTCCCGCCGTCAACACTGCTGACGCCGCTTTCAGCATGGGAGCTCTCGCTCCCCGACGGGCCCTTGCAGCCCGCAAAGGACACCGCCAGCATAAAAACAATAAGGCACACGGCGGCAGCCTTAACCCAGTTCCTCATAATATCCCTTGCCCTCCTAAATTCAATAAGTCAAAAACCTGCCGATAAGGGTATGCCCCTCTTCCACAAAATCCCCTGCCAAAGCGGCCCTATCCTCGTCAAAGCTTTCCACGCCGCTGTGTCTCAACCCTTTTTTATGGTAAATCAAGTAAGGCACGGGGTCGGAAGAATGGGTCCCCAAGGCTAATGGCGTCGGATGGTCGGGCAGCACCATGACTTTATAATCGTCAAAGCTCTCAAGCCCGGCAATCAATGGCAAGAGAACCCTCTTGTCTATCATCTCGATAGCCTTTACCTTCCCCTCAACCTCTCTCCTGTGGCCGCACTCGTCGGGCGCCTCAAGGTGCAGATATGCAAAATCCTGCCCCCTCTTTAATTCCTCAAGCACCGCCTCAACCTTACCCTCAAAGTTAGTGTCAAGGTAGCCGGTAGCCCCCTCAACTTTGGGCACCGCCATGCCGGCGCAAATGCCGATACCCCGCAGCAAATCCACCGCCGACACCACCGAGCCTTTCAGCCCGAACTTCTTTTCAAAGGCAGGCAAGACGGGCCGTCTCCCCTGCCCCCACAGCCAAATGGAATTGGCGGGATTTTTCCCGGCCTTTATCCTCTCAACATTGACGGGATGATCCTTCAATATCCGATAGCTTTTCTCCATCAGCTCAATAAGGGGCGCCCCGGCATCACCTTTAGGTAAATACCCTTTTACGGCCTGCCCCGTAATATCATGGGGCGGCGTCAGCTCATACCCTTCGGCGGGCCCGCCCTTCCATACAAGGCAGTGGCGATAGCTCACCCCGCCGTAAAAAGAAAAACTGTCGCTGCCCAGCTTTTCCCGCAGATACTCCACCAGGGCGTGAGCCTCCTCGGTGGAAATATCCCCGGCGCAATAGTCTACCATAGTCCTGTCGGAAAGCCTGTCCTCCCCCGACAAGGTCACAAGGTTGCATCTTATCGCCACATCATTTTCCTCAAGCTCCACCCCTATGCTGACAGCCTCAAGGGGCGACCTGCCTGTGTAAAACTTCCGGGGATCATATCCCAACACGCTTAAATTCGCCACATCGCTGCCGGGAGCCATCCCTTTTGGTATAGTATTGACAATCCCCACATGCCCCTCCCTTGCCAGCTTGTCCATTATCGGCTTTTCAGCCGCCATCATTGGAGTTTTGCCTGCAAGTTCGGGGACGGGCATGTCTGCCATACCATCACACAAAACCACTACATATTTCACAGAAAGTCCTCCCAAAATTTTAAACAGAATCATTATATCAAAAATAATACCGCCTGCCAACCTAAACTTAATAGCCCCTTCCCAAGGTTAAAACCCAAAGCCTTTGTCAATAATAGGAAAGAAGACACACAATTTGTAGTACTTTTTTCTATATATCCTTTCATTTTTCCCCAAAATATGCTACAATATTTCACAAATCCAAGCCAAATTTATTATCAGAGAGGCTAACTTATGCAAAAAGACACCCGCCAAAACCAACAAACCGGCGAAGATATAATTGCCGGCCGCAACGCCATCATGGAAGCCCTCCGTGCAAACCGCGGCATCGACAGCTTGCTTGTCGCCCGGGGCAGCCGCGCAGGAAAGGTCTCCGACATTGTGGCCGCCTGCAAGGAAAAGGGCATACCGGTAAAGGAAGTGGCGCCGGAAAAACTGGATCACATGTGCCGTGGAGTCCCCCACCAAGGGGTCGCCGCCATTGCCGCCGCCCACACTTACAGCACCATTGACGACATCTTCGCCCTTGCCGAGAAAAAAGGGGAACACCCCTTTATAATAGTTGCCGACAGCATCCAAGACCCCCACAATTTAGGCGCCATAATCCGCACTGCAGAAGGAGCCGGCGCCCACGGCGTCATAATCCCGAAACGCCGGTCGGTGGGGATGACCTATACAGTGGGCAAATCCTCGGCCGGCGCCATTGAACACCTGCCCATAGCAAGGGTGCCGAACCTTAACGCCGCAGTGGAAGAGCTAAAGGAACGGGGCGTCTGGGTTTTCGGCGCCGACCCTGACGGCATGCCATGGCACAAAGCCGATTTTAAGGGCCCTTCCGCCCTTGTAATAGGAGGAGAAGACGCAGGCATCAGCAGGCTCCTCAAAGAAAAATGCGATTTTCTCGTTTCCCTGCCCATGCGGGGCAAAATCAGTTCTCTCAACGCCTCTGTGGCCTGCGCCGTCATAATGTACGAAGTAGTTCGCCAGCGCTCCAACCTTTAAGGCAATAAATCGGACGGAGGAAGGAAAAATGCACGAAGACTTTACTCCAAAACGCCTGACTTTAGAGGAAATTCTTGAGGAGGCAAAGACAAAGCGCGAAAAGGTGGCAAGCAAGCTGACGGGAAAAGAGCTTGAAGCCTCCCTTGAAAGCGACATCAGCCAAATCCTCGAAAACATAGATAAAGCACTGGGCAAAAAACAGCCCCCCTCCCCTGTAGAGAGGGAAAATCCCCTCTCCCCGCCCGATAACGGGGAAGAAAAGGAGCTGCCCTCCCCCTTTGCCTCCTTTGCCAAAAAACAGCGGGAGAAAACGGTTGCCCCTCCAAAAAAGGAAATCCCCCTCTCACAGGTAAAAGAGGCAGCCCCCGCCCCAAAAAAGGTGAAAGACACCGCCCCGACACCCGCAATTTCCCCAGAAAAGAAGGAGGACATAGCCCCGAAACCCGCAATTTCCCTCAAAAAGGAAGCGGACAAAACACCGGCACCCAAAATCCACCCTAAAAAGGAAGTGGACACAGCCCCATTTCCCACCCCTTCCCATGAAAAGACCCGTCCCGCTCCTGTTGTTTTGAACGCAAAACAGGAAAAGGAGGAAAAAATAGAAAGGGGCTCAAAAAGAATCACCCCCCCCTTTTTTAAGGAAGAGCCCGAAACTGCCCGGCTGCCCGAACCGGAACCCGAAACAAAAGAGGATATCCCCGTCCCGGAAATCAACATCCCAGTCCCGGAAGAGGATATCCCCTCCCACCCCACAAAACAGGAACTGGAACACACCCGTATCTTTGCTAACCCTCTGCCGGAGGAAATCACCTTCGAACCCGGGGAAGGGGAAGATGAATCCTCCCCGGACTGGGAAGAGCAATTTAAAAAGAGCCGCATAAAAAAAATAAGCAACTTCGTCCTGGCGGGGGAAGAGGAGGAAGAACCCGACACCATAGAATGGAGCGAGGAAGACACCCCGGAAATCGAGGACTTCGAGTCACCAGATGACGCCCCCTCTATCAGAAGCGCCCTAAACCGGGAAGCGGGCGGCCTTATCTTCCGCTCCATCCTCACCTTATTGACGGCGCTGGCATCCACAACCCTTCTCCTTTTGCCCTTTGTCGGCATCTCAATTCCGGAAACTCTTTTCCCGGAAGAGCCCTACCTTGCCCTGCTGCTCATGCACGCGGGCCTGCTGCTAATTTCCGTCGCGGCAAACGCCCCAACGGTAGCGGGCGGCATTGTGGCTCTTGCCCGCTTAAAACCCAACGGCGACAGCGCCCTTGCCGCGGCGTCCATCTCGGTACTTGCCCAAAGCATAGTGATGCTGGCCTCCTCTCCCGACTACCAAAACACAAGCCACCTTTTCGGCGCGGTGGTAACCCTTGCCCTCTTTATCAACAGTCTCGGCAAGTTTTACATTGTAAACCGCACCCGCCGCAACTTTGACTTTGTGGCCGACCCTCAAGACACCTTGGCCGCCGCCATAATGGAGGACAAGGAACTGGCCCAGGACCTTGGCCGCGGCCTTGTCATCGGCGACAGCGTAGTGGCATACCCCGTCAAGGCAAAATTCCTCACCCGCTTTATGGACATCTCCTACCGTGAAGACTACTCCCAAACCACGGCAGGTCTCCTGTCCGCCCTGGGTCTTTTCGGCTCTCTGGGAGCAGTACTGGCAAACGCCTTCTTTGTGTCGGGCTCCTTTACCATAACGATGGCCCTCTCCCTCTTTTCGGCTTCCCTTTGTATTTGCATTCCCATCGCCTCCCTTTTGTCGGCAAACCTCCAGCTAAACAGCCTATCAAAAACCTTAAGGAAACAAAACGCCCTGATGACAGGCTTTACGGTTGCCGAAGATTTTAACGGAGTCAATGCCCTGGCCATAAGCTCCAACGACCTATTCCCCAAAGGAGCGGTACGCCTCCACGGCATCAAAACCTTTGGAGGCCGCAAAATTGACGACGCCATTTTGGACGCCGCCGCTTTGGTGTGCGGCACAGGCAGCCCCCTTACCGAAATCTTTGACATGGTAATCCAAGGCCGCCGCGACATCCTGCCGGAAGTGGATTCCATAGTATACGAAGAAGACATGGGCCTTTCAGGCTGGGTAGGCGGCCGCCGTGTACTTGTAGGCAACCGCAGGCTCATGTTAAACCACGGCATCGATGTCCCCTCAAATGACTACGAAGCCAGATACCTCCGCAAAGACAGGAACATAGTATACCTGTCGGTCTCGGGGGAACTCACAGCCATGTTTATAGTAAGCTACCTTTTTTCCAAAAAGATATCGTCATCCCTTAAAATGCTTGAAAAGGAAGGCGTGGCCCTCATAGTCTCCACCTCCGACCCCAACATCACAGTCCCCATGCTTTCCGAAGGCTTCGGCATCTCGGAAAACTCCGTCAAAATCATGTCCCCCGCCGAAAGCCGTGAATATACAAAACTGCGGGATATCCCGGAGGCAAAAATCGAAGCCGGCATCGCCTACAAAGGCCCGGTTAACTCCTTTTTGCGGGCCCTCACCGGCGCCATGCGGCTCAACTCCAACATCCGCCTCATATCCATCCTCCAGACAATCAGCATTCTTATCGGCTTTGGCGTGGTGCTCTTCTTCGCCCTGACAGGGGGCCTCGAGCAGATCAACGCCCTGCAAATCCTGTGCTACCAGCTATTCTGGGTAATCGCCATAGTCCTTGTCCCCCTTCTCCGCAAGCCATAATCTACAAAGCATTTGCAGGGACTGACTAGCTTTTCCCCCTTCCCAACAAGCCAAAAAACACCCCTCCCATTTATGCAAAGTACACAAAATCACCTAACACTCTTTTGTCGTTTAGGTGATTTTTCTTTTTCCGAAATGAATTTGTCTTGAATTTGAAGCACTGGTACTTTATAATATTTCGTAAGCGTTTAAATTTGCCATGGGCAAAATCGGAAAGGGGAGCTTATTGTTGAAACATTACACCGCCAATAACATCAGAAACATAGCATTTGCCGGGCATTCCAGCTCCGGCAAAACCACCCTGTGCGAAGCCGCGTTATTTTTAGCGGGAGCCACCGACCGCTTTGGCAAGGTTGCCGACGGCAACACCGTCAGCGATTTCGACCCGGAAGAAATCCGCAGAAAGGTATCCATCTCCACCACTGTCGCACCCTTGGAATGGAAGAATACAAAAATCAACATCCTCGACACTCCCGGACTTTTTGATTTTGCAGGCGGAGTATACGAAGGCGCAAGGGCCGTGGAAAATGTCCTGATTACTATGTCGGCAAGGAGCGGCCTGACTGTCGGCGCCGAAAAGGCATACGCTTTAGCCTCTGACAACAAGCTTGCAAAAATAATATTTATAAACAAGATGGATTCGGAAAATGCCGATTTTAATAAAGTGGTAGCCCAGTTAACCGAAACCTACGGCAACGCCATCTGCCCGTTGGTAGTGCCGGTTCTTTCGGGCGGCAAGGTTCAGTGTCTTGTGGACCTTGTGGAAAACAAGGCATACACATACGCAAACGGCAAGGCAACGGAAACTGCCATGCCCGCCCTTGACGCCACAACCGAAGGCTACATCCACTCCCTCAACGAGCTTGTGGCGGAAACCAGCGAAGAGCTCATGGATAAATACTTTGCCGAAGAGCCCTTCACTCACGAAGAACTCATCTCCGGCATCTCGGAAGGGATGAAAAACGGCACCATCGTACCGGTATTCTGCGGCTCGGCTCAAGAGCTGTTGGGCATCGACCTTCTCCTTGATGCCTTTGTAAAATTCGCTCCCTCCCCCGCAAAGTTTAGGGAGGAAGCCACCGACGCGTCAGGCAATGCAATCGCTCTGGAGGCCGACGAAAACGCCCCCACCGCGGCCATTATCTTCAAAACCGTCGCCGACCCCTTCATCGGAAAGCTTTCCTATTTCAAGGTGGTGTCGGGCAAAGTCTCCTCCGACAGCCAGCTTAAAAACTCCACCACCGGCAATGTGGAGCGCATCGCCAAGGTACTCTTTGTCCGCGGCAAAAAGCAGCAGGACACAGACTATGTTCCCGCCGGCGACATCGGCGCCGTGGCAAAGCTCACCTCCACCAACACGGGCGACACTTTATGCTCCCCGGACCGCCCCGTGACCTTAAAAGGCGTGGATTTCCCCGCCCCCTGCCTCTCCATGGCGATATTCCCCACCAATAAGGGCGACGAAGAAAAAATCTCCAACGGCCTCAACAGGCTTAAGGAAGAGGACCCCACCATCAAGGTGGAAAACAGCATCGAAACCCGCCAGCTGATCTTGTCAGCCCTCGGCGAACAGCACATCGATGTCATCATATCTAAACTCAAATCCAAGTTTGGCGTCAATGTCACTATGGAAACCCCCAAAGTGGCCTACCGCGAAACCATCCGCAAAAAGGTCAAGAGCGAAGGCAAGCACAAAAAGCAGACGGGCGGCCACGGCCAATACGGCCATGTCTGGATTGAATTTGAGCCCTGCGACAGCGATGACCTCGTCTTTGAAGAAAAGATTTTCGGCGGCAGCGTACCCAGAACCTACTTCCCCGCCGTTGAAAAGGGCCTCAGGGAAGCCATTCAAAAGGGCGTCCTTGCCGGATATCCCGTCGTGGGCCTCAAAGCCACCCTTGTGGACGGCTCCTACCACCCCGTCGACTCCTCGGAACTCTCCTTTAAGATGGCGGCTTCCATCGCCTACAAGGAAGGCCTGCCCAAGGCAAGCCCCGTACTCCTGGAACCCATCGGCATCCTGAAAGTGCTGGTACCCAGCGCCAACATGGGCGATGTCATGGGAGAAATCACAAAACGCCGCGGCAGAGTCCTCGGAATGGGCTCGGCCCATACCGGTATCGAGCAAATCGACGCCGAAGTCCCCATGGCGGAAATGCACGACTTTTCTGTATTCCTCCGCTCGGTAACCCAAGGCCGCGGAAACTTCTCCTTCACCTTTGACAGGTACGAGGAAGTCCCGCCCATGATTGCCCAAAAGGTCATCGAGGAAGCCAAAAAGGCAAACGAGCAGTAACCTATAAAAACAATAAGCCCTGTGCCATCACAGGGCTTTTTTTATGCCCAAAAACTCAATTTATCCTTTGGCATTCACCAAGGCCGCCCTCTGCTAATAAAATAAAGCAAGGCAAAAAGAAGGTGAATGCCATGTCCATAAATTTCGAAACAATCTCGGAAAAAATCAGAACCAAATCCCTAAAACCCATTGGCCGCGGCTCGGGCAGGACTGTTTTCGCCCTCGATGAAAAGAGCGTGGTAAAGGCGGCACGAAACCCCCGGGGCATAGCCCAAAACATAGCGGAATTTGACATTTTCAGCCGCACAAAGTCCCCAATACTCGCAAAAATCTTCGGAATATCCGAAGACGGCAGATTTCTGGTCATGGAACGGGCTCTGCCCGCCTACAGCATGAGCGAGATATACCCCCATTTTAGTGTCCAAAGCAGCCGCGCCCTATTAAAGCTTCCCGAGCTAAAAGAGCTTTCCCACAACTTCGGCCTGATTCTGCCCGATCTCGGCAGGGCGGCAAACTGGGGCATTATCGAGGGCAAACCCAAAATCCTTGACTTCGGATTTACCAAACTGGTCAAAAAAAGGTATTACTCCTTTATATAATCCCGTCTTTTTCATAACCCGAAGCATCATCCCTGCCTCTATTACCCAAAGCAACAAGCCCCCTCACCATATCATAGAACATAAGCCTCTTTATCACCAAAAACCCGCCATTTTATTGCCCGACCCCCTCCAGCCCAACCTCAAAAACAAGCAACCGCCTTTTCAGTCCCAAAACAATCCCACGCATTTCAGCTAATAACAACCCCGTCTCTTATACCCCTACATCCCCCGCCTTTCACCCTGAAAACTCCCCTCTCCTCAATAAACCGAACAATTCCTGCATTTTTACTCCTTAATCCCTCGTCTTTTCCCCAGAACAACCCCCCGCCCCCATACAACCCAAAGTAAAAACCCCGCTGTAAAAACAGCGGGGTTTTTATTTACTCGGTTATACTTATTTGGAAACGGCTTCTTTAAAGGATTTGCCGGCTTTAAAGACAGGAAGCTTGGAAGCGGGAATCTTGATCTCCTCTTTTGTTCTGGGGTTACGGCCAACCCTGGCGGCGCGGCTGCGCACTTCAAAAGTGCCAAAGCCTACGAGCTGAACCTTGTCGCCTTTAGCAACAGACTCAACAACAGCTTCCACAAAAGCGTTTACTGCCTTGTCGGCATCCTTCTTTGACATTCCGGCTTTTTCAGCAACAGCGGCAATCAATTCGGTTTTGTTCATTATTTTGACCTCCTATGTTATTTTATTTCACAGTTGCTCTTCGGCTCCTGTTGAAACCCCTTTTCCTTTGCCCTTTCCCACAATTCATCGAGCTCTTCGATTGTGGCCTTTGTCATGTCCATTCCGATTTCCTTTGCCATTTCCTCCACTGCGGAAAACCTCTCGATAAACTTGTCCACAGCGCCGGCAAGGCTTTTTTCCGGCTCAACCTTCAAAAATCTTGATATATTGACAACCGAAAAGAGCAAGTCGCCAATCTCTTCTTCCTGCTGCGCCAAATCGCCTTCCTCAACAGCCCTTTTCAGTTCCTCAATTTCCTCATATAGCTTATCAAATGCACCGCCGACATCATCCCAGTCAAAACCTACATCGGCGGCCTTCTTCTGGACTTTATAGCTGCGCATCAAAGCCGGCAGCATCTTCGGGATTCGCCTCATGGAATGGGCAGTGTTCTCAATCCCCTTTTCAGCCTTCTTGATGGTCTCCCAGTTGCGCAGCACCTCTTCGGCGTTGCCGGCAATCACATTGCCGAAAATATGGGGATGGCGCAAAATCAGCTTCCTGCAAATGCCCTCCACCACATCCTCAAACCTGAAAGTGCCCTTTTCCGTTTCAATTTGGCTATGAAAGACAACCTGGAGCAGCACATCCCCCAGCTCTTCCTTCAGGAGATCGGCGTCGCCGGTATCAATGGCCTCCACAACCTCATAAGTTTCCTCAATGAAGTTTTTGCGGATACTCTCATGGGTCTGCTCTTTGTCCCAAGGGCACCGGACCCGCAGGATTTCCATTATCTTGACAAGGTCCTCAACAGTGTATTTATCCTTAAAGGCCAGCGTATAATCCATTAAAATCCTCTAACCAATATATTATTTCATTTACCAGTAAAATGCAAGTATATTTTACTCTATCCAGTGCAATTTTTCAAGTATTTTAGCGATTTTTTCCCCTTTTGGCAGCATTAAAATGTCATTTTTGGTAACAGCCTTCAGGGAAAAGAGCAAAACCACATAAACTACGGCTGCAACCCCTATAGCAATGAGCACGCTTTGCTTTTCGGAGATAATATTGCGCAGCAGACTGTTGGTCACCCATGCCGACAGGCCGCACAAAGTCCCCGCCACAAGGGGCTTTATCACAACTGTGCCAAGGTTAAGCCTGACACCGGTAGTTTTCCTCACAAAGTAGGCGCTTGCCAGCACCATAAAGGCATAACTCAAAACGGTACCTATCGGCGCGCCGTAAATATTTATCTGCGGCATCCCTACAAGTATATAGTTTGCCGCAACTTTTATAACACATCCCACAAGGATAATTTTGGCAGGCAAATCGGCACGCCCCACAGCCTGCAAAATGGCGTTCAGGGCGGTAGCGACAGAAACAAGAATAGCCGCTACCCCCAGCACCGACAGCAGCGGCGGCCCGATGTGCAGCACGCCCTTGCCGCTGTACAGCAGCCGCATAATGGGCCCCGACACAAAGACATAGCCCATGCCGCAGGGCGCCGCCACCAGCGTCACAATGCGGATAACCGCCTCAATGCTCTTTTTCACCTGCTGCCTTGTCTTGCTGATCCAAGCCACCGTCACATGGGGCACGGCACTGACCCCGAAAATCACGGTAAAGGAAGGTATAAGGTAATACAATGTGACGGCATAGGAATGGTAACAGGAAAAGAGCCAGTTGGGAATATCCTTATTCCCCATCCCCTCGGTCATCACATCTTTAT
>JAKOXU010000047.1 GCA_029780875.1 Bacillota bacterium | reverse complement strand
GGCTTCGTCCATTCGGGCAAGGACGCAAAGGCCCGCTGCCAAGGCTTCGATATATGTGAGCCCCTGGGTTTCGGTAAGGGACGCAGTGGCAAAGATATCGCTTGCCCAGTAGGCTATAGGGACTTCCGAGTACTCCATCCTGCCGGTAAATTCCACTATATCGCTTACATATTGATTATTAGCATATTCCTTTAGTGGTTCTAATGAGGGGCCGAGGCCCACAATGAGGAGCTTTATATCATTTCTTTTTTCAGATAGTTTCTTTATGCCGTCAATCAGGACTTCCACGCTTTTTTCTGGTGCCAGCCTGCCAAGATAGAGCACTGTGAATTTGTTTTCAAGGCCGTATTTTTTCCTGAATTCCGATAAAGTGTGAAAATCGATGTTTTCCGGGGAAAAGTTTGAGATATCAACTCCTGTGGGGATTACATGAATCTCGGATTTAGCCCCGTAGCGAAGGAGGGTGTTTTTGGTTTTTTCCGTCGGGGCGATTACTGCTGAAGCGTTATTGCAGTAGGCGCGGCTGACGGTACGGACCAGTTTTTTTGCTCCGGGGTCGATGGATGTTCCCTTTGTGATATAGTGGGTGTAGTCTTCCAGCATGGTATGGTAGGTGTAGACTAATGGAATGTTTCTGCTTTTGGCGTAGAGGCGGCCGAAAATTCCGATGCCAAACTCGGTGTGGACATGGATGATGTCCAGCTTCATGGCGTCAAGGTACTTCTTTGCCGCAATGCTGTAAGGCATAGACATGCGGTAGTTATATAGCTTCTTTAGCCTTATTCCGTGTATTCTCAAGACGCCGTTTTCGTAGGTGATGCCGGAAAACTTTGACTCGAGGGAGGTTGTTATGACAAAAACATTGTGGCCGAGTTTTTCCAATTGCCGCCGCAATATTTCAACAGATACCGATACACCGTTTATGTCGGGTGTATAGGTGTCGGTAAAAATGCCTATATTGAGCCTGCCCTCGATGTGATAGTTTTCGCTTGCTTTATGAATGATTTCACCCATATATGATTTTTGAAATACAATGTTTGCCATCATATATGCCCCCTCGATAAAACGCCGTATAATGGAATAATTATACCTATTTAAAGCAAAAAAAGCAATTGTCAATTAAGGCTATACAAAAATAAAAAGCCCCTGTGACGAGCACAGGGGCAATTTTTTTGGGAACTTAATTCTTTTTGGCCGCTTTTCCTTTGCGGGTTACCCAAAGGACCCAAATGGGACCGACAAGGCAGACTGTTGTGAAGCTTCCGGAGATAAGACCTGCCATCATGGGGAAGGCAAAGCTGTATATGGAGGTAAGGTTGTTGATTGCGGAGACCAAGCATATTGTTGCCATTGCCATTATGGTGCAGAGTGAGGTATTTATCGTGCGGCCCAGGGTCTGGTTGATGCTCAAGTTGGTAATGTCGGCGATGGAAGCTTTCGGGCCCATAATCTTTTTGTTTTCGCGGATTCTGTCGTAGATGATTATTGTGTCGTTGACAGAGAAGCCGAGTATCGCCAAGGCTACGGCAACAAAGTTGTCGTCAATGGGCATACCCAAGATGATGAAGGTAAAGTATGCAATGGCGATGTCGTGAATGAGGGCGAGGATTGCCATGGTGCCTGCAGACAGGCCGCCAATGTTTCTAAAGCGGTATCCCACATAAAGGATCAGGGTGACTGCCGCCAATGTAAGTGCTACCAAGCATTTGAACAGGAATTCCCTGCCAAGGAAGGGAGGAACGACGCTGTTTGTGAGAACCTTTACATTCTGGTTGGGATATTTTTCCGCAAGGAGATTTAGAATGGCGTTTTGCTGTTCAAGCGACAATGCCTCGTTTTCAGCAAGGGTAATTACTATTTTGTTGAGGGTTTTGCCGCCGTTTGTTGGATTTTCTGTGTTGTTTTGAGCGGGTGTCGAGGTTTCGCTTGCCGCACTGCTTTCATCTTGGCCGGAAGTTTCACTGCTTACGGCTTCAGAGGAAGTGGTGGGTTCTGTTTCAACGGTGGCGTTAAAGCGGCTTAACTGAACTGATACATCTTTACCCAAAAGCTCTTCAATTGCCTTTTCCACTTCATCCTGGTCCATTTCCTTGCCTTCGTAGGTGTAGGAAAGCATTGAACCGCCCTTGAATTTAATGTCAAGTTTGGTGCCGTTAATAAAGTTGAAGGTAAGGCCGATGAGGATTACCGCCGCCGAAATTCCAAGGAAGATTTTCCTGTTTTTCATGAAATCAAACTTAATGTTGGATTTTGTAACGGGTTCCTTTTTGTCGGAGACGCCATAGAGGCCCTTGTTGCGCATGAACTTAAAGCGGGAAATGGATTTGAGCATAAGCCTTGAAGCCGTTACGCCCATTAGGAAGTTGAAGAATACGCCGACCAGCAAGGTAAAGCCGAAGGAGGATACCGCGCCGGTTACCGAAGCGCCGAACATAAAGAGGAAGGGCTTGAGAAGTTTTGCGAAAATGCTGTCGGTGGGGCCAAACACACCCATGAGGATTATCGACACTATAATCATTGTTATATTGCCGTCGAAAATTGCGGAAAAGCTGTTTTCGGAGGCAGCGTCGATGGCGGAGTCGAGAGTCTTGCCAAGGCGCAGTTCTTCTTTTAGCCTTTCGTTAGTAATGATGTTGGCGTCAACGCCCATGCCGATTGAGAGGATGATACCTGCAATGCCCGGGATTGTTAAGGTGTAGCTGGGAATGAAGGGAAAGTAACCTGAAATGCAGGCTATGGAGCCGGCTACCTGACCTAACAGGGCGATGCAGGCTACAAAGCCGGGCAGGCGGTAAAAACTGACCATAAAGAGGCATACAATCGAAAATGCGATTATGCCGGCAAGTACCATTATATCAAGGGCAGATTTTCCGAAGGTAGGGCTTATGACCGATGAGCCTTCGGTTACGAGCTTAAAGGGAATTGTACCGGCATTTATCGTATCGGCAAGCTTTCTGGCTTCGGCGGCTGAAAAGTTGCCTTCGATGACTGCTTCGTTCTTTTCTATATACTCATTGACATAAGGTGAGGAAACCAAAGTATCATCGAGCCAAATTGAAATGTAGTCTTTCTTTGCAAGCTTTTTTGTTGCTTCACTGAATTTTTTGAAACCGTCGTCACTGAATTGCAGCTTTACGACATATTGGGTGGAGCCGGTGCCCGTTGAAATAACTCCGGGCTCGGCTTTTATGACTTCGGAACCGGAAACGATGATGGTGGATTCGGGAAAATCGCTGATATTTTTGGGAGTACCGTCGGAATTATAGCCGTTTCCTTCCCGGAAGGTGAGGAAAGCGCGGGCTCCCAGTTCTTCTATGGCCTTTTCGGGATTGAATTCCTTTTCGTTTGCTGGCCACGGATACCAAACGATAATCTGGTCGTTTTTCTCGTCAACATAAAGTTCAAAATCCACTACATTTTGTTTTACAAGGCGGTTGTTGATGACATCCTTTGCGCGGTGCAGCTCTTCCTTAGTCGGCTTATAGCCTTCCTCCGCGCGGAAAGTAACATCAATGCCACCTCTTATATCAATGCCCCATCTTATATCTTGGGCGCCTTTGATAATTGTTTTTGTTATTTCGCCGTTTTGGGTGTGGATCCCGAAAAATGCTGAGTATGTCAGAAAAATGATAATTGCGGCTACGATGAAAAATACCGGTTTTTTGACTCTTTTCATCTGCCCTACCTCCTAATTTATTGCTTTTACTTGAACGCAATCATAAAAAACATTATATTTGTAAAAGGTGTAAATGTCAATTGTTGATTTATCGTAAAGGACAGAAAAAGAAAGGCCCCGCAGGCTGTTTTTGTGCAGCTTGCAGGGCATTATCGCTTTATGTATTACGCGCGCTCGCCCAACAGTTTTTCAATGGCGGCTTTTTTGATGCATATGCAGAAAAGCTCGATTGCCAAGGCAAGTTCGCTGACGGGTGGATAGGTGGGCGCAATTCTGATGTTTTTGTCCTCCGGGTCCTTGCCCAAGGGGTATGTGGCTCCAGCGGGGGTAAGGGTTACTCCGGCTTCGCTGCACAGTTCTACCACACGTTTTGCGCAGCCGACAGGGGTGTTAACGCTCAAGAAGTAGCCGCCTTTGGGGGTGTTCCATTCAGCTATGTCCAAATCACCAAGCTCTTTTTGAAGGGTGGTGAGGACGATTTCAAATTTCGGGCGAAGAATATCTGCGTGGAGCTTCATGTGGGCTTTGATGCCTTCTAAATTCTTAAAATAGCGGGCGTGGCGAAGCTGGTTTAGTTTGTCGGGGCCGATGGTCTGCATGGACAGACGCTTTTTGATACGGTTTATGTTGTTTATACTTGAGGCAAGGGCTGCCACGCCAGCACCCGGGAAGCTTATTTTTGAAGTGGAGGTAAAGACGACGGGCATGTCTTCGTTGCCGTTTTCCCTGCAAAGGTCGATGATGTTGAGGAGCTTATCCGGTGTGTCGGTGAGGTCGTGGACGGCGTAGGCGTTGTCCCAAAAAATCCTGAAATCCGGGGCAGCGGGCTTTAGCTTTGAAAACCGGATTACCGTTTCGTCGGAATATGTAATTCCGTCGGGATTTGAGTATTTTGGTACGCACCATATCCCCTTTATGCAGGCATCAGATGCGACAAGTTCTTCGATTGCATCCATGTCGGGGCCAGTGCTTGTCATTTTGACGGGTATCATCTCAATACCAAAATATTGGCAGATTGAAAAATGGCGGTCGTATCCGGGGCTGGGGCACAAAAATTTTACCTTTTCCTCTTTCATGAGGGGTTTGTCCTTGATAAAACCATGAGTCATAGCGCCGGCTATTATGTCGAACATCATATTGAGGCTGGAGTTGCCCCCTACTATGACATTATCGGGTGAGACTTCCATAATTTCGGAAAAAAGGCGCTTGGCTTCGGGGATTCCGTCCAATATTCCGTAGTTTCTGCAATCAAAGCCGGACTCGGAGTTGTAATCATCGGGGCTTGATATGGCGTCCAATACTTTCATGGACAGGTCAAGCTGGTCGGCTCCGGGCTTGCCACGGGACATGTCGAGTTTCAGACCCTTTTCCTTAAACTGTTGGTATCGCCTTTCCGTTTCTTCCTTTAGGGCTATTATTTCATCCATCCTCATTGATGACAATGACATGAAAATCCTCCTTGCGGCAAAATGCAAAATTCATTCGAACAATAGTTAGATATTATCATTTTAGCGATAAAATTGCAAGATTTTATAATCAAAATTTCAAAAAAACTTTCGCTGCGGCAAAACTATGCGGTTTTTAGACAATTTAGGAGAAAAATTAATTTGCTTTTTGTAAATAATTTTATGCTTGATTTTTTTACGCCGATTAGATATAATGTAACGGCGTTGAGTTTTAATATGTTTGGAGAAGTGTCCGAGATGGCCTAAGGAGCACGACTGGAAATCGTGTATACCCCATAAGGGTATCAAGGGTTCGAATCCCTTCTTCTCCGCCATACCTGCGGCTTTTGCCGCGGGTTTTTTGTTTTTATTGAAAATATGGATTTTGGGATAAGCGTTTAACAAACAGATTTGAATAACTTTTACGAAAAGATGTTGAGGATATTGTTTTTTTAGGTTATAATTGCCCTGTAAGTATTTGGACGAGGGGATGTAGATTATGGTTTACAGGGAAATTAAAATCGGAAGTCAAGTTGTAATCAACAAAAAAGACAGCCCGGAAAAGGTCCGAGAGAATATTAGAAAATTAGCGCAAAGCGGCCTTCAGTTGGCAAGAGTATATGTTTTGTGGGACAATGTGGAGCCGGAGGAAGGGGTTTGGGATTTTTCCCAGTATGACGCTTGCTTTGATGAGACTGAAAAATGCGGCGTTGGCGTTGCGGCACAGCTTATGGCAGTTTCGCCTCCGGGATGGATGCAGCTTACCGAAAGCTCACAGGGCGTGGCCAATATCGAGGATGAGGTCTTTTGGGCGAGAGCCATGGACTATGTTGACAGGGTTGTCAGCCGGTATCACACCTCCCCTGCCCTGAATTCCTGGATGCTTTGGAATGAGCCTCACAGAGTTGCGCATAAGAATGAAAATACTTTAAAGCTATATAGGGAATACTTAAAACGCGTATATGACAACGACATTGAAAAACTAAACAGCTTGTATTATCAAAAGTATAAGGATTTTGACGAGGTTGAAAGCCAGAAAAACGAGTATCGCTATGACGCTTTTAAGGGTTATGTGTGCCAGCTTGACTGGATTAGATTTACCATTGAAAACCTCTGCAACAAGCTGCAGGATATAACTGACCGCATTAAGAAGATAGATACGGTGCATCCTGTTCATGTAAATCCCGCCGGATTTGGGCATGTTTCCTTGAATTCCGGTCAGTCTGTCTGGCACGAAGCCAAAACTGTGGACTTTATGGGCGGGTCGGTTCATCCCTCTTGGCATTCCACAAGGTTCCCTGTTGAAAGGTACAACCAGTCGGTGGCATTTTTCTCGGACATTTTGAGAAGTGCTACACCCGACAAGTACGGCAGGTTCTGGGTGTCGGAGCTGCAGGGTGGCACGAATATTTATTCTGGCGAAACTTATATGTGCCCTGATTATAACGACATTAAGAATTGGATTTGGGAGATTGTCGGTTCCGGCGCGACGGGTGTGGTCTTCTGGTGCTTTAATGTCAGGGACGGCGGCGGCGAGGCCGGTGAGTGGAGCCTTCTCAATCAGCTTGGGCAGCCTTCAAAGAGGCTGATTGCCGCCGGTGATTCTGTCAGGATCATTAAATCCAACAAGGATTTGTTTGACAATTCAGAGCCTGCAAAGCCCGATGTATGGATTTTGCATTCTGAAAACACCTGGGCTTTGTCCTTGATTCAGGGCAGCGGCAGTGAGGATGTCACGAACCCGAGAAATAAGCACATGGCGGCAGATGCTCTTGTTGGGGCCTACCTTATGTGCTCCGACCTTGGGCTTAATGCGGGATTTATCAATGAGGAGAAATTTGTAGAAAAGGGATTGGAAAAGGGTTCGGTACTGCTGTTGCCAGGATGCGTATCCCTTGGTAAAAAGACCTGCGAGGCCCTTTATGAGTTTACACGCAATGGCGGAACGGTAATTGCCGACGGACTGGTTGGCATGTATGACTACAACGGCTTTTTGACGGAGGATATCAAGGGCATTGTTAATAAGATTTTTGGCTGTCAGGTCAAGGATATTGAGGCGCAAAACAAGGACTTCTTCTTTACTTTGCAGGATAGTGAAAGGGTTCCCGGCTGGTTCCTCAAGTGTTGCCTTGAGCCTTTGGGTGACTCCGAAGCATTGGGAAGTTTTGCATGCGGTGAAAATGCCGTCATTAAGAATGGCAATGCCATAAGAATAGGAACGGTGTTTTTCCAAAAATACCTTCATGACCACGACAGCGCAAGAACTGAATACTTAAAGAAAATCTTGCCCAAATTAAATAAAGAAATCGTCCTGAATAACCCGTCCCGAACCCTTCGCATCAGGCAGTTAAAGTCAGAGAAAGCTGACATATTGATTGTTTTGAATTCTGATGATAAGACAAATGCTATGCTTACTTTTGCCAGAAAGGCGGTTTTGACGGATTTTGAGCAGGACACGGTCTATACTGTGAATGACGGTCGGGCTGAAATTGATTTGGGCGAGCGCGAGGTCAGAATATTCAAGGTTGAATGGAAATAATTAAAATCAAAGGCATCTGCGAAGCCATGCAGATGCCTTTTGTTTATTATGAAAAAATACGCACCCATTCGGTGCGTATTTTTTCAGCTATTGGTGCCGGTGATCGGGATCGAACCGATACGAGGTTTCCCCCACAGGATTTTAAGTCCTGAGCGTCTGCCAGTTCCGCCACACCGGCGCAACAATTAGCTTATTGATTATATAGTCTCAATTTATGTTTGTCAACTGTGGAGGAAAAATAATTGTTGACATATTATTACATAAACTTGTAACGCCTATTTTTCAAAGGGGTAAATTATTCCGTTGTCGGCGCGGATTTTATCCATTATCGCCATGCAATCAATGCTCATTTGATGGGTCAGAATGGGGCTTTCAATAAGACCTTCCCTTAAACACCTCATGGCTTCAGCGGCTTGAAAGGCAAGGCCGTATTCAAAATCGACTTTTAATTCGTCAATCTTTTCCCAGCCTTTGTAGACCTCTGCCTTTGTGGCTCTGTTAAAGTCTTCGATGTAAATGAAACCATCTTTACAGCATATATATGCGTCAGTGGGCGAAAAAGAATTGAATGCGCAGTGTAAAAGGGCACTTTTGCCACCTTTGTATGTGAGCATGATTGAGGTTTGCTCGTCAACTCCGGATGGGGCGAGTTTGCAGCGGCTCTCGATAAACTCGGGCATCTCACCCATCACCCATTGGGCAAAGGAAAGGGGATATATACCGATGTCAAGGAGTGCGCCGCCTGCAAGGTCGGGGTTAAAAATGCGATGTTCGGCTTCAAATTCGCGAAAAAAGCAGTAATTTGCCGACACTGTGCGAACCTCGCCTATAGTTCCGCTGTCAAGCAGCTTTTTGACAAGGGGGTATACGGGCAAAAACCTTGTCCACATGGCTTCCATGATAAAAAGGGATTTTTCGCGGGCTACCTTTACAAGTTCTTTTGCCTGCTCAGCGTTGGCGGTAAAGCTCTTTTCGCATAAAACTGCCTTACCATGCTCGAGCGCCAGAAGGCAGTGTTCATAATGGGCGGAATGAGGGGAAGCGACATAAATTATGTCGATTTCGGGGTCTTTAACCAATTCAAGATAGCTGCCGTAGGCCCTATCAATATTGTAGGTTTCGGCAAATTGGAGGGCTCGGTCTATGCTGCGGGAGCCGACCGCCACTATTTTTGCGTCAGGTAGGGTCAATAGGTGTTCGGTAAACCTCTGAGCTATGTGGCCGGGTGCTAAAATCCCCCATTTTATCGTGTCTTTCATATTTGCCCTCCCCCATTTGTTTCTTATTGCGAAATACTTTCGATTTGAAGAATGTGGCGCTGCATCCTGAGGATATCTTTTGCGGTGATTTGGTCGTCCTTGTCGACATCAGAGGCGGTGGTGTATATCCCTTCAAGGTTTGAGATTTGGAGAATGTGCCTTCTTGTAACCAGCATGTCCTTGGCTGTTATGGCGCCGTCACTGTCCACATCTCCTAAAATAATGATGGTATAGCGGCCTTTTTCCACAGAATTTACGCTGTGAATGAGGATCATGCCGGTGCCGACTTTGCCGCTTGTAACCTGGTCGCCTTTTTCGCTGACTATTTGGAAGTCTCCGCCGGAAATGTTAGACAGGAAGGCTTCAATATCAGTGTTTTCGTTTACCTTTGTGATGAGTTTGTTTTGGTCGTCAATCTGGTATTTGTCACTGGTGACGGTATTCCCTGTGATGCCGAGTTTTTGCTCGGCTTCGACTAAAATGTCAAGGTTTGTGATTTTGTTCCACTCCTCCACGGGAATGCTGCGCACCTTATAGCGGATTGCCAGAACTTGCTCTAAATGTTCCGGGGTGATGTCTTCCGGCAGTTCGGAAATCTCAAGGATGGACTGGCTTATCAATGTGCTGGCATGGTCGGAATAGTCGATGGAGGCGACGGGATACAAGGCTTTGTTCCATAAGTGCTGGTAGAGGTTGGAGC
This sequence comes from Bacillota bacterium, assembly GCA_029780875.1. Lineage (GTDB taxonomy): Bacteria > Bacillota > Clostridia > Oscillospirales > Acutalibacteraceae > JAKOXU01. The sequence continues at coordinate 8,887 of JAKOXU010000047.1, read as the reverse complement.
CGATATAAACCTTTTCAAAGCTTGAGTTGGACAAAAGGAAGAAGTTGCGCCTGACAGTGCCGTTGCCCACGCTTGCCCATGTCACATCCATGTGATACCATCTGCCGTCAATCTTGACAAGGTTCCATGCATGGTCTTCCGGGCTTTGACCCGGATTTACGCCATAGGTGCCGTCGGTGTCGACTATTTTGCTTTCGAGACCGGCCTTTTTCAATAACATATAGGTAATGCCGCTATAGCCCGCGCAGACTCCTTTGCCCTTTTTTATCATTTCGGAGCCGGAATAGGCATAATCCACTCCCGGAGTTGCGTTGGGAGAGTAAGCTTCTGAATCATATACGAAGTTTTTTGCGACAAAGTCGTGGATGAGCCTTGTCTTTTCGTAATCGGTTAAGGCGTCACCTAAAACTGAGTCGATGTTTTCGTCCACATATTCCTGAACTTCGGCAAAGCCTTCTTTTGTTTCGTAATAATTGAACTCAAATTCGATTTGGTAGAAGCCGTTTAAGGAATACTTGTTGCTGCTGTATTTGTAAGGAAATATGTAGCTGTAGCCGTAATCTTTGATATACAGCGCCTGATATGCAATTTCCGATGAAGTCCTGTAAATCTCATGGTTTATATCTATGAGGGCGGCGGCTATTTTATCTTTGTCGGGTGTGCCGCTTGAAGTTTGATATTGTGTAGCGTTGAGCATATAATCAAAGACAGCGCCGTCAAGATAAACTTTCAGTTTATTGTCGAGTCTGCCAATCATTTCGCCTACGGCTTCGGTGATCTGCGTTCTGGTAAGCTCCACACCGTATTGGTTGGGTTCGTCAACGGTAATGTAAACACTTTCCGGATCTGCAGCCATGGCGGTGATTGAGGCCGGAAGTGATCCCGCAAAAATGATGGAAATGCATAAAGTCAAGGATAAAAGCTTTTTCATAACTACCCCGCTTCTCCGATGAATGATACGGAACACCAAAACCATTTTCACCGGATAAATGGTTTTGGCGTTTATATTATTATAGTCGTCAAAAACAGATAAGAAATAAAGAACAAAATTCGCGCAAAGGTGCCGTAATTTTAGAATTATAATACCATTTTGCGCGGGAAAAAGCAATTATTTTGCATAAATTTACAATGCAATCTTTACTTATTCGGCAAAATATGATTTAATACATGTCGAGGATGTGATGTTGATGAATTATGACAATTTTCAACAAAATTTTTATCAAGGTGAGTATCAGCCCGACCCAATCAAGGAGCAAAAACGGGAAATCAGAAAGGCTGTATTGGGCATTGCAGCTACGGTAATCGGCATTTTTATTCTTGAGGCGGTACTCATACTTTTTTATGCTCTGCTTAAAATCATTTTAGGCTTTGATGTTATCGATCCTCTGCACAAACAGATTCTTAATATTGTTAACTATGTCTTTTGCATGTTCACCCCTTTTCTTGTCCTTGGCTTTATATATAAATCAAATCATAATATTTCTTTTATAAAAATGATTGGGACTTCGATTCCAAAGGCTTCGAGCTTTTTCCCGTTGGTCTTTATCGGGCTTGGGGCGTGTATGCTTGCAAATTTTTTGAACGCTATTATTGCTCAAATTGCTGCTTTGTTTGGCATTACCTTTTGGAGCCCCGAAGTTGTGGCTCCCGATGGTCTTCTGCCGCAGATTGTTTTTGTTATTGTTATGACGGTGATGCCGGCTTTAATTGAGGAGTTTGCATTTAGGGGAGTTTTGATGTCAAGGCTCAGAAAGTACGGCGACGGGTTTGCTATCTTTATTTCCGCCCTGATGTTCGGAGTTATGCATGGAAATTTGGTGCAGGCTCCCTTTGCTTTTATTCTGGGACTTGTTTTCGGTTATTTTTATATTTTAACAGGCTCGATATGGGTTGGTGTTGCGGTGCATTTTTTAAACAACCTGTTTCCAAGCCTGATTTTAATTCTTCAAAATCAAGTTGAAATGGAAATTATTTACCTTATAAACACAGGTGTCATCGCCATGTTGATACTGTTGTCTTTGATTTCGCTTTACATATATGTGAACAGTCACCCATCTGCTTTTAAATTGAATAAGAATAGCCAGGTTTTAGCTTTTAAAGACAGGATTTTAGCTGCAATGCCGGGAATAATACTCGCAGTTGCATTAATTGTTGCGATGACTGCAGCTTTGCTATATGGGCTGATGGAGCGATAATCAATGAGCGTCATGGATGAATTTTTCATGAATATTGCCTTACAGCAGGCGTTGATGGCTTATAAAGACGGAGAAGTGCCTGTTGGGGCTGTTGTTGTAAAGGACAATAAAATTGTCGGCTTGGGAAGGAACAGGAGGGAAAAAGACAAGAACGCCCTTGCCCATGCTGAAATCGAGGCTATTAATAATGCCTGCAAGATGCTTGAGGGGTGGCGTCTTTGGCAGTGTGATTTATATGTTACTTTGGAGCCATGCCCCATGTGCGCCGGAGCAATTATTAATTCCCGCATCAAGAGGGTTGTTTTCGGCGCTTTTGATGAAAAGGCCGGCTCTTGCGGGTCGGTGATTAACCTTTTTGATTTGCCTTATAACCATAAACCTGAAATAGTAAGCGGGGTTATGGCTGATCAATGTTCAAAGCTGTTGACGGATTTTTTCAAGGAGTTGAGAAAATAAACATCTTGGAGGGCAACAAAAATGGCTGGTGTGAAAAGACATGAAGCTATTTTGATTGGTATTGCCGTCTTTTTGTGTGTTACCGTCATCGGGTATAATGCCATTATGTCTCCGGATTTGACGGGGCCAACAGTGTTGAGCGGCCCTGTGTCCTCAAGCAGTGAAGATGCTCCGGGGGTCAGCTTTAGTGAGTCGTTGGAGGCTGGCGGGGCTGCTTCAAGCGAAGATGTGCCGGGCAACGAAGAGGTGTCAAGTAGCGGACCTTTACACGGAGGAGAAGTATCTTCAAGTCAACAATCTATTGATTCTGACGAGATTTCTCAAGGCAGCAGTGTTTCGGTTGTCAGCACACCTACCCACAGCAACGGCAATTCTAAAAACAGCACTTCATCGCAAAGCAGTTCTGCTCCAAAGGTGAGTAGCCAGCCTGTTGTCGGTTCACAAAGCCCAAAGAAGACTGAAAGTGTTCCTCAAAGTCAAAATTCAAGCGGCTCTATTGTCAATATCAATACGGCGTCCTATGAAGAGCTTCAGCTTTTGCCGGGGGTTGGGCCTGTGATTGCCCAAAGGATAATTGAGTACCGGGAGGCGGTTGGCGGCTTTAAATCGGTGAACGAACTGATAGAAGTCAAGGGAATCGGTGAAAAGACATTGGAAAAAATCCGCCCGCATGCTACTGTAAAATAAAAAATTTCATATTAAAAAGGGCTGTAACGAATAATCGTTACAGCCCTTTTTGAATTCTTTGTTATTCGTGGTTGCATTCGTCACAATCACATTCGAGTGTGATTGTCTCACCGCAAGAGGGACAGGTAAACTCTTCTGCTTCAAAGTCAAAATCGTCAAAGGAGATTACTGCTCCACAGTTTGAGCATTTGAACTCAAAAGAATCATCGTCATCGTATGGGAATTCGAAATCATCGTCTTCGTCTTCATCATCGATTTCGTAGAAGTCATCTTCAAGGGATGCCAAATCTTCGTCCAAGACTTCTACATGAGATGCGATTTCATCGACGCTGTCGTCTAAATCTTCTATTGCAAGGGCTATCTCATCCAAGACTTCCAAAATTGCCTTTAGGATTTTGCCTTCATTTGCCGTGACATCCAAACCGATCCCGTCGGTTAAACCTTTGAGATACGATACTTTTTCGGTAATAGTCATTTTGTTACCTCCTGATAATTAAACATTCAAGTGCGCCAAAAAATAGTTTTGGCGGATTATTATTAAACTATACGCGCTCGATGTATTCGCCTGTACGAGTGTCGATTCTGACCTTATCCCCTTCGTTTACGAATAGCGGCACGCGTATTTCTGCGCCTGTTTCAACTTCTGCAATTTTCGTGGCGTTTGTGGCGGTGTCGCCCTTGACGCCCGGCTCGGTCTTGGTTACAGTCAGTTCAACAAAAGTTGGAGCTTCCACTGAAAATACATTGCCTTTATAAGAAGATACCTTGCAGGACATGTTTTCCATAACGAATCTGAAGCTGCGGTCAAGGACCGACTTGCTGATGGGAATTTGCTCGTAGCTTTCCAAATCCATAAAATAGTAAAGGTCGCCATCTTGATAGAGATATTGCATCTCCTTGCGTTCGACATAAGCGTTTTCAAATTTTTCGCTGGGGTTGAAGGTACGCTCAACCACCGAGCCAGAGATGACATTGCGGATTTTGGCCCTGACAAAGGCGGCGCCTTTACCTGGTTTTACATGCTGGAATTCCACTATTTGATAGACATTTCCGTCCATTTCAAAGGTGATTCCGTTTCTAAAATCGCCTGCTGAAATCATAATAATCTCTCACTTTCATGCCGATTAGAATAAAATAGCTACACAACATTTTATTACATATGGGGCAATTTATCAAGCCATTTCAACTAAATATTTCTTTTTTACAGTACAATTAAGTCCTTTGGAACCTTTGAAAAGATTTCGCAGCCGTCGACGGTGACGCGCACCATGTCCTCAATCCTGACGCCGAAATTGCCTTCAAGGTAAATGCCGGGCTCTACCGTCACCACCATGTTCGCTTTAAAGGTTTCGTTGCTGACGGGTGTGAGACGGGGGCCTTCGTGAATCTCTAGCCCTACTCCGTGGCCTGTGCCGTGGCCAAAGTTTTTGCCAAAACCGGCGCTTTCTATAATTTGTCGGGCAGTTTTGTCAACTTTGGCGCACTCTGTGCCCTCTTTGACGGTTTTCAAGGCTTGCATTTGGGCTATAAGGACTGTGTCGTAGATATGCCGCTGTTCCGGAGTGATAGAGCCGATGGCAACGGTGCGGGTCATGTCGCTGTGGTATCCGTCGACTACGGAGCCAAAATCGAGGACGACAAAGTCCCCTTCCTGAATTATTCTGTCGGTGGGTACGGCGTGAGGCATGGAGCTGTTTGGGCCGGATGCAAGGATTATGTCAAACGCCACATCGTCGGCGCCTTGTTTCCTGATGAAAAACTCGAGCTCCAAAGCAGCCTCGCGCTCTGTGACTCCTTGCTTTAAAAGGGGCAGTATGTGGTAAAAGGCTTTATCGGAAATTTCTTGAGCCTTTTTTATTTTTTCTATTTCTTCGGAGGTTTTTACAAGGCGCAGGGTGGAAATTGCTTTGTCAAGTTCACCTGACAGGTCAAGGGTACATCCGGAAAAGCGCTTTTTTAATCTTTCTGCCCGGGCAACGGTAATATTATCGGCCTCAAGTGAAAGATTTATTATTTTTCCCCTATCAAGAAGTTCTGCTATTGCCTCTTCAGCCTTTGAACTGCAGATTATTTCAAAGTCGATGCCGGAGTTTTTCGCTTTTTCTATGTACCGGAAGTCGGTCAAGTAATATGCTTTTGACTTTGTAAGCAAAACAAGGCCTTCTTCTATATCGACGGAGGATATATAGCGGCGGCTCACCCTTGAAGTGAGCAGCACAGCTTCGGTTTCTCGCGGCAAGAGCTGCCAAAGGTTATAAATGATGTCCTTCATGGTTAGATGAGTTCCGCAATGGCGCTCAGCGCCAAAATGTAACTGAATTTGCCAAAGCCAACAATCTGTCCGGCGCAGACCTGGGATAGGACGGATTTGTGGCGGAAGCTGTCGCGGGCAAAAATGTTGGACATGTGCACTTCCACGAAGGGGATGCGTACGGATGATATGGCATCGGCTATGGCGTAACTGTAATGGGAATAGGCCCCGGCGTTGATTATTACTCCGTCATAGTTTTTTCTGGCGGACTGAATGGCATCAATGATTTTACCTTCGCTGTTTGACTGGAAAAAGTCACATTCTATATTCATTTTTGCGGCTTTTTCTTTAATTTGAAGGTTAATGGAATCTAAAGTTTCCTTGCCGTAAATTCCGGTTTCACGCTCTCCTACCAGGTTTAGGTTGGGACCATTGATAATGAGTACCTTTTTCATTTGACACACTCGCCTTTCCTAATTTCAGGTATTTTGCAGGTTTTTGTAGTATTCTGCCATTTTTGCGGCATCTTCCGCTTGAGTTCCCGCCGATTCGCAGATTACGACGGGCGACAGGTTTTTCTTGTGGATTATTTCTATGATTGGCTCAAAGTCTGGGCCAAAAAGGTTGTCGTCAAAGGTGAGGTGGCGCTTTTCCCCTCCTTGGGTGTATTCGATTTTGGAAAAATGGATGTGAATTTCCTTGAGGCGGGAGGCTCCGAGGGCGTTTTCGATTTGGTTGAAGATTGCCTCAAAGTTTTTTTCCGCTTGTAAAGCACCCATCACACGGGCGTTGAGGTGACCAAAATCTATGCAGGGGATCATTCTCTCATCCAAGCGACAAAAGTCCAAAATTTGCTCAAGGCTGCCGAGCAACGCAGTTTTTCCCATGGTTTCAGGGCAGATTCTAATATCCTCAAGGCCTAAATTGTCAAGTTCTTTCAGGGTTCTTTGCAGCGTTTGGGTAGCAATGGCGAAGGCTTCTTCCTGGGTGTAAGGTTTTGTGCCTCCCGGGTGAATTATCACGCGCTCTGCTCCCATGTGGCGGGCGGCTTCTGCGCTTTGAGTTATGAACCTTATGCTGTTTTCTCTTGTTTCATCTTTGGAGGAAGCCAAGGATATGTAATATGGGGCGTGGATGGACAGGGCCACATCGTGTTTGCGAGCCTCCTCCCCCAGCTTTTTTGCCGTTTGCTCCCCTATGTTGACGCCGCGACCGCATTGGAATTCGAAGGCGTCAAGTCCTATACTTCTCAAAAATTTAGGAGCCTCAACAGATGACTTGTATCCCTCTTTGTAAAACAGGTCCCCGTTTCCTGCAGGGCCGAATCTTGCACTCATTTTTATTTGCTCCTTTTCATTTGGCTTTCAAGTATGATTTTCTCGATTTTTCGCAAAAAGCGGGTGATGAAGGAGTCGTGACTAGATATGGGCTTGACTAAAACAACTTTAAGGCCTGCAAGCCGGGCGCCAAGGACATCGGTGAAAAGCTGGTCTCCCACAACATAAACTTGGTCTTTGGCAAGACCCATTAGTTTTACTGCTTTATAAAGTTTGAAAGGCATTGGCTTTAAGGCCATGGAGATGTAGGGCAAATCTAATTTGTTGGATATTTGGGAAACTCTTTTGTTGAAATTGTTGGAGACGATTACAATTTTGATGCCATGGCTTTTCAGGGATTCAATCCAATTGAGGCTTGCCTCTTCAGGGTTTAGGCTATTGTAAGCCAAAAGGGTGTTGTCGGCATCCAATATGATGCCGAAAATTCCACGGCTAATTATGATGTCGATAGTCAGGTCGGTTATGCTGTCAAGGATAAGGTCAGGCTTAAACAGCCCCATTAAGTTTCCCCCACATATTATAAAAGCGGGCTAAAATAGCCCGCTTTTATTTAATTTAATGATATTTATGCTTGTTTCTGTTTTTGCGGGCGGCTTCCGCTTTCTTCTTGCGCTTTACCGATGGTTTTTCATAGGCTTCCCTTTTGCGAACCTCGGCAAAGACGCCAGCCTTGGCGCAAGACCTCTTAAACCTTCTCAATGCGCTATCAAGACTTTCGTTTTCTTTTACATGAACTTCCGACATTGTTTTCCCTCCCTCCGCCCGTAGGCAGGGATTCCTTAAATATAAAATAATTATATAAAAACGCATTTTAATTGTCAAGCGATAAAAAATAAATGATGTATAATTATTCTTTATGAGTCAATTTCAGGAGAATAGTATCGATTTTACAGATGGCAAAAACAGTAACGAGAAAAAATTGAAATGTTAAGGTAAAATGTGTTGACATAGGGTGATTTTTGATATATACTTTAAGACGCGCGTTTTTGAGAAATGCGCAGACTAAATTAATGTTTCCGGGTGTGGCGCAGTTTGGCTAGCGCGCTTGACTGGGGGTCAAGAGGCCGCAGGTTCAAGTCCTGTCACTCGGACCAGCTTGAGTAGTCATAACGGATGTTGTGACTACTCTCTTTTTTAAGTCCGTTATGAACATCCGCACCACACCTGCGGTGAGCAATTTGCGAGCGCAGGTTTTTTATGATGATAGTTTACCGCCAGCGTTTAGAGCTGCATCTTTTTTGTCATTGGATTATAAATCGAGTGTTCTGAACGGATTTTTTATCCGTACGAGCACTCGATTTTTTTGCCTTTGATTGTCTGGCATTTCGTTCCTGTGATGCGGTATTTGTTCCACAGATCAATGGTAGAATACATTCCTAATTTGGTTATCACATTTACCATTTCACGAAAAGAATAATTACTTTAAATTGGGGTTGGACGCGGGTAAGGGAGTGGATAATCATATGTAAAGAAAATGTATCTAAACGATTGTGGTTGGTGATGACATGTATGACAAGATTATTGACTTGGCATATTATTGACTAATTAATAGTTTAAGGATATACTTTTGTATGTAAAAATCTCACACAAGGGGATAATGACAGTGTTTAGAAATACTTTGAAACTATTGAAGGTTTGTGCTATGTTGATGTTGTGTCTTTGCTTTGTTTGTTCATGTCAGGGAGTTTCCGACAACTCTTCAAGCGAATTGAGTTTGGCAAGCTCATCGGTTTCTGATGATGCATCCAGTACCGAATCTATTTCAGAATCCTCTTCCGCAACAAGTTCCGAGTCTGGCTCAACTTCCAGCTCTGAAGCCGGTTCAGCTTCCAGCACCGTATCTAGCTCTACCTCCAGTGCAGTATCAAGCTCCACTACTAGTTCCACATCTAGTTCTGCATCTAGCGCCCCTTCCAGTTCGACATCTATTTCTGCATCCAGTGCCACATCTAGTGCTTTAT
>JAKOXU010000033.1 GCA_029780875.1 Bacillota bacterium | reverse complement strand
CGAGCAGAAAGCCGATCTGTCCGGTGAAGAATTCCACGGGGCACAAATCGACGCTGTTTTCGGCGGCGTCACCTTAAATCTCAGGAACGCGAAAATCGAAAAGGATGCCGTCATCGATGTAACCTGCGTTTTTGGCGGCGCCACAATCATTCTCCCCGACAATGTCAAGGTCAAAGTTTCCTCAACCCCGATTTTTGGAGGTGTAAGCAACAAAAAGGTGCCCGCCTTTACCGCGGACGCACCAACGGTTTACATTAACGCCACCTGCCTTTTCGGAGGTGCTGATATACAATGACAGCCTTCCAGAAAACAGTCAAAAATATGGCTCTCGCTTTCGCCATAATCCTGACAATATTTATAATCGGTTCCATCGCTTCGGGGGCAACCATGGTCTTCACTTTTTTCGGATTTTTTGAATTTTCCCAAGAGGAAATGGAAGAGTATTCCGAAACCTTAGAAACAATTCACTCCCTTGACATCCACCTTGAAACGAGCAAGCTGACAATCGAAAAGGGCGATACATTCAAGCTCACCGCCTACACCTACAAGGGCTTTTCACCCGAAGTAAAGGATGGCACCCTCAAAATCCACGAAAAGGATTTTAAGCTTTTCGGTCTTTTGTTTAAAAACAATGCCAACAGCTATACCCTCACAGTCCCCGAAGGCACCACTTTTGAAGAAGTGGAGATAACTTTGGGCGCCGGCAAAGCCCAAATCAGCGATTTTTCCGCTCAAAACCTCAATATAAAGGCGGGAGTAGCCCAATTTACGGCAGAAAACCTCTCGGCCAGCCAAGCCAATATCAAGGGAGGCGTCGGCGAACTCGATTTCATTGACTGTTCCATGAGTGACATATCCCTAAAAAGCGGGGTCGGACAGCTCACCTATACCGGCACCATGGAGGGAGAATGCAAAATCGACAGCGGAGTCGGCTCCGCGGATATTCACCTTTACGGCAACAAACAAGATTTTGAGATCAGAATCAATGCCGGTCTTGGCGGCGTGGCGATTGACGGGGAAAAACAGGAGAATAAGTCCACCATCAACAAAGGCGCCCCCAACACAATCCACATAAAATCAGGCATAGGCGCCGCAAACCTAAATTTTTCCGACTAAAAAGACATACTTAATTCTAATAAAGCCGCCGGACTGTGCCGGCGGCTTTATTATTAAAATTTTACAAATCCCTGCGCGCAATTTTGCGTTGATAAACTAAAACCTCTATGATATAATATACCCGCACTCCAAATCCCCCTTATTTTCATCCTCACTTTTCACATTTTGCAGGGCGCACTCCCCCGTGCGCCCCGCAGTTTCACCCCCAACTTCTCAATATAAAAAACCCGGCGCAAATCTGCCGGTAAATGCAAATATTATACTTTTTTTCACACACGGAGAGTTGTCCGAGTGGTCGAAGGTGCAGCACTCGAAATGCTGTGTTCGAAAGAACCCAGGGTTCGAATCCCTGACTCTCCGCCACGCCTGCGGCGCGCATTTCGCGCACGCAGGCTTGTTTTTATCCGCACTTCTCCGCCCGCGTTGTAGGTTCAATATTATCATTTTTCCCACATTTGCGGTGAGCATTTCGCGCACCGCAGTTTTATTATTTATCCACGCTTTCTCACACGCGACTAATACTGTATCTTACCCATTTTACTACCCCTGCGGCGCGCATTTCGCGCACGCAGGCATTTTTTTAAGCTTTCCTGCACGCGTTGCAGGTTTCAATTTAATCTATTTGCTCAACGCCTGCGGCGGCATTTGCCCCCCAGGTATTTTTTATCCCCATTTCCACCGCGCCCCGCCAAACCCTATCCCTTACCCATTGCCTCACCCACCCCTGCGCTCCCTTCTTTTCCCTTGCATCTCCCCCCGTGATAATGTAAAATTAAACAAAACACACGGGAGCGTCACACATGGAGAAAACCATCCTCTTCTCATGGAGCGGCGGCAAAGACAGCGCCCTTGCCCTCCATGAAATGCTCAAAACAAAAAGCCATAACATAATCCTCTTTTCCACCTTCACCCAAGACTTCCGCCGCATCACCATGCACGGCGTCAGGGAAGAGCTCATCGAAGCCCAGGCAAAAGCCCTCTCCCTTCCCCTCGAAAAACTCTACATCCCGGCAAACTGCCCCCTTGAGGAATACAATGCC
>JAKOXU010000125.1 GCA_029780875.1 Bacillota bacterium | reverse complement strand
AAACACCATAAGTTTATATAGGCAAAACACCATATAAACATTCTCTCTCCCTTCTGCCCGGGTGCGCCACGCGCACCCGGGCACGCTTTTTGCATAAAACCATAAAACTGCTTTCACCCCATGAATTTTTTGACCCCTAAATAGTCCTCTTTTTACTCCCCCGCCCCCACACCACGGCACTTTATAAAAAATGGAATGCCGCCTTTTTCCCGGCAATAATAATAAATAAAGGCGCCAAAACCGTATAAATTTTAGGCAAAACTGGGACAAAAAGGGGGCATTGGCATGAAAAACTTGACAAAATGGGCGTTTTTTGAATATAATACTTCAGTCATGTTAAAAATGAAGTTGGCGGGATATGACAATTTATCCAAAAAACAATAAAGGAGCTGTTTCATGAGTAACATATCTGCCACGATGAATGCCATTCGGCAGCTTGCGCGCTCGCGCCTTTTTGCTGTACTGATGCTTTCTGTGGCGTGTGCAATCATGGTTATAGCCATTACTTTGACATCCCGGGTAGTAACGATAACCGACGGAGACGCTACCAAAACCATTCTGACCATGAAAAACGATACCCAAGAAATATTAAACGAAGTTGGAATCACAATCGGAGATGACGATATAGTAAAAGCCGAAAACTTCTCACCCAAACACCTAAACATCTCCATAACAAGGGCATTTGATGTCACTGTCAAATGCGACGGCAAGACAACCCCCCTGCGGATGACCTACGGCACAGTGGAATCGGCGCTGGAATTGGCGGGGGTAAAGCTAAATCCCACCGATGAAGTCAGCCACCCGCTGCACCAACGCCTCACAGACGACTTGCACATCTGCGTTGACAGAATAACCTACCGCACGACCACAAAGACCGAAAAAATCCCCTATAAAGTAGAAAGCAAACACACCCCACTTATAAAGAAGGGATACACCAGGGTATCCGTCAAGGGCCAAAACGGCGTCAAGACATACACCTACAAAGAAAAACTCGTCAACGGGCAAGTGGTGGAAACCACCCTCATCAGCGAAACGGTTACAAAGGAGCCGGTAAATGAGTTGCGGCTCATAGGAAGCGGCAAGGTTGAAGTCCTTTCCACCCTAAAGCCATCCAAGGATATAATCCTTGACAGCAAAGGTTTTCCCGTCAACTACAAAAAGGTGCTCAAAGGCAAGGCAACGGCATATACCGGCGTAGGCCAGCCCACAAGCACCGGCGTCAAAACCCGTGTAGGGTATGTAGCCGTGGACCCCAAAGTCATCCCATACGGCAGCGAGCTTTACATCATATCTCCCGACGGAAAAGTGGTGTACGGCTACGCCATAGCTGCCGACACAGGCGGCGCCATGCTGTCGGGCAGGATTTTGGTGGATGTTTTCTTCAACACCGAAGAAGAATGCCGCGCCTTTGGTGTCCGCAACATGCTGGTTTACATCCTCGATTAATAAAAAAGGAAAGCCTCCGGCTTTCCCTTTTTTTACACCTTACCCCACAATTGAAATTGCCGCCGCAGGCGGCAAAACTTACCTTAACAAAAAGAAAAGGGCAGCCCTTTTGGCCGCCCTTTTCTTTTCTACTTTTCTTCTGCCATATCTTTTAGCAAATCCCTGATCTCGCAAAGCAACTCTTCCTGCTTTGTCATTGCGGGAGCCTCTTTTTCCTCTTCCTCCTGCTTTTTCTTAAACTTTGTCGCCAATTTCACAAAGAAGAAGATAGCCGCCCCGATAATCAGAAAATCGATCACGGCCTGCAGGAAAGCGCCATAGCTAATCGCCACTTCCGCAGCCTCATCGGTAGCCTCGCTAATCACGAATTTGAGCCCCGTCAAATTAATCTTCCCCAAAATCAGGCTCAAAATCGGCATCACAATGTCGTTGACAAAGGAAGACACAATCTTGCCAAAAGCCCCGCCGATAATCACCGCTACCGCCAAATCCAGCACATTCCCGCGTGAGATAAACTTCCTAAATTCTTTGAGAATCGCCATTAAACCTCACTCCCTTTCCTTAACTCAAGGTATACTACCATCTTTTTCGCCGCCAAATCCAAAGCCCTTACAAACCATTTGTAAAAGGCCAAAACCAGCACCACAATAATAAAGGACACCGCCGTCATCCAAATCCCGATTTTAGCGTAGATAGTGGAGCCATACTTTATCTGCACCTTATGACTGCCCTTCGGCACGGTAAAGACCAGCATATTGTCCATATTAAACCTGTCCACCTCAACCCCGTCCACAAACACCTTCCACCGGGGCGTATAGGTGATACTCGCCATCACCCGGGTATCCTGCTCAACTTGATACTCAAACTCACACCCGTCAGCCCGCCACAGCACATTTTTCGCCTCAAAGGCCGGCAATTTCAGCTCCTTGTAAATGCCTCCATCAAGGAGCCTGTCAAAAATCCTGGAAATCATCTCATCCCGTTCATAAACCCCGGGATCAAAATCCCTCCTGCCCGTCAGGTATCCGAAGGCAAAGGACTTGAGCTGCGACAAAGGCCCCCCGATGAAATAGACATCGGTGCCCTCTACCTTTTTCGTGCCCACAAGATCAATAGTCAAAGCCCCCGTGGAGCTCACCATCCTGTAAAGGACATTGTCAAGGCCAAATAACTCCACAAACCTGCCGGCGTCAGGGGAAGTATATATCTTCCTTCCATCCAGCTCATCGTCGCTGTTTATATTGTAGTCCCCCAAAACCTCCCTGTCGTTTGGATACACCCCAAAGAGCTCATAGGGGAAATCGGTCCTGCCAAGCTCCACAAAGACCTTCTTGCCCTTCTTGGCAAGGTCCATGACCTGCCTTTCAAACTTGCTCACCTGGGCCATATCGTCAATTTCAGGCTCGCAGTAGTAAACATAGTCAAAGGCATCGAAATAATCCTCGCTGTAATCGGCAGGGTTCGTGCTATGCCCCTTAACAAACCACGGGTTCTCGCTCAAAAAGAGGTTTGCCGCCTTACCAATGACAAGGGCGTTCCTTTTGTGCTCTAAAAAGTAAGCAAAGTCCTCCCGCTTTAGCACATTAACCTTTTGGGTCTCGCCCACCTTGACAAAGCCCACACCCTGCAAGTAGCTGCCAAACCAATCGGTCTCGTCTTTAGTCAAAAAGCAGTACTGCACATTCATATCATATATCTTCTTAAGTAAATACTCGCTGTTCCCGAAATACAGGGCCGTATTCTGATATCGCAAGTAGTCGGCAAGGGTCGTCCCCTCCAAATTCCATCCCGACACAATGTTAAAGTCATATTTTTCGGCAAAATAGGCATAGGCGCTTGAAAAACTGCTGCTATACCAACTCACCCGCCCCTTCTCAAAATTGGACAGGTCGTCGGCAATCAGGGAATATACTCCCCGCTCCTCGGAAAAATCGCTCAAGTATTCGAGCTCCCACTCCTCATGCCGGTAATCCCTGATGATAAACCCGATTATAAATACAACAAGTATAAGGCACCAAGCCCTGATGATAATATGTATCCTATCTTTTTCCTTGCTCCGCCTGAAAGCCAGCGAAACAAGCCTTGCCACCACAAAGGCAGTAAGGATTGCGGCGCCGATAGCCGTCTGGGTCAAAATTCGCCCCGGCACAAGTTGCCTTGCAAGGGGCAGGTACCTGAACAAGGGCAAATGTAACCCAAAGGAAAGGACAAAGGAGAAAACCGTCTGTATATACACAAAGAGCAGCACCGACTTTGCCTTCCCCGTCTGTTTCCTTATAAGGAAAACTGATATCAAGGCAATGAAAATGATAAAGAAGGGGAAATAGGCAAAAACGGAATTCTTCATTGCAGGGAAAATTTTATTGATAAAGTCGCGGAATTCCGGGAAAAACCAAGTCCAGTTGGCGGTAACATCAACAGCCGTTTCCGGGGCAAGGTAAGGCACACCGGGATTTTCAAGGGGCAAAACTCCCGTCACCCACCAAACACCCAAAAGACCCGCGGATAGAGCCGCCCCCACTGCCCACAAAAACAGGGATGAAAAAGACTTTTTTTCCACGATAGAAAGCCCCAGCATTGCGACAAAGACGCAAAGGGCAACCATAAACCCGTGCATAACATGGCTTGCCAGCAGCAAAAAACAAAGAAATACGCTTGACAGCCACCAATACCACTTTTTCTTTTGATAAAGCTCAAAGCAGGCGTAAAGGTACCATGGGGCAAGTGCCACAATGGGAATCTGGGCTATAACGCCCCAAGAGAAAAAGGAAACCCTGAAAAAGGGCAGCATTACATACAGCGCCCCGGCAAAAATCCCCCAAAACCTTCCCAAAAACCGTTTAAAGTTAAGCCAAATCCCCATTCCACCGCAAAGCAGCCCCAAAAAAATATAAATCTGCAGCACGGCGTTATCGTTTTTCAGCAAAAACTCAATGGGCGCAAGGATTATATAAGTCAAAGGCGGGTAATACTGTGTAACTGAAGTTCCGCAGTACCAGTAAGGGAACCAAGAAGGCCAATCCCCGTTTTTCAGGCACTCCACAGCATAGTTTACCTTCGAATAAATGGGCAGCGCGTCGGTAGTGTTAAGGTATAAGTTCGGGTTTTTGAAAAAATCGCAGGAAAAAACCTCCGTGCAAGTAAAATACACGGCGGCGCCAATGACAAGGAGTGCAAGGAGCACTTCAAGTCTGTCATAAACCTTAAAAAATTTACCCTTTACATTTTTCATGTCTCCTGCGCGACGCTCCCTTGTAATTTTAAGAGTTATTTACATATTATAGCACACCCTCATAAATTACGCTATACCAAATCGACAAATTCCACACCCCCAAAACCACCCCCTCCCCTCAAGCCCTTCTCCCTCTTTCATGGCCACTGCCTCCTCTCAAACTCCCCTTTGCCAGCATGTCGCTCCCCTCCAACATAAAAACTGCTCGCCTCACCCCTGCCCTCACCAAAAATCCCCCTTTTACCCCCCAAAAAAAACAAAAAAACAGGGCAGGTGTAAAACCTGCCCTGTATTAAAGCTTAAACCTTAAAGGCTTACCTATTGCGGGCTTTCTTGGGCATCATGACGAATGCCGCAGCGCCTGCAAAGAGTACCAGCACGAAGCTGAAGAGCACCATATTGGTGTCGGAAGTCTTCGGGGTGCCGCCGCCGGTAGAGTCTGTGGAAGAAGTTGTGCCGGATTGAGCCTGGCTCTCTTCTTCGCTCTCAACGGAGCTGGACTCGCCGGGCTGCTCGGAAGACTGGCTGGGTGCCTCGGAAGAAGACTGGCTGGGAGCCTCGGAAGACTCAGCAGGCTCCTCGGAAGACTCAGCCGGCTCCTCGGAAGACTCAGCGGGCTCCTCGGAAGACTCAGCGGGCTCCTCGGACTCGGGATCTCTGGGAGCGTCTCCAACCTTGCTAATTTCAACCTCAACGGTGGAAGAGGCGGACTGTGTAGCAGCGGGAATGTCAACCTTTACAACCACTGCAGTCTTGTTGTATCCATAGTGATACTGATACACAACCTCGCCGCCTTCAACATCGTACACGCCTCTATCCATGAGGAAGCGTACGCGGCCATCGAAGAAGTTCTGCCTGATGTTGTTGGTAATGGTTACCTTATTCTCGGTCTGTGTGCCGTCGTTTTCATTCTCAAATTCCTGTGTCACGGCATACTCTTCGGGTTTATAGCTTGAAGCAACTTTAGTGGGCGAACCGGTAGCACTCATATTGAACATCCTGAACCTGTCAACACCCATGGTCATGGAATTTTGTGCTGCCTGCGGGCAAGCCCAGGAGCCGTCCTGCTGCTTTTCAAACTTCCAGAAGGTGTGCTCCTGATAAGACTGACCAGATGCAGAGGTGAAGAAGGGGAAAGGAGTGCTCTGAAGCTTTCTGGACTGATGGTTATGGCCGCCAAGACCTAAATCAAATTGATATTCGCCGGAATGGATTGTGTTAGCATCATTATAGTGGGAAGCCCACAGACGGAATTTTATGGT
>JAKOXU010000104.1 GCA_029780875.1 Bacillota bacterium | reverse complement strand
GACCCTGAAAGCGTGACGCTGCATACTTTGTATTTAAAGAGGGCCTCGGATTTGGTTACCAAAGGGGATAAGATAGAGGGGGACCCTACCGGCGAGAGGGTGGGAAAGATGCTGCGGTATGCCTATGACTACCTCAAAGGCAGGGGGTATAATTCATATTATATGTACCGGCAGACGAGGACTATCGGCAACCATGAGAATACGGGATGGAGCAAGCCGGGGTTTGAAGGGCTTTACAATGTATATATGATGGATGAGACTCATACAATTTTAGCAGTGGGCGCCGGGGCGGTATCAAAGCTGGTGGTGCCCGGGAGCCGCTTATTGGAGCGGGTTTTCAATTTTAAGTTCCCCTATGAATATATCAGGGATTTTGAGCAGATATTAAAAAGAAAGGGGCGTGTGTATGAGTTTTATGATGGCATTAAAGGACAACTTGACTTTAAATGAAATAAATAAATTGGCTGAAAGCAGCCCCCTTGAGTTTATGCAGAGCGTGGATGCCGCTTTTCTTGCCCAGATAAAGAATGCCGGCAAGATAATTGCGGAAAGGGCGTCGGGGCATAAAATCGTCATGCTGACGGGCCCTACCGCTTCCGGCAAGACTACTTCTTCCCAAATGATTAAGGATGAGCTGGAAAAGTTGGGGGTCAGGGCGGTGATACTGTCCCTTGACAACTTCTTTTTGCCCAAAGAAAAGGGGCCGAAGCTGCCCGACGGCTCCCATGACTATGAAAATGTGCAGGCCCTTGATATAAAAGGGGTGCAAGACTCCCTCAAACTCCTTTTTGAGGAGGGGGAGTGCTATGTGCCGAAGTTTGATTTCAAAAGGGGCAGGCCGTCGGATAAGAAGCTGCATGTGGTGCTGGGGGAGCAGGACGCCGTTATTGTGGAGGGGATTCACGCCCTTAATCCCATTTTTACCGAGCAGATACCTTCACGCAGCGTGGTGAAGGTTTATATCAGCGTGGCGCAAGGCATTTTTGACGGGGAAAGGGAGGTTTTCTCCCCCCGGACTTTACGGTTTGTGCGAAGGCTGGTACGGGACAATAAATTCAGGGGCAGTGAGCCCGAGAAGACCTTTGAGATGTGGGAGGGGGCCTGCCGTGGGGAAGTGCAGTACATTGATCCCTTTACCGACAATGTGGATGCGAGGATAAATTCTTTACATTTGTATGAGCCTTGCATTTTTGCCGAACCTGCCGGCGCCCTTTTGAATACAGTGGGTAAAGGCAGTATCTATTACAGTGAGGCCAAAAGGATACTGGAGCTATATGAAGGGGTGGCGCGGATACCCCATGAGCTTATGAGCAAAAGGTCCCTGCTGCGGGAATTTGTTGGGGGCGGCGTTTACTCTTATTAATTTTCTTGTATTTTGCATTATTGATGGTATAATTATCCTGAGGCAAATAAACGGTGAGGTGATAACATGAGTTTGTTGGACGATGTTGTTGTAAAGGCTAAAAGCGCGGCGGCCGTCGCAGGGAAAAAGACCGGGGAGTTTGTGGAGCTGTCAAAGCTGAAGATTACCGAGGCGGAAATCAAACACGATATCGATAAGCTGTTTGAGGGACTCGGGCGCGCGGTCTACAAGGCCCCAAGGGATGAAAATGAGCCGGATTACATTCAGAATGCCGTAAATCAAATAAACCTCATGTATGAGAAACTGCGCAGCGTTCAGGCGCAGATAGCGACGGTGAGGAACCTTATAAGGTGCGGAAACTGCGGCAAGCTGAACCCTGCCGATTCTGTGTACTGCAACAGTTGCGGCAAAGAGCTCTAATAAAGCTGCGGGGTAGAGGGGCGGGGGCTCCTCTATCCCCTTGATTGTTGAAGATTTTTTCTTTTTGCCTTTTTTATTGTAAACAAGGCTTTTTTACTGTATTATACTAAAAATGAAGTTTAAGCTGACGGAGTGCGATGTATGACCTTACCTTTTGAAAAGTACAGGGAAACGGCTGACTTTCTGCTGGAAAGGCTGGAGCGGGTGCCCGATACCGTGGTGGTGTTAGGGTCGGGTCTCGGAGAGTTCGCGGAAGGGCTTCAAAATAGGGTTGAGGTTGATTACCGCGATATTCCCAATTTCCCGGCGTCTACCGTTGTTTCCCATAAAGGCGTGTTGCACCGGGGGAGTGTAGGGGAAAAGGAAAT
This sequence comes from Bacillota bacterium, assembly GCA_029780875.1. Classification (GTDB taxonomy): domain Bacteria; phylum Bacillota; class Clostridia; order Oscillospirales; family Acutalibacteraceae; genus JAKOXU01. Next base: position 1,938 of record JAKOXU010000104.1, on the reverse strand, counting down.
TTTGGTCATGCAAGGGCGCTTTCACTGCTATGAAGGATATACCATGGAGCAGGCGGCCTTTTGGGTCAGGGCTTTGAGGCTCTGCGGCGTCAAATACGCCATTTTGACAAATGCCGCCGGCGCCATTAACGAGAGTTTTTCCGTAGGGGACTTGATGCTTATCCGAGACCATATTAAATTTTGCGCCGAGAGCCCGGTTGCGGGGCGGCATGAGGAGGTTTTCGGGGAGCGTTTTTTTGACATGAGCGACGCTTATTCCGCCTTTCTTTCGGGCGTCGTCAAGGAAAGCGCCCAAAAGCTTGGAATTGCCTTGAGGGAAGGGGTTTACGCCTTTATGGCGGGGCCCCAGTTTGAGACTCCCGCGGAAATTCGGGCTCTTAAAATCCTTGGAGCCGACGCCGTTGGGATGTCTACCGTGTATGAAGTGATTTCCGCCGCCCAGTGCGGCATGAAGGTGGCGGCCCTTTCAATCCTTTCCAATATGGCGGCGGGGGTGTCGGACAAACCCTTGTCAGACAAGGATATCAATGAGGCTGCAAAATTGGCGGGAGGCAGGCTCTTTGCCTTACTGGGCGAAGTTGTGAGCAGGCTGTAAAGGGGTGAAAAAGGGTGCTTTTTGAGAAAATCGCGGCGCTGATGCCCGGCGGTGAGGTAAAGCAGGGCTGTTTTGTGGGCGTCCGTGGCGGCAGGATTGACTATATCGGGGATACTCCCCCAAGCCAAGAATATGGGGAGAGGTATGACGGGAGAGGAAAGCTGCTTTTGCCCGGCTTTGTCAATGCCCATTGCCATGTGCCCATGGTGCTGCTCCGCGGGTACGCCGAGGATTTGCCCCTTGACAGGTGGCTAAATGATAAGATTTTCCCGGCGGAGGAGAAGCTCTCGGGTGAGGCCGTTTACTGGGGGAGCTTTTTTGGAATTGCCGAAATGATACGGGGAGGGGTTACCTCCTTTACAGAAATGTATTTTTTTTGCGAGGATATTGCCCGTGCTGTGCTGGAAAGCGGGATAAAGTGCAATTTGTCCCGGGGGATAACCTGTTTTGACGACTCCTCCCTTTCGGAGCTTCCGAGCTTTTCCGAGGCCAGGGACCTTTTTGAAAGGTATCATAATTCCGGCGACGGGCGGTTATATATAGATATGTGTATCCACGCCGAGTACACTTCCACCCCCAAGGTGGTAAGGGAGATGGCGGAGTATGCAAAAAGTATCGGCGCCCGCATGCACATTCATTTGTCCGAGACAAAGGCGGAGCATGAGGGATGCCGTCACCGGCACGGCAAGACGCCGGCGGAATACTTTGCGTCTTTGGGAGTATTTGATGTGCCGTGTACCGCTGCCCACTGCGTTTGGGTGGAGGAAGGGGACATGGATATTTTGGCTGAAAAAGGGGTTTTTGTTGCCCACTGCCCCACAAGCAATTTGAAGTTGGGGAGCGGGATCGGACCCGTGGCGCGGATGCTGGAAAAGGGGGTCAATGTGGCCCTTGGCACCGACGGAGCGGCCAGCAACAACAGCCTTGATATCTTCAGTGAGATGAAGCTGGCGGCGATTTTGCAAAAGGGCGCAGGGTGCAACCCTGAACTGATGCCTGTTTTGGATGTGCTGCGCATGGCCACTTTGGACGGGGCCCGTTCCCAAGGGCGTCAAGGTTCCGGGGAGATAAAGGTGGGCGCCCGTGCCGACCTTGCCGTTGTTGACTTGGAAAGCATCGGCATGACGCCGCTGCACCATGTGCCTTCCGGCCTTGTATATTCGGCGGGGAGCAGGGATGTGGTGCTCACTATGTGCGATGGCAAGGTGCTTTATAAAGATGGCGAGTTTTTGACAATTGACATAGAGCTTGTAAAGAGCAAGGTCAGGGAATTTTCAAAGATTTTCGGTTGAGGGTATTTATGAAATCAGACAGGGGGGAAATTCTTGTCCACCAAGCAGCGC
>JAKOXU010000088.1 GCA_029780875.1 Bacillota bacterium | reverse complement strand
GCAAGTTTTTTCTGCGCGATTATGTCTATCATGGAAAGGTATAGCCCGAATTTGTCGCCGAAATGATGGTAGAAGCTGCCCTTGCTCATGCCGGCGTTTTTTAGGATGTTGTTAAGGGAGGCTTGCTCGTACCTTTTTTCGGTAAATTCGTTGACGGCAGCCTCATAAAGGTTAGGGTAGCGCAATAGGGGGTTGCCCTTGCCCAAAAGGGAATGATAGGCTATGCTCCTTTTCATTTGGACACACCTTTTTATGGTTTATAGATTAGACTGGGTAGTCTAAACCATGTGGTCTAACAACAGCATATGGGTGGGGGTGTGTCAATGGGTGGGGCGGGCGGTTCTTGAAATGGGGGCAGGGTGTGCTAAAATATTATTGGAAAAATTTTTTGGGGGCGATTTTGTGAGCATGGATGAAAAGGTGTTGGCATTAAGGAAAATGATTGAGGAGGCGGGGTATATTGTCTTTTTCGGAGGAGCAGGGGTTTCCACCGAAAGCAATATTCCCGATTTTAGGAGCGCCAAAGGGCTTTACTCCGAGCGGGTGGGGGAAAGGGGGCTGTCGCCCGAGACTATACTTTCCCACGATTTTTTCGTGAGCCATACCGATGAGTTTTACGGCTACTATAAAAGCAAGATGATTTACAGGGACGCAAAGCCCAACGACGCCCATTTGGCACTGGCGAAGCTCGAGGGGGAGGGGAAGCTCAAGGCTGTCATTACCCAGAATATTGACGGGCTGCATCAGATGGCGGGGAGCCGGGAGGTGCTGGAGCTGCACGGGTCGGTGTATAGGAATTACTGTATGGCGTGCGGCAAGGCTTTTTCGCCGGATTATGTTCTGAAGGCCGACGGGGTGCCGAGGTGCGATAACTGCGGTGGGGTTGTGCGGCCCGATGTGGTGCTCTATGGCGAGAGCCTTGACGCGGGGGTTTTGGAGAGGGCTGTGCGGCATATTGAAAAGGCTGACCTTTTGATTGTGGCGGGGACTTCCTTGACGGTGTATCCGGCGGCGGGGCTTGTCAGGTACTGCCGGGGCGGGAAGCTGGCTTTGATTAACCGGGCGCCGACGCCTTATGACTCCTTCGCCGATTTGGTGATACAGGGGAGCGTGGGGCAGGTGCTCAAGGCTTGCGTGGGGTGAGGCGGTTTTTGGGGGGTGTGGTGGGGGTTTTGGTAAATATTTACAAAAATTGGGGTTGGAGTGTTGGTAATTATTAAGCTAAAACTTATAAAATAAGTTAATTCTTATAAAAAATATGATATAATTCTTGACAAAAGCCTTATATCAAAGTATCATTATTTCTGTATATTTTGTACTTTAAATAACTAAATTTCGAGGGGAAGATGTTGTAATGAAAATGGCAAAACGGTTATTGGCACTTACCTTTGCGCTTCTCTTCCTTGCAGTTGGGTTTGCCGGCTGCAAAAAGAATGACACCGCGGATCAACTGGTTATCGGCGGTACCGGTCCTCTGACAGGAGAGGCTTCTACATATGGAACCTCGGTTAAGAGAGGCGCCCAAATCGCTATCGACGAAATCAATGAAGCCGGCGGCATCAATGGCATTAAGCTTAAGTTCATCTTTGAAGATGACGAAGCCGACGGAACAAAGGCAAAAGCAGCCTTTGAAAAATTGATGGACAACGGCATGCAGATCTTCATGGGTACCGTTACATCCGGTGCCGGCGTTGCTCTCAATGACGCCATCAAAAATGAAGGGCTCCTGCATGTGACCCCCAGTGCTTCTCAAATCGAAGCAATTATCAGCCCCAACTCCTTCCGCATTTGCTTCAATGATGTTGACCAAGGCAAGGCAATGGCTGAATACATTTATGAAAAACTGGGCTTTACAAAAGCCGCTATCCTTTACAATCAGGATGACAGCTACAGCAGCGGCCTTTATGAAGCTTTCAAGGCCAGATGGAATGAGCTCGGCGGTACAATTTCCGCTGACACTTCCTTCCCGAAGTCGGCCACAGACTTTAACGCTCAGCTCACCAAGATTGCCGGTTCCGACGCAGAGTTCCTGTTTATGCCCATCTACGCTGAAAAGGCGGCCCAAATCGTAATCGCCGCTAACAGCAAGAACATTAACCTCCCCGTTATCGGCTGCGACGGTCTCGACGGCATTCTGAACTACCTGCAGGGCGACAACGCAAAATTGGTTGAAGGGCTCATTTACTATACTCCCTTTATTGCCAGCGATCCTTCCGAAAATGTGAAGACCTTTGTGGCCAAATACAAGGATAAGTACAACATTGAGCCTGACCAGTTCGCCGCCGATGCCTATGACGCTATCTATGTTATCAAGGCCGCTATTGAAAAGGCGGGACTTACAGTTGAAGATACCAAATTGACCGCCAAGGCTCTTGGTGAAAAACTGGTCCCCGTAATGACTCAAATCGAAGTAGACGGCCTTACCGGAAAGATGACTTTCAGCGAGTCCGGCGAACCTACAAAATCTGCTAAAGTTGCTGAAATCAAAGACGGTAAATATGTCGCAAAAGAATAAAGTTTGATTGTTAGGGACGATACGGGGAAGACATATTTTATGGCTTCCCCGTATTTTCTAATTGATTTTGTCGACAAAACATTATAAAATAAAATGTATTTACCGTTTTTAAGGCAGTTCGGAATATTCCGAACTGTTTTAAAAGCAGTAGATAGTTTCACTTTTACTACTTAGATGAGGAGTAATCTATGCAACAGCTTGTTATGACGCTGATAGACGGTATTAATCTGGGGAGCGTTTATGCCCTTGTGGCCCTCGGGTATACCATGGTGTACGGCATTGCCAAGATGCTGAACTTTGCCCATGGCGATATCATCATGGTGGGGGCTTATACCATTGTGGTCTTTATTTCAAGGCTGGCGATAAGTGTTCCTTTGGCAATGTTCCTTTGCGTTGCCTTTTGCGCGGGGTTGGGATTTGTGGTGGAAAAACTGGCTTACAAGCCACTTCGCCACGCCACGCCCCTTTCTGTCCTCATTACGGCAATCGGGGTAAGTTATCTGCTTCAGAACCTTGCCCTGTTATTTTTCGGTACCAACCGGCAGTTTATCGTCAAGTTTATAAATGTGGGCAGTTTTGACCTGTTTGGCGTTTCCGTTTCCGGCATTTCGGTCATTATATGGGTCACGACCATTGTCATTATGCTTGGCCTTTACATATTTATCAAAAAGACATTACTGGGACGCGCGATGTTGGCAGTGTCCGAAGATAAGGGCACCGCACAGCTGATGGGAATCAATGTTAACCGCACCATCTCCATCACCTTTATTATCGGGTCCGCCCTTGCCGGAATTGCCAGCATTCTTTATTCGGCAAAATATTTGAATGTTGACCCCTATACCGGAAGCTTGTTCGGCATTAAGGCTTTTGCCGCCGCGGTATTCGGCGGGATAGGAAGCATCCCGGGTGCCATGATCGGCGGGCTGATGATCGGCCTGATTGAAGCCTTGACCGCCAGCTACCTGCCCTTTAATTTGAATGCCGCTTCTGACGGGTTTGCCTTTGTGATACTGATTATTATGCTTGTGCTGAAGCCTACCGGGCTGTTGGGCAAGAATTATACGGAAAAGGTGTAGGCGATAATGAAGAAGTTAAACTCAAAATTGTACCGCAATTTAATTATGGTTGCCGCAGCCATCGCTGTTTATGCCTTTATCGCCTACGGCATGAACACAAATATGCTGCCCCGGGCTACCCAGACCCTTGCCATTAAGGCATGCTATAATGTGATACTTGCCTTGTCCTTGAACCTTATAGTGGGGTTCTTGGGTGAGCTGTCTTTGGGTCATGCGGGATTCTTCGCCTTGGGGGCATATTCCGGGTGCATTTTTTCCATTAACTCGAGCTTGCCGATAGAAATCCGCTTTTTTGTGGCGGCACTGATCGGCGGCACTGTCGCCGCTGTCGGCGGGTTTTTGATAAGCTCCTCAATTCTTCGGCTCCAGGGCGACTACCTTGCCATCGTGACATTGGCTTTTGGGGAGATGATACGCTCCTTTATAAAGATTATACCTTATACGGGGGGAACCTCGGGCCTCAACGGCATCCCTTCTTTGGGCTCAAAGTTTATGACCTTCTCCTATTCTTATGTTTTTGTCATTATCACGGTTTTGGTCATACGAAATATTGTCACTTCCAGACACGGGCGGGCCATAACCTCGATACGCGACAATGCCATTGCGGCGGAGTCGGTTGGGATTAACATAAAGGCATTTAAGATTAAGGTTTTTACCGTGGGCGCCTTTTTTGCCGGAATCGCCGGCGTCATCTTGGGTCACTATATAAACTTTATCGAGCCGGCAAACTTCAGCTACAATGTGTCTATCGAGGTTTTGGTTATGGTGGTCCTCGGGGGTATGGGAAACCTTTTGGGCTCCATCATTGCTGCTGTGATTATTACCTTCCTGCCCGAGATTTTGAGGGGATTTGACAAGTACAGGCTGTTGATATACGCCATCGCCCTTATCCTCATGATGCTGGCGGGCAATTCGCCGAAGATTATTGAATTGAGGGCTAAAGCTAAGGTAAAAATTATGATGCTTCGCAGGAAAGCGCTTGCAAGGAAAGGAGCGTGACGGGAAAGTGGCACTGCTTGAGATAAAAAATCTGGGAATCTCCTTCGGCGGGCTGCTTGCCGTGGATAATGTGAGCCTTTCCATAGAAAAGGGGCAGCTTTATGGGCTGATAGGCCCCAACGGCGCCGGGAAAACCACCCTTTTTAACATGATTACCGGGGTGTATAAGCCAACCAGCGGCACCTTTTGTTTTGACGGAGAAAATTTGACCGGGAAAAATCCCATTGAGATAAATAAAAAGGGGATTGCACGCACCTTTCAGAATATCCGCCTTTTTAAAAATATGAGCATTATCGACAATGTCAAGGTCGGGCTTCACAATAATCATAAGTATTACATGGTTGAAAGCGTTTTTAGGCTGCCGCGCTTTTATAATGAGGAGCGCAAGATGGAAAAGGAAGCCATAGAGCTTTTGGAGGTCTTTGATTTGGACAAGGAAAAAGACACTTTGGCCTGCAATTTGCCTTACGGCAAGCAGAGAAAGCTGGAAATTGCCCGGGCTTTGGCTACAAGCCCGAAGCTGCTTTTGCTGGATGAGCCGGCGGCGGGCATGAACCCTAATGAGACCGAGGAGCTTATGGAAACCATACGCCTGATCCGGGATAAGTTTGATATGACAATACTGCTTATCGAGCACGATATGAGGCTTGTGGCCGGCATTTGTGAGGAGATTTCCGTCATGAATTTCGGGACCCTTTTGGCCTCGGGCAAGACTTCCGAGGTGCTAAATAACCCAGAGGTTATCGCAGCATATTTGGGGGAATAGAGGTAGTAAAATGGCAATGCTTACAATCAACGACCTTCATGTTTATTACGGCGTCATTCAGGCCATCAAGGGCATATCTTTTGAGGTCAAGGAAGGCGAAGTTATCGCTTTGATCGGAGCAAACGGGGCCGGGAAAACTACCATTTTACATACCATTACCGGGCTTATTCCGGCAAAGGGCGGTTCCATTAAGTTTCAGGGGCAGGAATTGACCAAAACTCCCGCCCATAAAATCGTTAAAATGGGCATTGCCCATGTTCCCGAAGGGCGGCGGATTTTTTCGCAGCTGACGGTGTTTGAAAACCTTCAGCTTGGCGCCTATACCAGAAGGGACAAGGATGAAATTGAGGCTACCCTTGAGGAGGTTTACCGGCGGTTCCCGAGGCTGAAAGAGCGCAGGAATCAGGTGGCGGGGACTTTGAGCGGCGGCGAGCAGCAGATGCTGGCAATCGGACGGGCGCTGATGTCCCGACCGAAGCTTATATTGATGGATGAGCCGTCCATGGGGCTGTCTCCGATTTTGGTGAGCGAGATTTTCGACATTATTAAGTCAATCAGCGAGAGCGGGACTACCGTGCTGCTGGTTGAGCAGAACGCCAAAAAGGCCCTTACCATTGCGGACCGCGCCTATGTGCTGGAGACGGGAAATATTGTCCTTTCGGGCGAGGCCCAGGATTTGATAAACGACGAATCCGTCAAAAAGGCGTATCTTGGGGAGTAGGCGGGTACATATAAAAGCATGAGAAAACGCACCGGGAATAAAGCCCGGTGCGTGTTTTTTTGTTTTGGGGCGAGCGGTGGGGCTTGGTTGGGGTTGTGCGCTTTGGGCGACGGCGGGGCGGGAGTGATGAGCTGCGTTGTGGGTTTGGTGCGGGGAATGGGTGGGGCGGCTTTGAGGCGGGTGTGTGGGGGATTGTATTGAGGGGAGAAGGGCAATGAAGGGGTGGTTTACAATTATGCTGTTTTTGCAATAAAATCAATGTTTTCGGGGTTTTGCCGCGGCGGGTGGAAGTTATGCGAAGGAGTGGGGGCAGCGGGGAGTGGGCAGCTTTTCGTTGGGGGCATTATCAAAACCGCGTTGTGGGAGCCGGGGGCGGCGGGAGTTATACTATTTCGATTTTGTATCTTCTCATCCAGATGTCGACTTGGATTAGGTATGCCATGAGCTGCGCCCCTGTCATGAGCTGGCCGTACCACGGCGTTGTAAGGTTTTTGCCGTCGGAGTCCATGATCTCCTGCACCTTTTGCTTGTTTATCAGCTGTAAAAGCGGGGAGCTTGAGTCGTTGAGGATTTTTTGAAGGCCGGTTTTGACCGCCTTTAAGTATTTTGGGTTGTGGGTTTTTGGGTAGGGGCTTTTTTTGCGCAGGAGGATTTCCTCGGGCAAAATGCCTTTCATGGCTTCCCGGACGATTCCTTTTTCCCTGCCCTTTAAGGATTTAATCTCCCACGGCATGTTGTAGGCGTATTCTACCAGCCGGTGGTCGCAGAAGGGGACCCTCACTTCGAGGCCGCTGAACATGCTCATCCTGTCCTTCCTGTCGAGCAGTGTCTGCATAAACCAGTTGATATTGAGCATGAACATTTGCCTCATCCGCTTATTTAGTTCCCCTTCCTCCGGCAGGGTGTCGGTGTTGTTTATGGTGTCGCTGTATAGCTGTTTTACATATTCTTCGCCGCCTGTGATTAGGCCCGGCTTTAATATGCTTTGCCTTACATTCAAGGATTGGGACCAAGGGAAGGTGTCTGAAAAGAGGATTTCTTTGTTGTGGTACCACGGGTAGCCGCCGAAGATTTCGTCGGCGCATTCGCCGGAGACCGCGACGGTAAATTCCTTTTTGATTTCTCTGCAGAACAAAAGGAGGGATGAATCGACATCCGCCATGCCGGGCAGGTCGCGGGCGAGTACCGCGTCGCCCAAATGCTTTTCCAAATCCTCGTTGTTGAGGAGGATTTCGTGGTGATGAGAGCCTATTTCCTTTGCCATGATGTGAATGTAATCTTCGTCGGAGTTTGGCTGGAAGAGGCTTTTTTCAAAATACCGCCGGTTGCCGAGATAGTTGACGGAATATGTGTGGAGCCTGCCCTTGTCGGCCGACAGGTATATGTCCGAGGCGATTTTTGAGATGATGCTGGAGTCAAGGCCGCCCGACAAAAAGCAGCATAGGGGCACATCGGATACAAGCTGACGCCTTACCGTATCGGTTATGAGAAATCGGGTTTTCTCAATTGCGGCTTTGATGCCGTCGGTATGTTCGCGGGCTTTAAGGCTCCAGTAGGAGCGGGTTTTATGCCCGGACTTTTTATCGAAGGTCAAATACTCGCCGGGTTTAAGCTCGAAAATGCCCTTTATGACGCCTTTGCCCCTTGTTCTGCCCGGCCCGAGGAGGAAGATTTCTTTAAGGCCGTCGTTGTCGACATAGGGCTTGACTAACGGGTTTGCCAGCAGGGTTTTGATTTCCGAGCCGAAAATGATGCCGCCGGGATAGGGGTAGAAAAACAGCGGCTTTACCCCCATCCTGTCGCGGGCTAAAAATAGGGTTTGGGCTGTGTCGTCCCAGACCCCGAAGGCGTATATGCCGTTGAGCTTGTCAAGGCTCGACTCGCCCCAGTGGATGAAGGCTTTCAGCAGGACTTCGGTGTCGGAGTGGCCCATAAAGCGGTAGCCGAACGCTTGAAGCTCGCGGCGGAGTTCCTCCGTGTTGTAAAGCTCGCCGTTGTAGACGATGGTGTAGCGGGTGCCGTTTTTTTCCGCAGACATGGGCTGTTTGCCGTTTTCGGGATCGATTACGATGAGGCGGCGGTGCATAAGGCACGCGCTTTCACTAAAGTACACGCCTTGGTCGTCGGGGCCCCTGCGGGCTAATGTGTTTGTCATTTTGCTTATTATATTTTGGTGGGATTTTAAATCCCGATTGAAATCAATCCAACCTGCGATTCCGCACATAAATGCCCTCCGGGAAAAAGAATAAGGCGCCATTTGCATGACGCCTTTGTCATTTGTACTCTTGCTATATTTTATGCGTTGGGTTGCGGATTGTTCCGGGGGGTTTTTGGGGGGTTAGCGGCAGAGGACTTTTTGGGTGACGATGTCGGAGTATATTTCCATGCCGTGAGTGTCGGCGATATGGATTACATCTTTGAGCTTTTCGCTGCCGGGCAGGAAAGCGGTGAGCAAGTTTTCCTTTTGCTGTACGCGGTCGGGGTTGAAGGTTACATCTTGGTACCCGTCGAAAATGGCCACATAGAAAATCTCCGATTCCACGATGTCTTGGAAGAAATGGCTTCCGTAGGACAGTTCCGGCATAAAGCCTTCCTTTTTGGAAGCGTATTCGCACAGAACCTTCATGTTGGATAGTTCCGTAAAGTGTGCCGGGACACCGAGGGAGGGGGTAGTGCTGCCCCAGCGGCCCGGGCCGATGAGCATTGCGTTTTTGCCCGCCATTTCACTATTGATGGAGCCTATTGCCCTTGCCACTTCGTATTTTTCCTGCTCGCTTAAATTCAAATATGTGCTTGCCTTTATCAGTATGACATAGTCGATGGGCAGGCGGACGCTGCCGCCCATAAAGCCCCCTTTGCTTGAGAAGAGGCAGTCTTTTTCGTCCTTTATTTCCGGAATTTTGACTGTTTTGCCAAGGCCCTTGGTCTGCAAGGGGCGGCACTGTAAGAGGTTTATTTTGTAGCTGTTGTCTTTGCCGAAGTTTGCGGTAAACTCGATGTCGACGGGGTAATCGTAGGCTTTTGACAGGATGGCCAAAATCTCCCGCATAAGGGGGGCAAAATCGGTGTCTGTCAGCAGCTTTTTGAAATCGAGAAGGTATGGGGTTTTTAAGTTTGTGTAGCCGAGTTCCCGCAGGCGGGACTCGGTGTCGTAGTCGGGGGTGGCGAACAGGCTTTTGTCGGTGTTTAAGTGAAGGGACAAAACCTCGTCGGCGTTTTTGGTTTCGAGGCTGTTGTTTGAAAGGGAGAGTAAATCCACCCGGTGCTGGGAGAATTTTTTCTGGTCCCTGTAATCCGCCGGGGGGGTTCTGAGGGGGTTGTCGAGGGTTATGATTTTTACATAATCTTTGCCGGTGCGGTCCACTGCCCTTGTGCCTAAACCGAGCACAAGGCGGAGCATGCCCGCCCTCATGTCAATGCTGCTGTCCCAGACATACAGGTTGGATGAGTTGCCCACGCCCGCAATGTGGGGAAAGAAGCAGTCCCCGTGGCGGTCGCCCGACACGCGCTGGACCAATATTGCCATTTGCTCGTCTTGGTAGGCAAGGCCCCGGTTCATGCGGTAGTTTAATGCGTCTTCGTTCATGGTGCTGGCGTAGACGATGCGGACGGCTTGCTCAAAGCACTCGTAGCGCTCCTTTGGTGTGCCTTGGTTTACGCAGAAGACGCTTTCGTATTTGCCGGCAAAGGCGTTGCCGAAGTTGTCTTCAAGTAGGGAGCTCGAGCGCACGATAATTGGGGATTGGCCGAAATACTCCAGCATTTGCATGAATTGTTCCTGAATGTCCTTGGGGAAGGTGCCCTGCAGCAGCTTTTCCCGAAGTTCCGCCGCGTATTTAAAATAGCCTTCGGGCGTCTTTTGCTTTGTGCGGAGCCGCCACCAGCCGTTTTGGACAATGTAGGTGTAAAAGACATCGGCGCCGATGTAAAAGGAATCGTGGGGCTCCAAACAGGCGGAAAAGCGGCCGCCACCCTCCACTTCCAAGATTTTTCGGGCGAGGAGCATGCCGACGCTTTTGCCCCCGATAAAGCCGGTGCCTATTTCCCTGGCGGCGATGTCGAGGATGTCTTTTAAGGTAAAATAGCGGTTGCACAGGTTAAACATGCGGGAGTCGCTGCCTATGAGCATATACATAAGGCGCCGTTTTGTTTCTTCCTGAAGCTTCAGGGGTGCGGACAGCGTTTTTTTCGCGTCGCTAAAGATGGTGTTCCAATAGTCGAGGCGGATTTCGCCGCGCTGGATGCTTTTGAAGAGTTCCGAGGCGTCGGCGCTGGAGGTTATGCAGATGGCCTCCTCTTCCCGGATACAGTGGGGGAAGAACATGGTGGGGGAATAGCGCTGCCAGACTTTTAAGGGGTGGATGTAGGTTTTGCCGTTTATGTTGTATAGGTCAAGGAGCAGCTGGGTGGTTTCCCGGATGTTGGCGATGGTGCTGTAGGTGTGGAAGTTGCGCTTTAGGGCGAAATAGGCGACGGTGTCAAGCTCGTACAAGTAAGGGCAGGTGGCCTTAAAAAAATTGCCGATCATCAAATCGGAATGCCAGTATTCCAGCAGGTCCGTGAGGCAGTCGAAGACATAGAAGGCCCTTTTGCCCTCTTGCTTTATGATGTTGTGAATCTCCATGGCGAAGCTTTCAAAGCCTTTGCCGGCGTCCACATGGTAGGTTTTAATGCCGTGGCTTTCGTCCAGTATGGGCTCGTGGTTGGCAAAACGGATGTAGATTAGCCTTATGTTTTCCCCTTTGGCGCTTTTCGCGAAGCAGCCCGCCATTTTTTTATAGTCCGAAATGGATTCCACTTGCCAGACCACATTGTCGCCGAAGCGCAGGTGGTCGATTACTTCGTCGAAGCCTTTAAGGCCGGTGCTGACTTTGTCGTATAGGCTCATGGGACACCTCTTTTCTGTGGGGCTTTGTATTTGGATTTTGCTTTGCGGTGCTATTTGTTTGAAAATGCCAGTTCCGAGAGTTTCCTCGTTGTGTTGGCGTTGCGGATGGTGACATTTTGGTATGCCTTTGTGCCGACTATTTTTGACCATTTTGTGCGGGAAAAGTATTTAAAGCTGGCTGACCAGAATATGACATTTTCATAAAGGTCAAGTTTTTCGTATTTGGGGTTTATTTCCCCGACTTCCGCAATTACTTCCTCGGCGGTGGCAGGAGGGATTACGAATATGGCGTTGTGTTTTTCTTCGGGGTCGGCTCCCCACCATGAAGGGGCGTGGGATAGGGCCGCCTTTAGCTTTTCCGCGGTGATGATGGTCACGCGGACGGAAAGGCCGAGGCTTTTTTCGATTATCTTTTCGCAGCACTCGGACAGCGAAGCTTCATCGGTTTGATCCCAGTCGAATAAGACATTGCCGCTGTTTATGTAGGTTGTGACATTGGCAAAGCCATTTTCCTCAAAGGCGGCTTTTAGGTCTTTCATGGATATGCTGTTTTTGCCGCCTACATTTATCCCGCGGAGTAAAGCGATATATTTTGCCAAGGCGGACACCTCCGTTTTCTTTATTTGCGGGTAGGTGCGAACGAAAGGAAAATTTTTTGTACGGGTTGGAGTTTACCGATTTTGGGTTATTTATTTTTGGTTTTGCGGGTGTTATAGAATTCCTTGAGGGATTCTTTGGTTTCGCTGTCTAAACTGTGCCAGCGGATGCCTTGAATTGCCCCTTCCAAGGAGCAAAGGCGCATATAGCAGGCGGAAGGGTCGTGCATTTTGATGCGAAGCCAAGCCTCGCGGCTGCCTGCCTTTCTTAAGTCTTCTTCTGTTGTGATGCCGGCGTTATTAAGCTGTTTTTCCAATTCGGCGCCTATGTTGGGCAGTTTGGTGAGGTTTCCCATTGTCTGCATCTCCTAATAAAAGAGTTGGTGAGAGATTCGCCGGTTGTTCGGGTAAATATTTATTTTGCCATGGGGAGGGTGTTTTCCGTTAAATGGATTTTTATGCTTTGTAAAAATATATCATAAATTTTTCGCGCCGTAAATGGTGCGTTTTTTGGCTTGGCTTAACGGCGAATTTAAAAATTTTACACGACCTTAATAGTTGCGACACAATAACGATGGGGCAAAAAAGGCAACAAATGCAGATTGCCTTGAGGGTTTGGTGGAAAGCGGGAATTATGTAAACTTATCCTGAAGTTATTGAGAAGTATGTAAAACGGGGCTGTCGGATGGCGGTATAAGTATTAGATGATGCCGGACACTATTAAGAGAGCTTGTGAATCCGGCATTAGCGTGAAATTTTTTAAAAATTTTGATAAACTTAATGGGGTTTTACTTGATTTTCCCATGATATTCGCATAATCAATAATAAGAGGGGATTTTGTGAATGCTTGGGTTATAATTTTTTGATGGTCTTTGCATAACAAAAGCGGAGTATTTTGGAGATGTTTAGATGCGGATATGGCATTATGACACTGTAGTAGCAAAGGCGAATATTCATGGGATATAGATTTTAGTAATTATTTTGATATTTTGTGTATGGAAATGCCGCTTTTGTCGCTTCTTTTACGGAATTGGGTGGTTAGTGGCTTTTTGGCAGCGACTTCTTTTACTGTTCTATTGCAGAATTTATTCTAAAGAAAGACGGGATTTTGCGTGTCGAGTATTCCTCTGAAAATGATTTGGGTGAGTATGTTGTCGCAGGGATTGAGTTTAATGAGAGATATGAAATTGACTCGGGTGATGGAGAGATTATTAAGGCGAAGATAATCGGATCGGGTTATCCTCAATGATATAAATTTATGTGTTTGGCCGACGATAGAGGGGCCTTATATGCAAAATGCAGCGCCGATGGGGGGAGAATACTCCGCCGCATCGGCGCTTTTGTGGTGTGTATACAAGCTATTATGGGTGTCCATCAAAATGGGTTAGTTTTTTGACTTTTCTAATTGCTTATCGTCGGGACTGTTTTTTATTAACCCGTAGCGGCTCGCGAAGTAGAAATATATAAATGCAAGGATGACTCCGACGGTGCCGTAAATGGCGTCAATTATATCTGTCGTGTTAATGCTGCTCAATAATGTTTCGCAAATGAAGTTTGCCGCAATCATAAAGGCACCCAAGGCAGCTGCAAAACGGAATTTCAATCCAAGTGCCAGCCACAGCGAACCTATTGCAAGATAGGTAAGGAGGCTTAATGAGAAATTTGTTATGTGAGATGTGATTTCGGGATTGATTACTACCAAATCACTGTTGAAAGCATTCAGCCACCTTATGAGAGTCAAGACAAAACCGAGGGAGAATAACAGTAATTGTACGATTAAATATTGTTTTTTCGTTTTATACATATACTACACCTCCAAAATAATTGGCAAGTTTTTTACTTGATGGGTTTTGTGCCGTTATTGGCGCTGCCCTTTGGATTTTTGATTATAATTTTTGCTGTTGCGTCGTTGCCGGTGATGTGAATGTCATAATTGTCGGTTTCGGATACCGTTACAGTGAATATGCCTGATTTGAGGTTGTTTCCCGTGTATGGTTCACTGCCTTTATTGCCTTTGATTTGAAGGGCGATTTCTCCCTTTTCGCGGATAACTTCAATTTGCAGTTCGTCACCTTTGTTAAGGGACATTTGACACTTGCTTTTTGAGCTCCACTCCTTGAGATCAATTGTAAATCCCGTTCCGTTTGGGTTTTCATTAATAATAATGATGCCCTTTATTACGGCGCAAGCGGAAATTGCCATAAGAATAAGCACAAGGGGCAGGAGAAGGATGGAACGGGTATTTTGAATGCTCTTTATTTTACCGTTTTGTTTTCTAAAAAGCATGTTAAGACCTCCTTGACGAACTTTGCCGGCTCGTTAATCCATGGGCTGTGGCCGGAATGCTCAAACCATACTATTTTTTTATCGGGCGCCTCCAAAATTTGGAAATATTCCTCTACCAGCACCGTTGGGGCATTGACATCGTGCCTGCCCAAGAAGAAATAGACGGGCATTTCGAGTTTGGTGTAATCTTTTCTCATGTCGATGGTATAAAGCTGTTGGTAGACATGGTTATAGGTGTTTATAATGCCCCGGAAAAAGTTGATTTTATCGAGGAGTCCGTATTCGGAGGAGGCGATGTCACGAATGGTATTGTAGCCCGGGTTGTGGATTTCGGGATTGTTTGCCATGTAGGCGCTCAAGTAGTTTAGGTAAACCGCGCTTTTCCATGTTACATTGTTTCCGTAATAGGGCGGCTCGCCGTTTGCATTGAGCCGCTTTATGAGAGCAGTATTGCCCTTGGATTGCGCTATTTCCATAGCCTTTGCGTAGTCTATCCGCTCGGTTTCGGCAAAGTCTATCATTTGGCCTGTGCCGATAAATGCGTGATAGGACTCCGGGTAATTATGGACAAGGAAAATGCCCAGTGCGCTGCCCCATGATTCGCCCATTAGATAGATTTTTTCCCGGGAAAAGCGTTTCTTTAAATATTCCGTCAGGGCGTGGCCATCCTGAATATAGGTTTGGGCAGTGATGTTTTTTATTTTCTCGGCATAATAGGATTTTCCGGAGCCGGGCTGATCCCAGTTGACGACCACAAAATGTTTTTCAAGCTCTTTTAACTCGTGCCGTACCGCTGCCATTTGGGTGCCGCCGGGGCCGCCTGCCAGGAAAAGCAGGACAGGGGCGGATTTGTCCCAGCCTCGTATGCTTATCCATTGTTTTCTGCCGTTTAGCTCAAGTTCTGTCAGCTCTGCAATGCTGTTTTGGGGCGTGTTTCCGCTTTCATCGACAATGCGGGGGGTTGAGGCGGTAAGCTGGGAAAGGGTGATGAGCCCCGCGTTCAATATCACGGCCACGGCGACGAATATCATTGCTTTTTTCAGGCGGATCAGATGTTTGGGGGTTATTTTTTTCTTAATGCCGAGAATGGCGCAATAAGCCGTCAGGATAAGGAGTACAACAAGGGAAATGACTGATAAAACAGTTAGTATGAGAAAAAGCATTATCTGAAGCATGGTACACCTCCATTATTGTTTAATGTATATGCATTCCAGGGAATTTCCCATTAATGGGACATCGGTGATGCGGCTATCTTTGGGAATCAGCCTGTTTTGTTCCGCCAGGGATTTGATAAGGGCTATCTTTTTTGTTTCTTTAAAGGGTTCACGGAAAACCAATGCGCCGCCGGATTTTAGCGCTCCTGCCAGTGCAGGGATTACTTTTTCCAATTCCCTTTCCGGGATGTCGTGCAGCACGAAGTGGCAGTAGGCCACATCAAAGCTGTCTTTTGTTGGCGGTTGGGATTCGCCTGACAGAAAACTGATGTTTTTATAGCCGCGAAGGGTTTTGCGGCAGGTTTTTAGCCATCGCCGGGAAATGTCAAGGCAGGTCAGATGCCCCCGGGGTATTTTCTTTGCGACATAAAAAGCTACCGTTCCCATGCCGCATCCGAAATCGAGCACCTGCTCATCGCCATTAAGGGGCAGCCGGTCCGAGAATGCCTTGTAGACTGACTTGCCGTAAAGGAGAAAGGCGAGTTTTGTCAGAAATATCTCTAAAGGGGTAGGCTCGTGCTTCATTTTTTGTCACCTCTTTGTTACAGGCATGACTTTTGTATTTGCCTAAAGGCTGGGGTTTGTTCCCGAGATAATTATTTGTGTCATGCTAACCCTCCTTATAAAAAATCAGCTGTATTTCAGGTTCGTTTTTATTTTATCAATCGAACCTGTCATACAGCTGATATGAATCTTAAATTTACCTTAAATTGCAGGGATGGTAATTCTGAAGGTGCTGCCCTTAATTGTATTGGGGAGAAGGGTAAGGTCGCCTCCGTGGGCTTTGGCTATTCTTTTAGCTATGGATAGCCCGAGTCCGCTGCCGCCGGTTTTGGAGTTGCGGGAATCGTCTGCCCTGACAAAGGGCTTGAATATGTTGCTTGCAAGATGGTCGGGGATACCTATGCCGTCGTCGCTGAAATCAATCAGCACCCGGTTGTTTTGAACCGTAAGGCTTAT
This sequence comes from Bacillota bacterium, assembly GCA_029780875.1. Classification (GTDB taxonomy): domain Bacteria; phylum Bacillota; class Clostridia; order Oscillospirales; family Acutalibacteraceae; genus JAKOXU01. Next base: position 17,068 of record JAKOXU010000088.1, on the reverse strand, counting down.
TGTGACCTGTGTTCCCTCGGGATTGTACCGCATCGCATTGTTTGCAAGGTTTTGAATAATCCGGTTGAAGCGGTCGGCGTCCAGCATTACAAAGATGCTGTCTTCGGGAATGTTAAACTCGTATTTGAAGCCTTCCCGCTCAAGCTGGGGCACAAGCTCGCCGCATAATTGCCGGAGGTACTCGCAAATATCCGTTTTTGACAGTTTGAGCGAAAACTCCGGGCTGTCCATTTGCGAAAGCTCGAACAGTTCGGTAAGCAGACGATTTGCCCTTTTGCTGTTATTGAGAATGATTTTAAGGTGCTCTTCGCATTCCTGCTCGTGCATGTTTTTCTTATTCATGAGCAGTTCGGCATAGCCCTGTATGCTGGACATGGGGTTTTTAAGGTCATGGGATATGTCGAGAATCAGCCGCCGCCTGTCTTCCTCCGATTTTTTGCGCAGGGATATTTCATGCTCAATCCGGGCCGCCATGTCGTTGAAGGTGTTCTGGAGCTCGGCAAACTCATTTTTCAGGCGCAAATCCACCCGTACCGAGTAGTCGCCTTCCCGCAGCAGCCTTGTGCCGTCGCACAGCTTTTTCAGGGGGATGGTTATGCCGGCTGCGGTAATCCTTGAATAGATAAAGGCGGAAAGGGCAAGTATCAGAAGATAAATCAGCACCACAAAGGCAATTACCAAACCCGACCGAATAAAATCGCCTGCGGCGGCTTCTTTGTTATAGACTAATGAAAAATTCAGCCGAATGGATGTTGGAAAGGTTACTATCAGCCAAAACTCACCTTTCGGTTGATAGAGGATATCGTAATGATAGGGCCTAGTTTTGCTTTCCGTCAAAAACTTTGTAAATTCCTCGGCAGTCAGTTTATCTTTCCCGATGGTGTCAAGGCCCTTTGAATAAACTACGCGGTATTCCTTATCCACAACCTGCACGCCGCCGCCGTTTTCCACGACAGGGGAGGCGTCAATTTGGGTATAATCCTCCTTGATAATGGCACCGGCAGGATACCGGTTTTTTGCCAGAGAATCTTTTATTAATCCGCTGGCGAAGGATAATAAGACAAATGCAAGCACCATGTCCAGTATCGCCAGTATGAATATCACGAGGAAATTTCTGAAAAATTGATTGGACAGTTTACTTTTCATGGCTTTTCACCGGTATAATGGAGCTTGTAGCCAATGCCCCGAATTGTTTTCAGATATTTTGGGTTTTGAGGGTCGTCCTCGATACGGTTTCTGATTCGGCTGATGTGCACCATTATGGTGTTGTCGTCAAAATAGTATTCCTCGTCCCATACCGCGTGATAAAGCTGCCGTTTTGTGAAGACCTTTTCCGGGTTTTCCATGAAATGCAGCAGCAGTTTATACTCTTTTGCGCCTAGCTTGATGGGCTCCCCGTTCTTGTAAAGGCAGCATTTTTCTTTGTCTATTGTCAAGTTCCCGTATGTAATGCTGGTATCGGATTTTTCCTTCGGCGAGAGGTATTCGTTGCTCCGCCTTAGCTGTGCTCCTACGCGGGCCATTAATTCGGCAATGGAAAAGGGTTTGGCAAGATAATCGTCGGCGCCAAGCCCGAGCCCAAGCACCTTGTCCATGTCATCTGCCCTCGCCGTCAGAAAGATGACGGGGATGGTGCTGCGTTCCCGTATTTTACGGAGCAGGTTGAAACCGTCCATTACCGGCATCATTACATCGAGGATTGCCAGATGGACCTCCTGTGTCGTGAGGATGTCCCATGCTTCCTTGCCGTTTTGTGCCGCAAGGACGGTGTATCCGTTTTCCTCGAGGCTGATTTTTATCAGGTTTCGGATGTCGATTTCGTCGTCGGCAATTAATATTACCATGTGGCTTTTTACACCTCCCGCCTGTGATATCCGGCAGTTTTTTGCTTTAAAGGGGCAGACTTATTTTCAATTTATTTACTATAATGTTCATAATACCACATTTTTTTCTTCTCTTCATCATGTTGTGGAAAAATTTTTATCATAATTTGGCTATTATATACTGGGTTGTATGCTTTCAATCTGTTTTATCAACCCCTGGAAAAGCATGAATTTCCGTATCTTGAGGGAAAGTTCGGGGGGCGGTGTTTGGGAAGCCTTTTTTGTTTGAGGGGGATTTTTGGAATTGTCAAATAATTGGGCGGGAGGGGCGGCAGGGGATGTTGGTAGAGTAAAAGGCCCTCCACATTTAAAGACGCGCCTTTTGTGTTGGAGTACGGAATATGTGTTGGGGGGCGGAAAATTGTGATTTTGGCGGTGCGCAAGAGCTTTAGGGCGAGATGCAATTGCATTTAGGCGGAACGCAAAAATTTTTGAGAGCTATATGCAAGCATTTTGGGGCGGCGCGCAAGTACTCAAGGGCGGGACGGAGAAATATAGAATTAAGCCGTCGAAAAGGCTTATATTGGGGAGCGGGACGAAAAGCACCGGAATTTGATTCCCGGTGCCTTTTTATGGTTTGTTTGTGCGTTAGGGGATAAAAATGAATACCCCTTTGTAACGATGATTTGGCGATTCTACTTTGCTTAATTAGAGGGCAAAGGGGTATTCCGCCAGTCCGGCGGTGTGGGGAGTATGTCCCGTGGGATGTTTATCGTGTAAAAAGAGGCAACCAATTAGCTGCCTCTTTTATATAGGTTATTCTTCTTGTTTTCTCTCCCCGATGCTGAGAATCAGGTTGAGGACGATACCGAAGATTGCGGCGCCTGCGATGCAGGGGATGCTCATACCGAAGAAGGGGATGTTCCCGCCGTAAACATAATTGCCGCCGATGCCGATAATCATGATAGAGGCGATGACGGCTATATTTTTTGAGGAGAACATGTCGGCTTGTTTGTCGATCATAATGGCAATTCCCTGTGCGGCGATAGCGCCGAAGAGATATATTTCAAGACCGCCTATAACTGCGAGGGGGATGGCGTAGATGCCCTGGATCAGGGGTGTGAAGCAGGATATTACCATGGCGATGACGGCTGCGGCAATCAGAACCGGCACGGAAAAGACCTTGGTGATTGCCATAGTGCTTATGTTCTCGCCGTAGTTGGTGCCGGCAGGGCCGCCGATGACGCCGGCGACCATGTCGCCGATGCCGTCGCCGATAAGGTTCATGTGGAGCCGGTCAATCAGGTTATATTTGCTTTTTCCCTTCTTTTCCGCGACATCGTTTACATAGACATCAAGCTGATACATATGGGCTGTGGATTCGGGGATAGTCGCAATGGCTATGGGCATAATTGCGGTTATAGATGCAAAAACGATTTTGGCGTTGCTGAAATCGGGAAGGGAGAATTTCGGGATGGCGAGAGGGCCGACAGACCAGAGGGATTCAATGGCCTCCGGGGAAATGGAGCGGAACATATTGTAATCGGCGCCGCCGAACAAGAATATTGCGCCCGCAGTCAGGCAGCCGGTAGCGGCACCTAAAAGGAGCGGGAGCTGTCCGAGGAAGCCTTTGAGGTAACGGGAGTACAGAATTGTGGAAAGCAGTGTTACAAGGGATACAACCCAAACCCAGTTAGAGCCCAATATGCCCGTGGCATTGGCAGAGGGTGCCGCGTCGGCCAAGGCGTTACCCGCAAGGGTCAGACCGATGATCATGGCAATTGAGCCTGTAATTGTTGGGGGTAAAACCTTTTCCACATACTTGACGCCGAGGTATTTTACAATAAGGCCGGCGGCGATGGAGACAAGGCCCGACATGACAATACCCACCTGAGCATAACGGACGGCGGTGGTGGGCATTGAAAAGACGCCCGGTACTTTGCCTAAAAAGCCTTCCAGCTGGGCAACTTCTGCTGATGTTAATACTTCTCTAATGGTATCGCTGGACATCATGCCGATGACGGCCGACAAATATGCAAAGCTGGAACCGTAATAGAGGGGGATTTTTCTGCCGGTAATCAGGATAAAGCAAAGGGTAGCAAGGCCGCTGGCGAAAATTGTGGTTGACACCTGAAAACCTGTGATTAACGCTACCGTTATTGTTGCGGGGAACATGACGATGACTTGCTGGAGAGCGTAAAGCAACAGTTTGCCGATAGGCGGTTTTTCATCCGGTAAATATCCGTGTACCTTTTCTTTTACCATTCTTTTCTCCTCATTTCCGTTTTTTATGTTTGTACTGCGGGTTATTTCGGGACGCCTGATTGCCAAGGCTTCGCCGGAGCGTGAAGTTCGGGAGAATTTGCGAAAACCGGGTCGGATTTTAAGTTTTGGCCGGGTTTTCGGGCGGCGCTAATTAGCTTGCTCATGCCAACTCCCGGCAAAAGGGGTGTTTTATCCGGGTTTTCGCTCATTCAAGCTTGCGTGTTTTTCTTTTTATTCCCCTCCTTTGGCTAAACTTTGAAAAGCACATTAAAAAAGCTCAAAAAAAAAATCAGTTCCTTTTGAGAACTGAAATAAAAACTATTTAGTACCGAAAATCCGGTCGCCCGCGTCTCCAAGACCGGGTACAATGTAGCCGTGTTCATTGAGGTGATCGTCAAGGCCGGCACAGTAAACATCGACATCTTTATGATATTCCGTCAAAGCCTTTAACCCTTCCGGGGCGGCGATGATACACAAGAACTTGATGCTTCTGGGATTTCTCTTTTTTATCTGGGAAATGGCGTTGATGGCGGAGCCGCCTGTCGCCAGCATGGGGTCCAGTACAAAGACATCCCTATCCTCGATGTCGGCAGGGAGCTTGCAGTAATACTCAACGGGCTGCATATTCTCTTCGTTGCGGTAAAGGCCAATGTGGCCGACCTTTGCGGAGGGGACTAAAGCCAGGGCGCCGTCCAGCATGCCAGTTCCGGCACGCAAAATGGGGACGAAGGCAAGCTTTCTGCCGGAAATTACCTTGCAGTTGGCGATGCCGCAGGGGGTCTTTACCTCTATATCGCAAAGGGGCAGTGAACGGGTCGCTTCGTAAACAATAAGCATTGAAATTTCGCTGACAAGATTGCGGAAATCCTTTGTTCCCGTTTTTTCATCCCGGAGAAAGCGCAGTTTGTGCTGGATGAGAGGATGATCAACAATTACATCTTGTCTTTCCATCTTTTTTGCCCCTTTGTCAGATTTCATCAATTTTCGTATCTGATTGATAGTATCATATCTTTTTCTCTCTGACAAGAGGGGAATTTATTTTTGTTAAATAAATTTCACAAAATTTTGCTTTTTGGCGTTATCTACTTTCGCAACTGACAAAATGCGACGATTTATTATTTAGATGGATGACCGATGGGGGAAAGGGCAGGAAGTCGCAAAATGCTTTGCTTTTTTCGCCCTGCTAAATTTAGGCGGCATATAAAGGGGCAGCCGAAATTTAAATTAGCTTTTATCGTATGTATAAATATAAAAAGCATGGACACTTCAAGGAAAAAAAGGTATAATATCATACAAAACATTAAAGTAAGGAAGAGTGTTGGACTGTGGCCGGACAAGCTATTTTGCAAATTAAGGAAGCGGAAGACAGGGCTCATGAAATAATTAAAAATGCCCAAGATGAAGCCAACCGTATTATCAGGCAGGCCGAACAGGATGCTGCCGATGCCTTTTCACGGCTTGTCGAAACTTGTAAGCGTGAGGGGCAGGAAAAAAAGCAAAAGGCAGAAGAAACCGTCCGGGAATATAACCTTGCTTTCTCAAAAGAGACCGAGGAAATGTGCGAAGCCCTAAAGCAAAACCTCTTATCAAGGAAAGAAAAGGCAATAGATGGGATCATTGAGACATTAACGAAATAACATATAAAGCCCTGAGCCAAAGAAGGGGGTGACTGGTTTGGCGATATTAAAGATGAATAAAATTTCTGTGTTCGGGCTTCACTCGGACAGGAAAGCGGTTTTGGAAGAGCTGCAGAAAAAAGAAGTCGTGGAAGTGAGCGAGTCGGGAGCGGAGGAAGCCGGCTTTAGGGAAGCCGCCGCAAAGAGCATTGCCCATTTTGATGAATACATGAAAGCCGCCGAATCGGCCCTTGAGATACTGGATAAATATGCCCCCGAGAAATCGGGATTGTTTGCAAATCGGCGTGTTTTGCCCATTAAGAAGTACCATATGTCCTCGGCGGACAGCAAAACTACCTTGCAGGCAGCATATCAAATCATCAGATGCTACGATAAAATACATGAACACACCGAAAGCATCAGGAAAATCACCGCAAAGCAAATAGCCCTCACGCCTTACCTTGCCTTGGATATTCCCATGAATACATCCGGGACGGAGTATACCTTGGTTAAAGTGGGGACCCTTGACGGGGCATGGACTGACGAGCGGATTCAAATGGAATTGGACGCTTTTGGACTGGAAGCGGTACATTTTGAGATTTTAAGCGCATCAAGGGATTATACATATATCTGGCTTGTTTTCTTAAAGGAGCAGGAGCGGCAGGCAGCCGCCTTTTTGAAAAGTATCGGGTTTTCGGAGCCGGCTTTCAGCCTTTCGCACCATCCTCCCCAGAAAAAGATTGAGGTTCTGGAGGAAGCGAAGCAAAAGCTCACTCAGGAAATTCAGGGCTGTGTTTCGGAAATTAAGGAGCATGGCAGCTACCGCAGGGATATCGAGCTTTTTTATGACCACCTTAGCTTGAGAAAGGATAAGTATCAGGTGCTGTCCAAGATAGGGATGACCGAGCATGTCTTTTTCATAGAAGGGTATATCCCGGAAAAATATGCCGACAGCGTAAAGCAGCACCTTGAGGATAAATGGAGGGTGTATGTGGAGCTGGCGGAGCCGGAAAATCCCGAAGAAGTGCCGAAGGAATTTCAAAACGGGCTTTTCGCTTCGCCCGTGGAGGAGATTACCGCAACTTACAGCATGCCTTCTCCTACCGATATTGACCCTAACCCGGTTATGGCTTTTTTCTACTACCTGTTCTTTGGCATGATGTTCAGCGACGCCGGGTACGGGCTTTTGCTTTCGCTGGTATGCGGGTATCTGGGTTTTGGTAAGCGCCTGGAAAAACCGAAACGCAAAAATTATCAGATGTTTTTCTTTTGCGGGTTGTCCACGATATTTTGGGGGCTGATGTACGGCAGCTTCTTTGGAAACATGATTTATACAGTTTCCACAACCTTTTTCGGAAAGGAAATTACCCTTGCCCCCCTTTGGCTGGATCCCGTGACACAGGCCTTGCAGCTGTTGATTTACAGCGTGGCATTTGGAATGGTTCAGATTTTGACGGGGCTGGCCCTCAAATTCTATGCCCTGTGGCGCCAGAAAAAGTTTTTGGATGCCGTGTGCGACGCCGGTTTCTGGATAGTTGTCCTTTTGGGGATAAGCCTGTTTGCTGCCGGGATGGGGCTTGAGGTTGCCCTCCTTGAAAATATCGGGAAATGGGCCGCGCTCCTTGGGGCGGCAGGGCTGGTGATTACCGGCGGGCGCAACAGCAATAACATTTTCGGCAAAGTTTTCGGCGGCGTCGTCGGCCTTTATAATATAACGGGGTATATCAGCGACGCCCTTTCCTACTGCCGGCTGATGGCGCTGGGGCTTGCCACGGGCTGTATCGCGAATGTCGTCAATATGCTGGGCGCCATGCTCGGCAATTCCGTAGTGGGTGTATTTTTATTCATCATCATTGCAATATTCGGGCACAGCCTTAACTTTGCCATGAATATGTTGGGGGCTTATGTGCACACCAACCGTCTGCAATATGTTGAATTTTACAGCAAGTTTTACGAAGGGGGCGGGAGAAAATTTGAGCCTTTCCGTATGAATACAAAATACTATCAGTTTTCTGAAGAATAATTCTATAAAAATATAAAGGAAAGTGGGTAATTGTTATGAATTATGGTTTGCTTTTTGCTTTTTTGGGCGCCGCAATAGCGACTTTTGTTTCGGGTATTGGCTCTGCGAGGGGAGTAGGCATGGCAAGTGAAGCCGCTGCCGGCGTAATTGTGGACGATCCAAAAAAATTCGGCAGGATGATCGTGCTGCAGCTTTTGCCCGGAACCCAGGGACTTTACGGGTTTATCATCAGCGTTATGGTCATGTCCAGCATAGGGGTTTTGGGCGGCAATCCTCCCAAAGATTTGGTGACGGGGCTCATTTATTTTGCCGCTTGCCTGCCAGTAGCAATAGGCGGATTTTTCTCGGCTGTTTTGCAGGGCAGGGTTTGCGTGGCCGGTGTCAATATCGTCGCCAAGAAACCGGGTGAAAGCTCCAAAGCCATTGTTTCGGCGTCTTTGGTTGAGCTTTATGCCCTGATTTCCTTTATTCTTTCCCTGCTGCTGGTCATGAATGTAAATAGGGTTGTCGAAATGTTATGAGCGGATTGGATAAAATAGTCGCGGCAATTATAGAGGAAGCAAAGGCGCAGGCCGATAAAATTATCGAGGAAGCAAAACTTCAGGCCGCCGAAATTTTGGAAAAGGGCCGGGCCGAGGGTGAGAGATTTAAGCGCCAGTTTGAGGAAACAACGGAGCAGGAATGCTCGAAAATAATAGAACAGGCGAAGTCTTTGAGCCGGCAGGAACGCCGCCGCGCTTTGCTTGGCGCCCGCGTTCAGGTAATAAATGAGATTATGGCCGAGGCCAAGACGAAAATCGAAAGCCTGCCCGATAAGGAATATTTTGACTTTTTGCTGCGCCTTTTTGAAAAAAATGCGCAGCCGTTAGATGGCGTTATCCGATTTGCGCCGGATGATTTTGAAAGGGTTCCCGATGGGTTTTTGGAGCGCTGCAAGCAGGTTTATCCCGACTATAATTTTCGGCTGACCGGGGATATGGAAAGCATAGGGCGAGGGTTTGTCATCGATTACGGCGAAATATTGCTGGACTGCTCCATTGACAGCGTTTTTGAGTCGGAAAAACAGATGCTGACGGATAAGGTGAATGAAGTCCTGACTTCGGAAGAATAAAGGGGGTGTTGGTATGAAAGATGCCGATTATCTGTACGCGTCAGCCTATACGCGCACCTTGGAAAACAGGATGCTCGACAGCTCCGATATCGAGGCCCTGCTGAACGCTCCCTCCTTGGAAGACGCCTTGAGGATACTTTCCGACAAGGGATACGAATATAGCAGGTCGGGACAAGGCATCGATACCGATACCATGCTGAAAGAAAAGTTGCTATACATATGGAAAGAGGTCAGGGACGCGTGCCCCAAAGACGCGCCCATTCATGTTTTGCTGTACCAAAACGATTTTCACAACTTAAAGGCGATTTTGAAGGCGGTTTTTAGCGGGGTGGGCTATGAGCCCTTGATGCTGGAGCCCTATACCATTTCGCCCGATGAGATTTACCAAGCGGTTTCCGAGGGGAAATTGGAGAACCTGCCGGAAATTGTAAGGGAGCCGGCGCAAAAAGCCTATGAGATCCTTGCCCGCGACAACGACGGGCAGCTTGCCGAGATTGTGCTGGACAAAGCCCTTTTTTCCCTGATGAAAAAGGATGCCGCCGCGTCAAAAAGCGATTTTTTGATGGATTGGGTGGACCTTAACATCGCCATAATGGATATGAAGGTTGCCTTGCGGGGCGCCTTGAACGGCAAAAGCCGGGAGTTTTTGAGCAACGCTATGCTCGAGTGCGGGCGCATAGATGCCGATGAGCTGGCAAGCGCTGCCGCTCAAGGCGTTATGTCCGTGCTGGAAGTTTTCAGGCAAAGGGGCTTTTCGGAAGCGGCGGACGCGGCGAGGGATTCGGTCAGCGCCTTTGAAAAATGGTGCGATAACCAGCTGATTAAATTCGTTCGGCCAGCCCGGTTCAAAACCTTTGGCTTTGAGCCTGTTTGGGGCTTTTTGATTGGCAAGCAGTATGAGATTAGGGCGGTGCGCATGATACTGTCGGGCATTCAAAGCAGGGTTTCGGCAGGAGCTTTGCGGGAAAGGCTGCGTGATTTATATGTATAACATCGGCGTTATTGGGGATTATGTCAGCATTTGCGGGTTTTCGGCGGTGGGGTTTAAAATCTTCCCCGTGGAATCTGTTGAACAAGCCCGAAAGACGCTTAAAACCTTGGCAAGCCATGATTATGGGATTATATATATAACCGAACCGCTGATGGAAGAGCTTAAAGAAGACTGTGGGCGTTACGATGACCAGGTCATGCCTTGTATCATTCCCATTCCGGCGTGTACCGGCGTTACAGGATTCGCTCAGTCACGACTCAAACAATTCGTGGAGAAGGCTGTCGGTTCTGATATCATATTTAACGATTGAGAAAGGACATTGCCCTGATATGAGCACAAGTAGAGGAATCATAAGAAAAGTTTCGGGCCCCCTTGTGGTGGCAAGCGGAATGCGTAGCGCAAATATGTTCGATGTGGTGCATGTCGGCCGGTTAGGGTTAATCGGCGAAATTATTGAAATGCACGGTGATTTGGCGTCCATTCAGGTATATGAGGAGACTTCCGGCCTGGGGCCGGGAGAGGAGGTAGTTTCCACTGGAAGCCCCCTTTCGGTAGAGCTCGGGCCGGGCCTTGTGGGCAGCATATATGACGGTATCCAAAGGCCCCTTGACGCCATAAAGGAGATGGTGGGGACTAACCTGGAACGGGGTGTTCGGGTTCCCTCCTTGAGCCGTGAAAAGAAATGGCCCTTTACTCCCGCAAAAAAGGCGGGGGATTGGGTTGTTGCCGGCGATATTTTGGGTGTGGTGCAGGAAACCTCCATTGTTGAGCACAGGGTTTTGGTTCCTCACGGCTGTGAGGGAGAGATTATTTCCCTCAATGGCGGGGAGTTTACCGTTACCGATATAATCGGAGAAATTAAAGATAAGAACGGGAAAATTATTCCTCTGACCTTAATGCAAAAATGGCCCGTCAGAAAGGGGCGGCCCTATAAAGAAAAATTGCCGCCCGATATTCCGCTGGTAACGGGGCAGAGGATTATCGATACTCTTTTCCCCATTGCAAAGGGCGGTATCGCCGCCGTTCCCGGGCCCTTCGGCAGCGGCAAAACGGTGGTGCAGCACCAGCTGGCAAAATGGGCGGACGCAGATATTGTGGTGTATATAGGCTGCGGTGAGCGCGGCAATGAGATGACCGATGTTTTAAACGAGTTTCCCAAGATAAAAGACCCGAAAACCGGGAAAACCTTGATGGAGCGCACCGTGCTGATTGCCAATACTTCCGATATGCCCGTTGCGGCCCGTGAAGCCTCGGTTTACACAGGCATTACCATCGCCGAGTATTTCCGGGATATGGGTTATAGCGTGGCATTGCTGGCCGATTCCACTTCCCGCTGGGCCGAGGCTCTTCGTGAAATGTCGGGGCGCCTCGAAGAAATGCCGGGGGAAGAAGGGTACCCGGCCTATTTGGGCAGCCGCTTGGCCGGCTTTTATGAGAGGGCCGGGCGGGTTGTTTCCCTCGGACAGGATGAGCGGGAAGGTGTCCTCAGCGTAATCGGCGCCGTTTCGCCTCCGGGCGGCGATATTTCCGAGCCCGTTTCCCAAGCGACTTTGCGTATCGTCAAGGTGTTTTGGGGTCTTGATGCCTCTTTGGCTTACCGCAGGCATTTCCCGGCTATTAACTGGCTTACCAGCTATTCCCTTTATGTGGATACCCTGCAGAACTGGTATAAAGAGGCGGTGGCCGAAGACTGGATGGGGATGCGGGGGCGCCTGATTGGCCTTTTGCAGGAAGAAGCGGAACTGAATGAAATCGTAAAGCTGGTCGGCATGGACGCCTTGAGCAGCTATGACCGCTTGAAGCTGGAAACGGCGCGTTCCATCCGGGAGGATTACCTGCATCAAAACGCCTTCCATGAGATAGATACCTATTCCTCTTTGGAGCGCCAGTATTGTATGATGGGGTTGATACTGGCCTGCTATGATTTGTCCCGAAAGGCCTTGGATTCCGGTTTGGATATTGACAAGCTCCTTACGCTCCCCGTCAGGGAGAGAATAGGAAGGTTTAAATATGTGGAGCAAAGCCGGATTTCCGAAGAATTTGAGGCTATTTCCCTGCAGCTTGAGAAGGAAATTGACGGGCTGCACAAGGAGGAGGAATAACGATGCCGAAAGAATACCGTACCATACAAGAGGTGGCAGGGCCTTTAATGCTGGTTCGTGATGTTACCGGCGTCACATACAACGAGCTTGGCGAAATCAAAACTGCTAGCGGCGAGACACGCCGCTGCCGCGTTCTTGAAATAAACGGAACAGATGCTCTGGTGCAATTGTTTGAGAGCAGTGAGGGTATAAGCCTTGAGGACAGTACCGTGCGATTCTTGGGACACGGCATTACATTGGGAGTTTCGGAGGATATGCTGGGCCGTATTTTTGACGGGATGGGGGCTCCCGCTGACGGTGGCCCGGAAATTATACCGGTAAAGCGCCTTGACATAAACGGCCTGCCTATGAATCCTACCGCCAGAAGGTATCCCGAAGAGTTTATCCAGACTGGAATTAGCGCCATTGACGGCCTGAATACTCTGGTACGCGGACAAAAGCTGCCGATTTTTTCGGGAAGCGGTTTGCCTCACGCAAACCTTGCGGCTCAAATTGCAAGGCAGGCAAGGGTGCCAAACAGCGAACAGAACTTTGCCGTTGTGTTTGCCGCCATAGGTATTACCTTTGAAGAGGCGAATTTCTTTATAAACGATTTTAAAAGGACGGGAGCCATTGAGCGCTCGGTGCTTTTCATTAACCTTGCAAACGACCCGGCAATTGAGCGAATTGCCACGCCCCGCATGGCTCTGACGGCGGCCGAGTATCTGGCCTTTGACTTGGGTATGCATGTCCTTGTTATTTTGACCGATATGACTAACTATGCCGATGCGCTGCGTGAGGTTTCGGCTGCCCGAAAGGAAGTGCCGGGGCGGCGCGGGTATCCCGGATATATGTATACCGACCTTGCCTCCATGTTTGAGCGGGCGGGGAGGCTGGAAGGCAAAGAGGGCAGTATAACTTTGATTCCCATACTTACGATGCCCGAGGATGACAAGACCCATCCCATTCCCGACTTGACGGGCTACATTACCGAAGGGCAGATAATTTTGAGCCGCGAATTGTTCCGTAAGGGCATACAGCCGCCCATTGATGTGCTTCCATCCCTTTCCCGCTTAAAGGACAAGGGTATCGGAGAAGGCAAAACGAGGGCCGACCACGCAAACACCATGAACCAATTGTTTGCCGCCTATGCCCGCGGAAAGGAAGCCAAGGAATTGATGGTGATTTTGGGCGAGGCTGCCTTGACGGAAATCGATAAGCTGTATGCCAAATTTGCCGACGCCTTTGAAAGGGAATATGTTTCACAAGGGTTTTACACGGACCGCAGCATTGAGGAGACTCTGAATTTGGGCTGGAAGCTGCTTTCCATACTGCCGCGCTCGGAGCTCAAGCGTATCAGTGATGAATTTTTGGATAAGTATTACTTGGAGGACTAATCCATGGCAGTATTAAATGTAAGCCCCACCAGGATGGAGCTTACGAGAATAAAAAAGCAGTTGTTGGTGGCCATAAAAGGTCATAAGCTGCTAAAGGACAAGCGGGATGAGCTGATGCGCCAGTTCCTGGATATGATCCGGGAAATCAAGGTTCTTCGCCGGCGCGTGGAAGAGAGTTTGACGGAGATAAACCGAGGCTTTGCCTTGGCAAGCTCCGTCATGCAGAAAGAAGCCCTCTATTCGGCCCTGTTGATGCCGAAGCAGAGCGTGACTCTTCAAATCGACTCGAAAAATGTCATGGGTGTAGATGTCCCCGTTTTCAGTATTCAGCAAAAGTCAAGCAATACAGAGGATGCCCTCTCTTACGGCTATGCCTTTACCAGCGGGGATTTGGACAATTCTATCTTGACCTTGGCCAAGCTTTTGCCTGATTTGCTTGCCCTTGCCGAGATGGAAAAGGCTGCGCAAATGCTGGCTGCGGAAATCGAAAGGACCCGGCGGCGTGTCAATGCCCTTGAATACATTGTTATTCCCAACTATCAGGATACTATCCGTTTTATCACCATGAAGCTGGATGAAAATGAGCGGAGCAACCTGACACGCTTGATGAAGGTAAAGGATATGATGGTAGAGAAACAAATCGAAGCCGGCAGAAAAAGACTCGAGGCTATGGCTCTCGAGCAGGGCGTATAGCAGCCGGAGAGGAGGATAATCCATTTGAAAGTTATCGTGGTGGGATGCGGAAAGATCGGATATACGATAGCGAAGGTCTTATCCGGAAAAGAGGATGTCCATGTAACCGTCGTGGACATAAATCCCCATATCTTTGACCATGCGGCTGAACCCCTTGATGTAATATTTATTCCGGGCAACGGCGCAAATGAGAGGATTCTGATGGAAGCCGGGGCTAAAGGCGCCGATTTAATTGTTAGCACGACGGATGCCGATGAGCTGAATGTCTTGTGCTGTATTATGGCGAAACGACTCGGGACCAAGCATTCCATCGCAAGGGTGCGGAATCCCGAATATATGCTGGAGTTTAACAAGCTTTGGAAAGACCTCGGGATTGATGTGGTCATCAATCCCGAGCGGCAGACGGCAAGAGAAATTTCAAGGATTTTGAGATATCCTGCCGCTGACGATATAGAGACCTTTTTGGGCGGCAGGGTTGAGCTTGTCACCTTTAAGGTGTCGGAAACGCCGGAGTTTTTTGTGGGAAAGAGTGTGTCCCAGCTCTTTAACCGTGAAATGGGGATACTTTTGGCGGTGGTGGAAAGGGGTAACCAAGCCTTTATCCCCAACGGGGACTTTGTTTTTGAGGAATCCGATATTGTAAAGATATTGGGACGCCCGTCCAATATCATGAAATTTCAGATTCATATTAAGAAAAGGCCCAAAAAGGCGCAGGAAGTAATGGTGGTAGGCGGCGGTAAAATCACCCGGTATCTTGTGGAGCTTTTGGCAAGGCATACCACAAAAACCAACATAAAAATTATAGAGAAAGACAGGGAAAAATGCGAAGCCTTGTATGAAAGCCTGTCTGCCGATTCGCTGGAACGCCGTTGTTTGTTTATTCACGGAGACGGAACCAACGAAGAGCTTTTAATAGCCGAAGAAATCGATAAAATGGACGCCTTTGTGTGCCTGACCGACAGGGATGAGGAAAATGTCTTCATCTCCCTCTATGCCCTGCGCAAGGGTGTCAGAAAGGTAATAACAAAGATAAGCCATATTCACCATGACATGGCCAAAAACTTAGGGCTGGGGTTGGGAAGTATTATTACCCCTCAAAATATTACGGCAAATACCGTTGTCCGGTATGTTGACGGACTGAACGGGGTAGTCGGAAGCAATATCAGAACGATACATCAGATTTTTTCCGGCAGCAACGGAACCGTTGAGGCAATAGAATTTCAGGTAAACAAAAAATCGAGATGTCTTAATGTGCCTATCAGGAATTTAATTTTAAAGGCAGGGGTTTTGATTGGCTGCATAAGCAGGGATTCTGATATTATCATTCCGTCGGGCGAAACCGAAATCCATATGGGCGATAGTGTGATTATTATTTCAAAAAACAATGAGATACTTGACCTTGACGATATTTTGACTAACAGGACAGACATTTTGTCCGATGCCGCAAAGGGCGAACAAGAGGGATAATTGAAAATGAATTACAAGCTTATTTTTAAATTGATTGGAAATGTACTGAGATTAGAAGCATTTTTCATGCTTTTCCCTCTTATTGTCTCTTTTATATACGGTGGCGGAGATTACCCGGCTTTTTTGTGGTCGATTTTTATATTGACGGTGGCGGGCACGCTGTTGGCGATGCTCAGGCCTAAAGACAAAAACTTCAGAACCAGGGACGCTTTTGTGGTTGCGGGACTGTCCTGGCTTTTCCTTTCGCTTTTCGGGGCGTTGCCCTTTTATTTTTCGGGATACTTCAATAGCTTTATCGATTGCGCCTTTGAGTCTGTATCGGGCTTTACGACAACCGGAGCTACTGTTTTGACTGATGTAGAGGCAATTCCGAAGGGAATATTGTTCTGGCGCAGCTTTTCCCACTGGATTGGCGGCATGGGCGTCCTGATGTTTATGATGGCGGTTATTCCGTCGGTTAACGCTTCCTCGGTCAACCTTTTGAGAGCCGAAAGCACGGGGCCTTCTCCCGATAAAATCGTGCCCAAGATACGCGAGACGGCCAGAATCATGTATAAGATTTATATTGCATTGACTGTTCTGCTTATTGTTCTTCTGAAAGCGGCCGGCTTTTCGATTTTTGATTCTTTGACCAACGCCTTTTCCACGGCGGGAACGGGCGGGTTCTCCAATTTGAATGCGAGTATCGGTGGGTACAACAATATTGTGGCCGAGGTCATTATCACAATCTTTATGTTTTTGTTTGGCGTTAATTTTTCGCTATACTTTATTCTAATCGGCAGAAGGTTTAGAAAATTCTTTAAAGATTTTGAGTTAAAAATATATTTTGGGATTGTAGCGGCGGCAATTCTTATCATTGCCATAAATATTTTCGGCCTCTACGGTGGGATTTGGGAAGCGCTGAGGCATTCTTCCTTTCAGGTTGCATCCATAATATCCACAACGGGATTTGCGACGGCTGACTTTAACCTCTGGCCTACCTTGAGCCAAGGGATATTGGTTTTGTTGATGATTACGGGGTGCTGCGCCGGTTCCACAGGCGGCGGCATAAAGCTTATTAGATTTATCATCCTTGTGAAGGCGGCCAAGGTAGAGCTCGGTAAAATTTTTCATCCCGAAAGCGTGAAATCCGTGTCGGTTAACGGGAAAAGAATAAATAATGATATTGTTACAAAGACAGCTTTGTTTTTCTTTGTTTATTTTGCCATTTTCTTTGTTTCGGTGCTGCTCGTTTCCATTGAGGGAAAGGATCTTGTCTCGAGTTCAACAGCGGTAATCGCTTCCTTGAGCAATATCGGCCCGGGGCTCGGAATTGTGGGCCCTTCGGGGAATTATGCAGCCTTTTCTCCCTTTTCAAAGATTGTTCTTTCCTTTTGCATGATTGCGGGACGCTTGGAGTTTTATCCGATGTTGGTTTTGTTTACTCCCTCTGTTTGGAGGAGAGGATTGATAAAATAAAGTGTCTTGGCTGTTAATCCTGCGGTTGTCGTGCAGCGATGGAATTTTTGGGTTGCCAAAGGCAGATTGGTTTACCATAATCGGATTGTGTTTGGTTGATGTGAAGAGTAAAAGCCCTCTGTTTAAAGGAGGGCTTTTGTATT
>JAKOXU010000079.1 GCA_029780875.1 Bacillota bacterium | reverse complement strand
ATCGCAAGGTAGGTAAGGAGCATGGCTATGCGGATGAGGCATTCAAATAAGGCGCGGGTGAATTTGTGGGCAAAGCTGCCGTCTTCAAGGTGGAGGATATTGTTGTTGAGCAGCTCAAAGAATATCTTTGGCAGCAGCACAAAGAAGAGCATGGCAAAGATTACCCCTAAAACTATGGCTACCGCCGAGGCGATTTTGGCGATGCTTTTGCCCAGTTTTTTTTCAAGCCATTTTTCAAATTTGGAGGGCTCTTCCTCGAAGCCTTCCGCCATTTTGTCGGCGGAGTACATAAGGCATTTGTAGCCCAGCGTCATGCTGGAGATAAAGGAAAAAACGCCCCGGATAAAGGGGACCTTGGTAAGGGAAAAGCCCTTTTTAGGTTTTTTGAGGGGTACTTCCTTTAGCTCTATTGATTCGTCTTTCAGGCGCAGGGCCATGAAAGTTTTGTGAGGGCCTCGCATCATGATGCCTTCTATCAGGGCTTGGCCCCCTATTGTTGTTTTGTGGGGGGTTTTAGACATTTTCATTGGTGCTCCTTTCAAGTTGAGACATCTCATCCGTGCGGCTGCCGGCTACCGGGATGGTGATGGTGACGGTGGTGCCCACACCTTCCTCACTTTCTATGTCTATCCTGCCGGAGTGCATGGTGGTGATCTCGTCTGCTATGGCAAGGCCGATACCGGAACCCCGACGGGAATGGTTGCCCTTGTAGAATTTTTCCTTTACCATGGGCAAGTCCTTGGCGGGGATGCCGCAGCCTGTGTCTTCTATCGTTATTATAACATATTCCCCGTTGTGGCGGGCGCTGACCGTCACAGTGTCGCCGGGGTCGGAGTATTTAATGGCGTTGTCAAGAATTATGACAAAGACTTGCCTTATCTTGTTTCTGTCGCCGTAAATGAAGGGGAGCATTTCGGGCTCGTTGTATATCAGGTCTATTCCTTCGTGGCGGGCCCGCTCTTTCAGGAATACCACGGCTTCGCCAAGCTCGGCCAATATGTCCATTTTTTCGGGGCGTAAAGTCAGGCGGCCGCTTTGGATGCGGGAGAAGTCCAGAAGCTCTTCCACTATTCCCGACAGCCTTTCGGTTTCGCGGATTATGACATTTATGCCCGTCCTGATGGTTTCCTGGTCGTTTTCGCTGGAAAGAATTGTTTCACCCCAGCCCTTTATTGCCGTCAGCGGCGTGCGCAGTTCGTGGGAGACCGAGGATATAAAGTCGTTTTTTACCCTTTCGGCGGCGGACAGTTCTCCCGCCATGTAGTTTATTGTATCCACAAGTTCGCCGATTTCGTCGTCGTAGTATTTTTCAAGGATTCGGGCGTTGAGGTCCCCCATGGCGATGCGGCGGGCTGTGGAGCTGATTTTTCGTACCGGGTTTAATATGGATTTGATAAAGTATGTGCCCGACAGGGCCACGAAAAAGATTATGGCGATGCCGATGAGCAGTATTATGGTTATGACCATGAAGATTTGCTGGTCTATCTTTGAAAGGGATACGATGTACCTGACGGCACCGATGATTTCCCCGTTGGTGTCAAAGAGCAGCTTTGTCATGGCCATGACATTTTCCGAGCCCTCTATCCTGCCTGTCCAGATACCGTAGTCTGACTCACTTTTCAAGGCTTTGTCGTAGTCCGGATAGCTTGTTTCTATGTCGGGGGTAAAGCCGCTGGAAGTGATGACTACTTTGCCGATTTTGTCAAGGACCATTAGCTCCATTTTGTCCTTTTCCGTGAAGCCTTCCATAAATTCTCGGGCCGAGGCTTCAAAGTCGGTGGTCAGGTTGTAGCCTGAGTTGGCAAAAATGGTGTTGATGTGGACGGAACGGGAAATCAGGGCCTGTTTTATCCCGCTGTAATAGTAGTTGCGGATAAAAATGGCAATACCGATCTCCAGCGCCACCAGCACAGCAAAGATAACGCCGAAGCTGTTTATTATCCACCTGTATGTAATGCTTTTGCCACCCATTTTGTTCACTCGATTCTATGCGGTTAGTCGGTAACCGCCCACTTGTAGCCGATGCCCCATACCGTGACTATGTATTTGGGGCTGGAGGGCTCGTCTTCGATTTTGACTCTTAAGCGGCGGATGTTGACATCCACAATTTTTTCGTCGCCGAAATATACATCGCCCCAGACCTTTTCAAGGATCTCGGAGCGGGACAGTACCGTGCCTTTGTTGGCAAAGAAATATTCCAATATCTGAAATTCAACCTGGGTCAGCTCAATGGGATTGCCGTTTTTCAATAGGGTGCGTTCCCGCAGGTTAAGGATGAATTCGCCGGAGCGCAGCTCCTCCTGAAACTTGTTTTTGGTGCGGATTTCCGACATGGCTACTCTGCGGTAGAGGGCGTCAATACGGGCGATAAGCTCCGAGGGGCTGAAGGGCTTGGTAATGTAGTCGTCGGCACCCAGGTTGAGCCCTTGGACCCGGTCAATTTCCTGGGTGCGGGCAGTTAGCATGATGATGCCGATGGTGCTGCTATGGCGGCGGATTTCACGGCAGACGGCAAAGCCGTCGATGCCCGGCATCATGACATCCAGCACTACGATGTCAAAGTCGCCCTTTTCCTTGTGGAAGAGGTCCAATGCTTCTTGGCCGTTAGTGGTTTCATACACTTCATACCCCACTCGGCGGAGGTTGATTACCATAAAGCTGCGGATGGCATCTTCGTCTTCGGCTACTAAAATTTTCTTCACGCTTTTCACGCCTTTCCGGTTGAAGTATATTATGAAAGCATGCTGAAGATGGGTTGTCTTTTTCGCGGTGACATTTATGGGGTGGAAGGCAGGAAGGAAAAGAGCTCTTTTGCCGTTTTGAGGTCCATGCCCGCCTCCTGTGCGGCGGATAAGAATTCGGCGGCGTATACAAAGTCGCCCTTTGTGGTTATGATTTCGTAGTTTAAAAATTCTGCCAGCTCCTTCCACTCGGCTTGGGTGAAGACGCCGATGCGCATGAAGGGGTCGCCCAGCCTGGTGGAGCCTACTCTGTTGGGGCGGTAAAGGTAGAATACCATGGTGCGGTTGGCTGCGTGGGATTCGATTGTTACCCTGTCCTCAAGGGGCCAGGGGAGCCTGAAGAAATAGTTTTCCCGGGCGTTGAGGATGCCCGACATGACCTTTGTGAGTTTTTCGCCGTCGTACCGGTACCAGTCGGCGCGGTGCTTTTTCTCTTCGGGCAGGGAGTTTTCGTATCCCGGCAGGATTTTGGGGATTGGGATTTCTACCGTGCCGTCCCCGTCTATGTCCATGGAGAGGATGGGGGTTTCCCGCAAAGTGGGGGGATATTCCTCTTCCGCAAGGTTGGAAAAGGGGGCGGAAAGTGTCCCTTTATCCCAGAATATGAGCTCGGTGATGAGCTGGTCCTTTTCGATGTAGCCGTCAAGGAATACGCAGGGGCGGTTATCGAAAACCGTGCCCAGCCTTACCTGTGCCCAAGAGGATACATTGCCGTTTAGGGTGACGGAACCCTTTTGTAGTACTCTTTCTTCCGTCAGGGAAATTGCCTTGGCGCCGGCGGTTTTGGCCGAGCTGTTGAGCAGCAGGAACATGACTTCCTCCATGCCGTCGGCGTCATAGTCGGCTATTTTGTATTGGGTGTAGCTGTCTACCGCGTCCTCGTTTTCGTAGGCGTTGCGCAGGACAAGGCGCCTGTCTTTCAGGGAAAAGATGGAGAGCACCTTTGTGTTG
>JAKOXU010000055.1 GCA_029780875.1 Bacillota bacterium | reverse complement strand
TAAGGCCGGAGATGGCTATGTCGCAGGTGCCGGACTGGACTGCGGCCAAAACGGCTTCAAACTCCATGTTTTTGAACTCGAGTTCTACATCCATCTTCTTTGCGATTTCTTTGATGAGGTCAATGTCAAAGCCAACGATGTTATTGTTTTCGTCCAATTCCTCAAAGGGCGGGAATTCGGCGTTTGTAGCAACCTTCAAGACAGCTTTGTCTTGCTTTGCGCAGGACGCAAAGGCAAATACCATGCAGAGTACCAAAGCCAGAGCGAAAATCCTTTTAATAGCTTTCATAGTTTTTCTCCTTTTCAAAATTAATTTGGTTTACAATGATGGTGTTGGGCTAATAATAATACATTTTCGCGAGAATATCAAGGCAAAATGCGAAAAATTATGCATTATATATAGAAAATAATGAATATTTCTCAAGGGGTTGGGGCATAAGCAAAAAGGAAGGAAGGGAAGGGTTACTTCTCTTCCTTTCTCTCTTCTTTTTGGATGGAGGTTATGTAGAATTTGTATGCCGTTTTTCTCGAAACAAAGACGCCAGAGGAGCCCGAGGTTTCAGATTGCGGAACCTTTTCCCTTTCAAGGGTATAAATCATGTATTTTTCGGGTTCCGGGGCTATTTTGCTGCCGTTTTTGTCCTCACCCCATTCGGCTTCGGCGGAAATGTAGCCTACCCGCAAGGTTATGGTGCTGCCACGGCGGCGGTAAGACTTGACATCGGGGGTGTAGAGGTTTGTGGCGCCGAAGATGGGAGCGTGGTAGCAATCATTTTCTTCGTCGTATTCAAAGATGTTGTCCACTTCGCCGAAGTTTACAAAGTTTATATTTATATCCTCGCCGAAAAGGGAGCGGGCGTTTTTCATGATGATTTCGGTGGGGATTATCTGCCTGCCCATGTCGTCGATATCGAAATGTTCCCCGTCTTCGGTGGACATCATGGTTTTCCACATGGCGGCTTCCAGCGCCTTGACGGAGGAGATGTTGGAGGAGTCGGCAAAGGGCGGGAAGTCTACCATTACTACCGGCAGCAGGAAATCGTTGAAGTATTCGATTTCTTCGGCTTTGTCAAAGGCTTCCTCGAAGGAGCGGATACCAAGGTTTATTGTGTAAATTACGCCGATGACGGCAAAGACAAAGATGGATATTCCAAGGGGTGCGGCCCAGCGCCTTTTCCCTCTGCGGCGGCGCCTTGTCGGCCTTGTGGCACCTTCAGTTTGAGCGGTCATGTTTTTCCCTTCTTCCGCGGCGGGGGGTCAGCGCACCTGCCCCGAGCCGTAAATTATGTATTTGAATGTGGTAAGTTCGTTCAGACCCATGGGGCCCCTTGCGTGGAGCTTTTGGGTGGAGATGCCGATTTCGGCGCCGTAGCCGAATTCGCCGCCGTCGGTAAAGCGGGTGGAGGCGTTGACATAGACTGCGGCGGAGTCTATGGTGGAGACAAAGTAATTGGCGGAGTTGTAGTCTTTGGTTATAATGGCTTCGCTGTGGCCGCTGCCGTATTGGGAGATGTGGAGGACGGCATCCTTTACGCTGTCCACTACCTTTACCGCGAGGATGTAGCCTAAAAATTCGGTGTAGTAGTCTTCTTCGGTGGCCTCGGTGACGCCGGGGACACCCTTCAAAATCTCAAGGGTGCGTTTGCAGCCCCGGATTTCCACATTTTTTTCCTTGAGCTTGGCCACTATCGCGGGCAGGGCCTTTTCGGCGCTGTCCTTGTGCACCAGCAGGGTTTCGCAAGCGTTGCATACCGAGGGGCGGGAGGTTTTGGCGTTGAAGACTATTTCCTTTGCCATGTCGATGTCGGCGGTGGCGTCAATGTAGACATGGCAGTTGCCGACGCCCGTTTCGATTACGGGGACCGTGGAGTTTTCCGTGACGGCTTTTATAAGCCCTGCGCCGCCGCGGGGAATTAGGACATCTATATATTCCTTCATGCGCATGAGGCGGTTTGCAGTTTCCCGGGAAGTGTCTTCCACTATTGCCACGCAGTCCCGGGGCAGGCCCGCGGATTCCAGGGCGTCGCGCATGATTTTTGTGATGCAGATGTTGGAATTAATGGCTTCCTTGCCGCCCCGCAGAATTACCGCGTTGCCCGATTTAAGGCACAAGGCGGCGGCGTCGGCCGTGACATTGGGGCGGGCTTCATATATTATGGCTATGACGCCCAAAGGCACGCGGACTTTTTGGATTTTGAGGCCGTTGGGGCGGGTGAAGCCTTCCGCCACTTCCCCTACCGGGTCTTTGAGGGCGGCTACTTCCACGACGCCTTTTGCCATGGCGTGAACCCGCTCTTTTGTAAGGGTGAGCCTGTCAAGGAGGGCGGTGCCTATGCCTTGTTCTTTTGCGGCGGTTATGTCCTTTTCGTTGGCGGCGAGGATTTTGTCGCAGTTTTCAATGAGTGAGGAGGCGATTTTCTCAAGGGCGGCGTTTTTTTGGTTGGTGCTCGCATTTCTTAAAACGGCGGCCGCATTTTTCGCCATTACGCCCATCAATTCTAATGTTGTCATTGTTTTACCTCCTTGGAAAAAATATGGTGCCTGTCTGCTTTCCTTCCAATAACTCGTATATCCTTTCAGGGTAGGTGCCGTTGATGATGGCCGTGACTATCCCTGACTTTGTTGCCAGTTCGGCCGCTTTTATTTTGGTGACCATGCCTCCGGTGCCCCGGGAGGAGCCTACTCCGCCGGCAAGGCATTTTATTTTGTAGTCTATGTATTCCACGCAGGGGATTAGCTGGGCTTCGGGGTTGGTGCGGGGGTTGTCGGTGTAAAGGCCGTCGATGTCGGTCAGCATGATGAGGAGGTCGGCGCCGACTAAAGTGGCCACGATGGCGGATAGGGTGTCGTTGTCGCCGAAGGTGCCTCCGAGGTCGATTTCGTCGGTGGATACAGTGTCGTTTTCATTTACAATGGGGATGGCGCCCATCTTAAAGAGCCTTTCAAAGGTGTTGACGACATTTTGGCGGCGGACGCCTTTGTCCTCGATTATGTCGCTGGTAAGGAGCACTTGGGCCACGATTTGGTTGTATTCCGAAAAGAGCTTGTCGTATATTCCCATGAGCTCGCATTGGCCGATGGCGGCGATTGCCTGCTTGTCGGCGGTGTCTCCGGGGCGGGTTTCAAGGCCCAGTTTTCCCATTCCCACGCCGATGGCGCCCGAGGAGACAAGTACCACTTGGTTGCCCTTGTTTTTTAAGTCCGACAAGACCCGGACTATGTGTTCCATCCTTTGATAATTTATCTTGCCAGAGTTGTAGGTGAGGGTGGAGGTACCCACCTTCACTACAATGGTTTTTGCTTCTGAAAGGTTTCTCACGGATACACTTCCTTAATTTTATATTTTTATAAGCATAATATTATAACATAAAATTTTGGTTGTAAACAGATATTATTGCTTTTTGGCAAGTTAGTTGCTATAATATTTAGGCAGTTTCCGCCCGTAGCTCAGTTGGATAGAGTGACAGATTCCGATTCTGGAGGTCGGGGGTTCAAGTCCCTCCGGGCGGGCCACGCCTGCGGCGGGCATGTCACGCACTATTTTTAGTGCGTGACATTTTTTTGCGCACGCGGCAGCGACGGTGCTTTGACTGGGGCGTTGTTGCGGTGGGCAATTCGTGAGCCTGCGGCGGGCAATTCGCGCACGAAGATAGGTGCGCGAATTTTTATTTTTAATGCGGTTAAGATGGGGCTCTAATAAGGAATATTGGGTTGCGTGGGCGTCTGTGGGGGATGTTTTTTAGGGTTGTGGCGGGGGTATATTGGTTTTGCCTTTGGGTGAAGGGCTTGATTTGGATTTTTTGGCGCTGTATAATTGAAAATACTTAATAATGATAAGAAGGGGCTTGAAAATGAAGCTTTCGGGCAAACATAAAATTTTAATTGCGGCGGGCGTTGTTTTGCTGCTTGTCCTTTTTCCCTTTATAGACAGGTATGTGATGAGGCCTGTGGATTTGGAAATGAAGGTTGTAAGGGCGCTGGACTATATTAAAAGGGAGAAGTTTGACAAGGCGGCGGAAGTCTTCGGCTTTGAATCAGAAGGGGAAGCGAACCCTGACAGGGCAAGGAGCAAAGAGGAGCTGATTGACCGCCTCAAAAGCATGAAGGAGCAGGGTGTCAGGCTCTCGTCCTTTTCAAAGGGGAATTCCTATCGCAAGGACGGGCAGCTGAATGCTGATTTTTATGCCTTTGTTACCGACGGCAAGGCAGAATATAGGTGCGGGCTTGTCTTTGCGGGGCAAACGGGCGGAATAGTCCTTGTGGATATACAAGGGATAAAAGTAAAAAAGGATTCATTGTGGGAAGAATATGACATCGAAGGAGGGCTGCCCGGCCCTGTTGATGTGTTTGTAAAGGCTATTGACACATATTATCCCGGATAGAAGTTTTTTGGGCTATATTTTTGGGCGCAAAGGTTGAAAACCTTGCGCCCTTGCTGTTTTTATATGACTTTTATGACATTGTAAAGGGAGTTTAGGACCAGCCAGTTTTGGGGGGTGTAGGACATTATTGTCCAGTAGCTGACGCCGCCCAAATTGTATTGGTTTACTAAATTGAGAAGGGCGTAATAGCTCCTTGCGTCCTCAAACCAGACCTCGTGGCGGGCAAAGTTTTCGTCAAAGTAGTGGAAGAAGGGGGCCGCGGATTCATAGTCGTATTGGATGTTGGCCCCGACCCTTGCGGCAAGCTCTACGGCTCCGTTGTTGGTGAGGTTTCGGGCGGCGCTGCCTCTTACAAAGGGGAGGGTCCAGTCGTAGCCGTAGTTTGGCAGGCCCATGAGGATTTTTTCGCTGTCCATGGCGGAGACGGCGTAGTCAAGCACCTTTTTTACCTGATTTATGGGGGAGACTGCCATGGCGGGGCCGTAGGTGTAGCCCCATTCGTAGGTCATGAGAATTACATGGTCGGCGTATTGCCCGTGGGCGGGGTAGTCGTGGGCTTCATAGAGAAGGCCCGGCTGGTCTGCCCTTGTTTTTGGGGCAAGGGAGGTGACTACTTGATAGCCCAAGGGGCGAACCCTTTCCGCCATTTTGCGGAGAAAGGTGTTGTAGTTTTCCCTGTCCTCGGGGAAAACATATTCGAAGTCGATGTCCACGCCTTTGTAGTCCTTTGCCTCCATTACCTTCAGCACATTTTCAATGAGAAAGTCTTGGGTTTGGGGGTTTGACAAAACCGACCGGGCAAGCTCGCTGCTGAACCCTTCCCCCTCTACTATGTTGGTTATCACCATGATGGGGGCTACCCTTTGGCGGTAGGCGGCCTGTATCAGCACTTCGTCGTTGGGGATGTTGCGCAGGTTGCCGTCGGGCAGCACCTCATAGCTGAAAATGCTCAAGTATGTAAGGTGGGGCAAGGTTTTTTCAAGGACTTCCCTATCTATGTCGGGGAAGGCGTAGCCGTTGACAAGGATGTCGCCTATCTTCCCCGGCGGCTCGGGGATGTTGACGGTTTGCCCTATTTGCAGGGCGGCGGGGTTTTGTATTTGCGGGTTTGCGGCGATTAACCGGTCAAGGGGGATTCCCCATGCTCGGGCGATGGAATAGAGGGATTCGCCCTGCACTACCCGGTGGGTGCGTCGGCCGCCGAGTACCACTATTGTCTGTCCTACCACGAGCCGTTCGGCGTTTTGAAGTTCGTTGTCGGCAATGATTTTTTCCGGGGTGACCCCGTATCTTTTCGCGATGGAATAGATGCTGTCGCCGGGTTTTACCATATGAATTATCAAGAAAATCACGCCCTATCGCAGTTTTCCCTAATACTATATGCAGCGGTTTGACTGACGGACACTAAAAGGGCGGTTTATTGCGGTTTTTGAAAAAAAGGGGGGCGATTTTGGGCTATTGTCTTTTGGCGGTGGGATTTTTGCTTTTTTGTCGGGGTGTTATCGACGGCGGGCACTGAAAGGTGGGGATGGTAATGCTTGCGGCATAAAAAAGCTCCCCCTTTGCGGAGGAGCGGTGGTGGATACTATTGGGTCAAGGGTATGTAGGTGTGGTTTATACCGAGGGCGTTGAGGATTTCTTTTTCCCGGTTGTGGCAGGTGAAGATGAGGATTTGCCTGTCCTTGACCTTGCCCAAAGCGGTAAGGAGATTGACAAGGCGGTTGTCGTCGATTTGGGTGAAGCTGTCGTCAAAGATGAGGGGTAGGGCGCTTTTGCCCCCTTGTAAAAAGTCGATGAGGCCAACCCGCAGGGCGATGTAGAGCAGGTCTTTTGTGCCGTTGCTCAAATTCGACACATCCACCGTCCTGCCATTGTCCTCTACCGTGATTTTCATGGATTTGTCGATAAGAACGCGTGTGTATTTGTTGTCCGTGGCGGCAGCGATAAAGTTTGACACTGTTTTGTTGAGTTCCGGTGCAAATTCACGGTGGAGATTTGTGCGGACATAGTTTAGTTTTTCAATGGCAAGCTCATATGCCGCCTTTTCCTTTTCAAGGGCTGTCCTTTTCTGATCCCATTCTTCAAGTTCCTGCGCGATTTCGCCGGGGGTGCGGTAGCGCTCTTCCAGATGCTTTATGTCGTTTTTGCAGACTTTCAGCTCCGTGTTGGTTTGCTCAAGGCTTTGGCGTGTGGTGTCGAGCTCGAGCTGGGCCTTTTCTATGTCAATGGGCGGGCCGGCGTCAGATGGGGCCTTTTCGGCTTTTTGTTTTAGGTCTTCCAAGCTTTGGTCTTTGAGAAGGTCGGAGAGGCGGTCGGATATTGCCTTGTAGTCAGATGCCGCTTGGTCATACCGCTGTTTACTGGCGATGGCGGCTCTGAGTTCCTTGCTGTTTTGGCATTTGAATTTTGAAAGGGTTTCCCTTATCTGTTCCCAGAGGCGGGTTTCCTGATCGGTTTTGCCGGCAAGGGTTTTTTCCACATTTTCAAGGGTCAGGGTCGTGGAGTTTATTTCCGATAATATCTCCTTTGCCCTTTCCACAAGGGGGGCAAGTTCTTCGATGCTCATGGCAAAGGGCCCCACAAGGGCGGATATGTAGCCTTCGATTTTGCCGGTGATTTCCTTTTGGCGCTCTTGTTTTTCGGCAAGCTGGGTTGCAAAGAGCTCCTTTTGGGAGTTGAGCTGCTCCTGTTTAATAAGGGCAAGGCGCCCGTCGTTTAGCATGGATTCAAGGGCTCTTTCTCCCTGGCTTTGAGTGAGGCTGTATTTTGCGAGGATTTCATTCATTTGCTTTTGATTTTTTGCCCTTTCCCCGCCTTTTCGGGATGCTGTGCCGGCAAGCAGCAGGGCTGCTCCCAAAACCGCGGCGGCGAAGAGGGCCGGGTGGACAAAGGCTCCGAGGATGATGGACAAAAGGGTAAGGGCTCCTCCCGTGCCGGCAAGGGCAAGGGATATTGTGCCCGCGGCCGAGCGGGTTTTGTCCTGAAGGAGACGGTAAGTCTCCAAATCCTTTTCAAGTTGGGCGATGTCGGTTGAAAGGGTGCCGGAAGACTGCGCCTCAATGCCTTCAAGGCGGGTAGAAAGGTCGGCGATTTCCCTTTTTAGGTCGGCTTTTGTATCGTTGAGGCTCAAAATGCGGGGCAGGTCGTTGAGAAGGCCCTCGTCCCGGGTGATTATTTTGGTGGCCTCATACTCGTTTTGCAGGTGTTCGAGTTTTCCGAGGAGTTCTTTCTTTTGTTTGATTATAGCTTCTTTTTCTTCCTTTAGGCTGTTTAGCACGGCGCCGCTCTGGAGGGCGGAGCTGGCTTCTTCTATGTCGATTTGGGAGTAGTCTTTTAATTCTTTTAAGGTGGCGTCAAGGTTTGTAAGTTTTTCCCGAAGGGCAAGGGCGGTGTTGCAGGTTTCCTTTGCCTTAATGAGCTTTTGGGTTTCGATTGCTCTTTCGAGGTTGTCTCTTTTTTGGGTAAGTTCCCTTTGTTGGTTTTCAAGGGTTTCGATTTTTTCCTGTATTTCAAAAAATCTTTGGCGGGCCTTTTGGGATTCTTGCAGCTCCGCTTTCAGTTCATCGATTTTAGCATAGCATTTGCCCAGTTCTGTGGTTTTTTTGGCTCCCGGGGTGCCGATTTCCACGCTTTTTTTCTCAAGGGAGGAAAGGACTTTTTTAAGAGACAGGTTGGCGTCGGCGGTGTCCAACATACCGATGAATTTTTCGGCCACTTCTGCCCCGAGGCTGTCGTCGGTTTGGCAGGAGAGCTGGGATATGCTCAAGGTGTTGACAAATGTGGTGCGGCTGACAGACAGCAGATCCTCGGCGGGGTCAATGACACGAAGGATGCGGTTGTAGGCAAATTCCTCGGATATGTCCTCTCCCGTTACGGCGTCGATGATTTTGACGCTGTCGCTGTCCTTTGTGAAGACCCGTTCTATTTTTAGGAGGCGGCCGTCCTTTTCAAGGACTATGGAGCCCCGGTAGTTTGCCGGGTTGTCCCATGGGGCGTATTTTTCTTGGTCTTCAGTGTATTGGCGAACCTTTAAACCCCGCTTGTAAAAGCCGTAGAGCACTCCCTCAATGAATTTTTGAATGGTGGATTTGCCGGCTTCGTTGGGGCCGTAAAGCAGGTTGACCCCATCCCCCAGTTTTATTCCCTTTTGGCTGAATTTGCCGAAGCTTGTGAGGTTCAGTTCCTTTATCTTTACCATTACCGCTCACCCTTTCCGGAAAGCAGGGCCTCAACGCCGTAAATGAGGGCCTTGTATTCCACAGAGTCGGGGGGAAGGGCATCTGTATCCCCGAAGGAGGCGATAAACTCGCCGATGATGTTGCCCCGGTATTCTTCCCGCAGCTTTGTAAGGTCGTATTCGGGCTTTGTTTTGTCTTCAACCTCGCATAGGTATCCTTCTTTTATGAGAAGGGCCTCGATTTCCTCGGCGCTAAAGGGCGCGCCGGCGGGATAGTTGCCGGTTAGGGTGATTTTGTAGATGTTTTCCTTGCTGTTTTCAGACAGGAGCTTTTTTGCTTTGTCGGCTATGCTCAAATTGGATGAGCCGGGGTCTGCCGCCACCTTCAAGGCTATGTATTGGCGGCGGGAGAAGGGGACAAATTCGGGGTTGTTAATATTGTCGGTGTCGCACAGCCAAAAGCCCCGGGGGCCGGTTTCGTTTGAATCCATAGGTTCAAAGGAGCCGCTGTAATATGAGCGCTCCCCAACCTTGCCGGGGATGTGGATGTGGCCCAAGGCGATGTAGTCAAAGCCTGCCTTTTCGAGGGCGGCAATGTCAAGGGGCAGGTAATCGGATTTTGGGTCTTTTGCGTCGCCGTGGGTAAGAAGAATTGAGGTTTTTTCCCTTTTGTCAAGGGTTATGTTTTCAAAGGGGTTTTCTTTTATGTTCTTTTTGTCCCAGCCAAAGGTGTAAATGGCGGCGTCGTGCTCTTTTAAGGGAAGGCGGGAAAGGCCGGTTGGGGCGATATACAGCCTTTCCGTCCATTTAAACTTATCGTATGGGCTTGTCTTGCCCAGGGGGTCGTGGTTGCCGGTTACTGCCACAAACAGCCCCTTGAATTTTGAGATGATTTCATTGAGTTCCCGCAAATCGGCGGTTTTGACATCGTCGCTGTGCAACAGGTCACCGGCGCACAAAATGCAGTCGACGCCCTGTGAGTTGGCATAATCTATTAGCCTTGAAAGGGATTCGCCTATCTCCCGCCGCCTTTTTTCGGCAAATTCCTCGCCAAAGCGGGAGGCGGAAAAGCGTTTTCCGAAATGGACATCGGCGATGT
>JAKOXU010000052.1 GCA_029780875.1 Bacillota bacterium | reverse complement strand
CCTAAATCCACCCAGAGGTTGTGTTCCGCGTCGCAAAGGTATGCCCGGGCTTCCACTATCTGCTGGCGGCGGCAGGCTTCCATGAGATTTGCGGGGCTTTGCAGTATTTCTTTGTTTTCCGGTGTGTCGATTCTCCAGCCTTCGGGCCTGTACATATTCATTTATAAGACCTCCCGAATTTTTGTGTCCATTTATCTATATGCGAGAGATTGGCTTTTATACCAGTGCTGACTGCCGCAAAGCCCCATTTTTCAATAAACGCTGACGCCTATTCCCCCGCGGTTTCGCAAAATGGCCGCCACTTCCCTTTCCAGGTCGCCCTTTAGCTCCACTTTCAGAAGGGCTTCCCGGCGGACGGAAGGCTCATAAAAGCTGTTGCCGCCAAAGGCGGGGCCGGCGCCTTGAAATGCGCCGCTGCTGTAAAGGGGGAGGAAGGCGGTGGGGGCTCCTTCCCGGTAGGGGGAGGTGTCGAGGAGTTCACGGCGGGAGGAGATCTCTATTTTTTCGATTTCCTGGTCGCCGACATGCTCCCTTACTGCTTTTGCCGCCCTTTCGGCAAAGTCTATTGAGTCGAACTGCGCAAAGACAAGTTTGCCCATTTTTGCCCCTTTCCTTTCTGTGTTTTCTGCCTGTAGCATTTGCTAATAACGGCCCAGTATTCAAGAAAATAATTGCCTTTTGGCGGAAAATAGTGATATAATAATTAAACCCTAAAGTAATGGGAAATGTTTGCCAAAAGGGGGAGTTTGCGTGGATGTGAGGGTAAACGATATCCTTCAGATGAAAAAAATGCATCCCTGCGGAAAGGACTCCCGGTTTTTGGTTCTTCGTTCCGGAATGGATTTTAAACTGGAATGTTTGGGATGCGGGCGGCAGTTTATGATTCCCCGCAAAAAGGCTGAAAAAAACATAAAGAAGATTATCAGGAACGGGGAACAGGTGGTTTGATTTTTTTGAATTTCTGCTGTTAGGCGGGATTGTGACAATGTTTGATAAGCTGTACGATGTGGAAAAAAGATATGAAGAAATCTCTCAAATGCTGTATGACCCTCAGGTTATATCAGACCAAGAGAAATATAAAGCCTTGATGAAGGAACACAAGGCTTTGACTCCCATTGTGGAAAAGTTCAGGGAATATTGCGCCGCGAAAAAGGCGGAACAGGACGCGAGGGAAATTATATCCGACAGCGGAGCCGACAAGGAGCTAAAGGAGCTTGCTCAGCAGGAACTTGAGGAGTCAAGGCAGTCCCAGGATAAAATTTCCGAAGAGCTGAAAGTGCTGCTATTGCCGGTTGACCCCAACGATGAGAGGAATGTTATCATTGAAATTAGGGGCGGCGCCGGCGGGGACGAGGCTGCCCTCTTTTGCGCCAGCCTTTTCAGGATGTATTCAATGTATGCCGAGAATAACCGCTGGAAGGTGGAGGTGCTCTACACGAACGAGACCGAGCTGGGCGGGTATAAGGAAATCAGCTTTATGGTGCAGGGAGAAGGCGCCTACTCGAAGCTGAAGTACGAGAGTGGGGTTCATCGGGTGCAGAGGGTGCCCGAGACCGAGGCACAAGGCAGGATTCACACCTCCACCGTTACCGTGGCGGTGCTGCCCGAAGCCGAGGAGGTGGAGGTGGAGATTAACCCCAGTGACCTGCAGATTGACACCTTCCGCGCCGGCGGGGCGGGCGGCCAGCATGTGAACAAAACCGAGTCGGCTATCCGCATTACCCATATACCTACGGGGATTGTGGTGGAGTGTCAAGACGAGCGCAGCCAGCATAAGAACAGGGAAAAAGCCATGAAGGTGCTGCGCAGCCGGCTCTTTGAGGAGAAAAGGCGGGAACAGGAGCGGCAGATTGCCGCTGACAGGCGGGCCCAAGTGGGTACCGGCGACAGGTCTGAAAGGATACGCACCTACAACTACCCCCAAGGCAGGGTGACTGACCACAGGATCGGGCTGACCCTTTATAAGCTGGACGCCGTTTTGGACGGAGATTTGAACGAGATTGTGGAGGCTCTCAATGCCGCCGACAGGAGCGAAAAGCTAAAGGCGGCAAGCTTGGAGTAATTTTCGACACTATTTTTTCGGTTGGAGTAATAGAATGTATACCGAGATAATAAGTATTAATGACAAAGAGGGCCTTGCCCGTGCCGCGGAAATGTTGAAGCAGGGCAAAGTCGTGGCGCTGCCTACCGAGACGGTGTACGGGCTTGCGGCCAACGCTTTGGATGGCGAGGCTGTGAGGAAAATTTTCAAGGCAAAAGGCAGGCCTCAAGACAATCCCCTCATTGTCCATGTGGCGGATTTTGAGGGAATTTACCCTTTGGTGGATAATGTGCCTTACGTCATGAAAAAGTTGGCCGGCGCCTTTTGGCCGGGGCCATTGACCTTGATATTTAAAAAGTCGGATATTGTGCCCCTTGAGGTGAGCGGGGGTCTCGATACTGTGGCTATAAGAATGCCAGCCCATCCCGTTATCCTTGAGGTTATTAGGTTGGCGGGGGTGCCCTTGGCGGCCCCTTCGGCCAATTTGTCGGGCAGCCCCAGCCCTACAATCTCCCGGCATGTAATCGATGACCTTTCGGGCAGGATTGACGCCATTGTGGACGGCGGGGACTGTGAGGTGGGGGTTGAGTCCACAGTCCTTGACATTACCCGGGATATACCCTGCATTTTAAGGCCCGGGGGGATTACCAAAGAGGAAATTGAAAGGGTGGCGGGAAAGGTGGAAATTGCCCCTTCCGTCGTGGAAAAGATTGAGGGGCAAAGGGCTCTCTCGCCCGGTATGAAATATAAGCACTACTCGCCAAGGGCAAGGGTGGTGCTGGTGCGGGGCACTTCGAAAGATTATGTAAACTATGTGAATGGTCTTATTGGGGACGGGGTCTTTGCCCTTTGTTTTGATGAGGACGCAAAAGGCCTTGAAGTGCCGTATCTTTCTTACGGTTCCTGTAAAGACTATAATGCGCAGGCAAAGCTGCTTTTTTCCAAATTGCGCGAGGCCGATGAAAAGGGGGCGAAATTGCTGCTTGTTCACAGCACCGAACCAGTTGGAGTGGGCCTTGCCGTATACAATAGGCTGCTGCGTGCGGCGGAGTTTGAGGAGATAGTGCTATGAGGAGGATTATGGTTGTGGGTTTGACGGGGCCGAGCGGCTCCGGAAAAAGTACCGCGGCGGCGTTTTTCAAGGAGCTGGGTTTTGAGGTAATTGACGCCGATAAAGTGGCGCAGCGGGTGATTGAATCCGACGAGCACTGCCTGAATGAGCTTGCAAAGGCTTTTGGGCAGGATATTATAAACCCCGATGGCACTTTAAACCGGCCTCTCCTTGCCCGGCGGGCCTTTAAAAACTCCCAGTCAAACAAAAAACTCAATGACATTACTCATCCCATTATCATTGAAGAGGTAAAGTCCATGATCGGTGCCCTTGCCGCAAAGGGGGTAAGGGCTGTGGTGGTGGACGCCGCTCTGCTCTTTGAAAGCGGCGCCGATGGCATGTGCGACTATGTGGTGACGGTTATTGCGTCAGAGTCGATTAGGCTAAAGCGCATTATTGAGCGGGACAAAATCGGCGAGGAGGCGGCAAGGTTAAGGATTAATGCCCAGAACAGCCAGAATTACTATGTGAACAAGGCGCACTTTGCCATTATCAATGATGAGGATATGGATAGGCTGAAAGATAGGGTGGCTACCGTTACCCGGATGATGCTGGAGGACTTTGATGAATCGCGGATATAGGTTGCTGTTTGCGGCTCTTGCCCTTGTACTTTTGGCTTTTGCCTTAAAGTTTGGGTATGAGATGTATTTGTACAGGGCATATCCCTGTTATTACAGTGAGTTTGTGGAAAAATACAGCGCCGAGAGCGGGGTGGATGCCGCCCTTGTATATGCCGTGATTCATACCGAGAGCAAGTTTGGCCCCGATAAGGTGTCCCACAAGGGGGCGGTGGGGCTGATGCAGATAACCCCCGATACCTTTGAGTGGGCGCAGACAAAGACCGCGGAAAAGGAAAAATTGCCCGCCGAGGCCTTATATGAGCCGGAAATCAATATAAAGTATGGGATTATTATTTTGTCGCTGCTGTTAGAAGAGTTTTCTGACCTTGACGCTACCCTTTCGGCATATTTTGCGGGGAGGGGCAGCGTGCTGGAGTGGCTGAAAGAACCGGAATACTCCCCAGACGGCAAAAGGCTTGTAAATACTCCCTCGAGGGCTACCAATGACTATGTCCATAAAGTGAAAAAGGCCTTGAGAATTTACGAAAAATTATATTGAAAAGGTGGAGGTAGAAATGGCAGAAAAAAGCAGGGAAGAACTTTTGAAAGAAAAGTTATTTATTAGGCGTAAAAACGGGTATCAGCGTATAGATGAAGAAACCGCCGAAAAGGCTTACTCTTTTTGCGAGGAGTACAAGGCCTTTTTAGACAGCGGCAAAACCGAGCGGGAAGTTGTAAAATTTTCCGTGGACTTGGCAAAGGAGCGGGGATTTGTGCCCTATGAAAGGGGCAAAAAGTATAGCGCTGGGGATAAGGTGTATTATGTTAACCGGAATAAGGCGGTAATTTTTGCCGTGATTGGGCAGGAGCCTGTGGCAAAGGGAATTAGGATTTCGGCTGCCCATATCGATTCACCGAGGCTGGATTTAAAGCCCAATCCCCTTTATGAAGACGCTGAGCAGGCTCTTTTCAAGACCCACTACTATGGGGGGATAAAGAAGTACCAATGGACGGCTATTCCCCTTGCTTTGCACGGGGTTGTGGTGAAAAAGGACGGCAGCGTTGTGGAAATTTGCGTTGGGGAAGAGCCGGGAGAGCCGCAGTTTTGCGTCACAGACCTTTTGCTGCATCTTGCCGCTGACCAGATGAAAAAGTCCATGGCGGAAGGAATTAAGGGCGAGGCTTTAAATATTTTGATTGGCAGCAGGCCCTTGAAGGCTGACGGCGGCGGCGAGCTTGTGAAGCTCAATATAATGAAGATACTAAATGAGAAGTACGGTATTTTGGAAGAGGACTTTTTGTCGGCGGAGCTTGAGGTTGTGCCTGCCTTCAAGGCCAGCGATATCGGGTTTGACCGCTCTATGATAGGCTCCTACGGGCAGGACGACAGGGTGTGCGCCTTCGCGGCCTTTGCGGCAACCTTAGAGGCGGATAGGCCGAAATATACCGTTGTTACCGTGCTTGCCGATAAGGAGGAGACGGGAAGCGACGGGAATACGGGGCTTGCCAGTGCTTATCTTATGTATTTCGTGGAGGATTTGGCGGCCATGCAGGGGACAAGCGCCCGGGAAGTTTTGTCAAATTCCCAGTGCTTGTCGGTGGATGTGAACAGCGCCTTTGATTCCAATTACCCGGAAGTCAACGAAAAGCTAAACGCCGCTTATATTAACTACGGCGTTGTTGTGACAAAGTATACCGGCTCCCGGGGCAAGGCGGGCACTTCCGATGCTTCGGCGGAATTTATGGGCAAAATCCGGGATTTGCTGGACAGGCATGGCATTGTGTGGCAGACCGGTGAGCTTGGCAAGGTTGACCAAGGGGGTGGCGGCACCGTGGCCAAATTCATTGCCAACATGAATGTGGATGTGGTGGATGTTGGAGTGCCGGTGCTGTCCATGCACTCGCCCTTTGAGGTTGTGGCAAAGCTGGATGTGTATATGACTTACAGGGCGTTGTGCGCCTTCTTTGCGGAATAAATAAAAGAAAAGCGCCTGCCTTTTGGCGGGCGCTTTTGCTGTTTTCTCTGTTTGAGAGGTAAACAAAAAAGCCATCGGGGAGGATGGCTTTTTTATTTTTTCTTTTTCTGGTTGGTGAAGATTACCGCGGCAATCAGGACTACGGCTATTATAGCGATGATTATGTATGTGTAGAGGTTTGTGGAATCGCTGGTTGCGGGATTGGGGCCTGCGGCATATACATTGGCGGCAAACAGGTATAGGGCGGAAAGCAGGGATAACATTATTTTCGCTGACTTCATTTTGCTTCCTCCTCGGTTTTTTACTATTATATCACGAATTTTAATTTGCAACAAGCAAAAGGCTATTTTATCAGTATGACTTTTACCGGTTTTCCCCGCTTTATGCACTCTGCCATGACAAAGCGAGTGCCGTTGGATTCGGCGTTCCAAAATGCCAAGATCAAATCGGCGTAATTTATTATTTCAATGTTGCGTTTTAGCGTCGCCGTCTTTCCGTGGAGCGCGTAGTCGGGCAAAAAGCGCTTTATGGGAAGGTTAAGCTTTTTCGCCGCCCTTTCCGCAAGTTTGTCTACTCCAACGGCTCCACCGCTGACAATTTCAGAGCAGCCGGGCGGGATTTCTTTTATTATTTGTTTCTCTATTTCTTCCGGGGAGGAAGTGAAGGTGCGGGAACCGATTATGGCAACTCTCATTATAAACACCCGAAAAAATATTAGCACTAAATGGAAAAAATGTAAAGGCGATTTTGTTTTTTGCCTTTCCATTATTCCGCAAATTAAAGATAATTTGACTAAAATAATGGCCGGTTTTTGTGGAACATTAAATTGAAGGCAAAACTAAATTTTAAGGAAGGTGAAAAAATGAAAAAGGCAATCAGGGCGGTGTCTGTTGCTGCGGGGACATTGATGATGGCGGCTATCATGGCTGTGGCGTCGCTGCAGGCTCGGCTGCCCGGAAGGTTTTCCGTCCATGAGGGCAAGGAACTTATGGTGGACAATCTTTTTCCCTTGACGGCGGTGGCTGAAGATGAGGGGATAAGGGAGGCGGCGAAAAACCTTGCGGCAGGGAAAAGCTATGAAGCTACGATAAAGCTGATGGGGGTAATCCCTGTAAAGAAGGTGCAGGTAAATGTGGTGTCCCCTGTGCACCTTGTCCCTTGCGGCACGCCCTTTGGAATAAAGATGTATACTCAAGGCGTGATGGTGGTGGGCATGTCTGACTTTGAAACGAAAGAGGGCACTCAAAATCCCGCGAAGAAGGCAGGTATCCGGGTTGGGGATGTGATTATCTCCATTGACGGGGCCAGGGTCAATTCCAATGAGGAAATCGCCAATATTGTTGAAAATTCCGGCGGAAAAGCCCTTGACTTTTATGTGGCCAGAAACGGCATCAACTTTACCTGTACCGTAAGACCCGCCGTTTCTGTGGCGGAAAATAAATACAAGGTAGGGCTTTGGGTCAGGGACAGCTCGGCGGGGATAGGCACACTCACCTTTTACAATGAGGAGAATGGCACCTTCGGCGGGCTGGGACACGGCATCTGCGATGTGGATACGGGAAAAATAATCCCCCTGATGTCGGGGGAAATTGTCGGAGTATC
>JAKOXU010000048.1 GCA_029780875.1 Bacillota bacterium | reverse complement strand
ATTCCGCCTTCTATTGCCATAACTGCTTCATACACCGCCTCCCTTGCCTTTGCGGCAGTGGCCCTCTGGCGCTCGGTCGCAAGGAGCGGGGCGGCTAAATCTATGTTGTCGGTGCCCGTAACTTCGGCTATGGCTTGTTTTAGACTGTCGATGCCGAGGTTTTTTGCGGCAGAAACAAACACCGC
Organism: Bacillota bacterium; assembly: GCA_029780875.1. Lineage (GTDB taxonomy): Bacteria > Bacillota > Clostridia > Oscillospirales > Acutalibacteraceae > JAKOXU01. The sequence continues at coordinate 6,468 of JAKOXU010000048.1, read as the reverse complement.
GCGGGAAAAGTATTCTTCAATGATTTTGGTGTCAAGACGCTGGGGCAGGTCGGATTTGTTGATGACAGCAATGGATGGAATGTCTTTGACAAGGTCGATGAGTTTTAAGTCTTCTTCGGTTATCTCTTCTGATGAGTCAAAGAGGACAAGAATAAGCTGGGCGCTCTTTATTTTTTCGAGGGAACGGGATACGCCGATGGATTCGATTTGATCCTTTGTGTCCCTGATGCCTGCGGTGTCGGCAAGGCGCAGCATTATGCCGTTTACCGTTACCGTTTCCTCCACTATGTCCCTTGTGGTACCGGCGATGGGGGTTACTATACTTTTTTCTTTTTGGGCAAGTAAGTTCATAAGGGTGGATTTTCCCACATTGGGCCTGCCCACAATTACCGTGCTGATGCCGTCAAATACCGCTTTGCCTTTGGAGTAATCCTCAAGAAGGGCGTTAAGTTCCCCTAATATGCTCTTTAGGGATTCATTTAGTTCGTCGGCGCTCACTTCCGGAATGTCTTCCTCCGGGAAGTCGGCCCATGCGGCAAGGTGGGAAGACAGATTGATGAGTTTTTCTTTTATATTTTGGAGTTTGTTTGACAGAGCGCCTTTCAAGGCAGACATGGCAGCTCTTGCGGCGCTTTCCCCTTGGGCGCAAATTAGCTGCATTACCGCTTCGGCTTTCGGCAGGTCAATTTTGCCGTTTAAAAAAGCCCTTTTTGTGAATTCCCCGGGCTGAGCAAGGGTGGCTCCCGCGTCAATTACCGCCGAAAGCACCTTTTGCAGCACATAGACGCCCCCATGGCAAGAGAGCTCCACCACATCTTCCCCGGTGTAGCTGCGGGGGGCGGTGAAAATCAGGGCTAACGCCTCGTCAATGTCCCCGTTTTTGTCGTGAACCTTGCCGTAAAGGAGGGTATAGCCCGGGAGGCTTTCCAAATCCGCGCCGGACTTTGGGGTGAATACTTTTTTGGCGATTGCCTTGCTTTGGGTTCCCGAAAGGCGAAGGATACCAACCCCCGCAGGTGCAAGGGGTGTGGCAATCGCGGCTATTGTGGCGTTATCTCCTAACATTTTATTCCCGCCTTTCTCTTTGTTTTTTTCTTTACAGACAAAAGTGGGCGGATTTCGTAAATGAAATCGCCCGCCTTTTAATTTGCGTCTTTATTTGTTTAAATCGATGCGGCCGTAAAGGGGCGTTGAGCTCAACTTGTCGGCTACCCCAAAGTAGGATGTGGGAGAATTGACGACGGGAGAGTCCAAGGCCTTGCGGGGTTTCTTGTCGAGGCTTGAAAAGAGATCTTGGCCGTCGTCAAAATTATAGTTTGGTTTTTCTGCCGGTTCATTTGCCGTCGCAGATTCGGAATTTTGGACAGTTGGGGAGGTGTTTTTTTCCGGCTTTTCCCCGTTAATTCTGCGCTTTTTTCCGGGGTTTTTCTTTCGGAAGGATGAAGGTTTTGCCGACTTGTCGGTGGGACCTACCACCACATGGCGATTGAAATCTTCTCCTACCGACCATGATGTGACTCCATGCACTTCCTGAATTGTGGTGTGGATTATCCTGCGCTCATAGGAGTTCATGGGATCAAAATGATAGTTTCTGCCGGTTTTGAGAACCTTTTTTGCCGCATTTTTTGCCATGTTTTGAAGGGCCTTTGTCCTGTGTTCCCTGTAGTTGCCTACATTGAGGGAAATGCGGCAGTACTCACCCTCCGCCCGGTTTGCCGCAAGTCCCACAAGGTATTGAAGGGCGTCTAAGGTTTCCCCGTGGTGACCGATAATGGCGCTGGCGGAGTCGCCTAATATATTGATGATGACGGTGTTTTCAGATTCTTGTGCCTCAAGCTCGGCGTCGTGAATTCCCATGTTGTTTAAGATTTGCCTTAAATATTTTTCGGCAATTGTGACGGGAGTTTCCTTAACATAAACCCTGACTATCGCGCATGAGCCGCCGAAAAGGCCAAGGGTCTTTTTGGTGGGCATTTGCAATATTTCAAATTGGGCGTCCGCCGGGTCTATGCCTAAAACTTTGCAGGCAGACTGCAAAGCCTCTTCAACAGTGGCTCCCCTTTCTATTGCTTCTCGTAACAAAGGTTATCACTCCTATTGATTTGAAAAGGAAAAGTCAGTTTTCCTTGTTTTCGGCTTTTATTCGTTCCTTTACCTCTTCTTCATATTTGCGGCGCTTCACTGCAATGTCGGCTTGTTCTATTGCGCTCATTCTATAGAAATTGTAAAAGTGGTTGATAACCAAGGTCAATAGTGCCGTTATGATGTAGGATATTGCCCAGTAAAGGCCGATGGCGGCGGGCAAGGTAAAGGAGATGAGGAGGGAAACAAAAGGCAAGGTAAAGAGCATTGCCTTCCCCGCAGAGCCTTGGGACTGCATGGTGGGATTTGTCTTTTGGGATATCCAGCCCGATAAAAAGGAAGAAAGAAAGGCAACCAAGGGGATTATCCACAAAAGGCTAATTTGGGACATGGAAGGGCGAAGCCCCAGATTCAAAAAGCCGAAATCCAAATTGATTTTGTCAATTTGCTCGGCAATTTCAGGGGCGGCGTCCCTTATTTTATCGATTTGATTTATGATTGTAATCTGATAGCCGGCGGTTTTCTTGGTGATATCGAGGATTTTAACGGCGGCGTCGATTACCTCGGCTTTGACATGCAGAATGTATGTCAGGGGAGCGTTTATTACCCCGTAAAGGCCGATTATAATTGGGAATTGGATAAAGGCGGACAGACAACCGGAAAGGGGGTTGTAGTTTTCTTCCTTGTAGAGCTTCTGGGTTTCTTCGCTCAATTTCAGTTTGTCGTCCTTGTATTTCCTGTTGAGTTCGTCGAGTTTTGGCTTGAGACGCGCCATTTCCATGGTGCCCTTTTGCTGTTTTATTGCTAAAGGCAGGGTAATGATTTTGGTTATTAAGGTAAAAAGAATTATTGCCAAACCGAAGTTGGCATATGGGCCGAATACTTTATAGCAAAACTCAAACAGGTAACCAAAGGGAACATAAATCAGCTGCAATTTTTTATTCCTCCATCGGGTTTTGATAGGGCTAACCCATCATTCGCGGCTTTGCTCCCTTTTGGGTGGGACAGGGTCATACCCTCCCTTGCCAAAGGGGTTGCAGCGGAGAATGCGCCGGATTGAAAGATACAGCCCCTTTGCCGTGCCGTGGGTTTCTATCGCTTCCATGGCGTAGCTGGAACAGGTTGGGTAAAAGCGGCAGCTTGGCGAAAAAAGGGGCGAAACAAAGCGGCGGTAGGTTTTTATGAGCAGTATTATGGGGTTTTTCATTTTAATACACCGGCCTTTTGAAGGGCTGCCCTCATGACCTTTGCCACTTCAGTTGTGCCTGCGGCCTTGGTTTTTGCCCGCGCTACAAAAACAAGATCGGTGCCCTCTTTTATTTCGGGCGCCAGTTCCAAAAATGCGCTTTTTATGACGCGGCGGCAATGGTTGCGCTCTACCGCGTTTCCTATTTTTGTGCTGACCGTAATGCCGAAACGCACGCAGCCATCAATGTTTTTGCCTGTGTAAACTACCAGCAGGGGGAATGCCGTCGCCGCTCCGTTGGCGTAAAGGCGCTGAAAATCGCTGTTTCTTTTAAGGGTGACAATTCTTGCCATTTTTATCCCATCCTGAAATTCCCCTGCATATAAAGGCAAGGCGTTAAAACCTAATTAGTGGCAGAGCCTGACACGCCCCTTTGCCCTGCGGCGGGCCAAAACCTTGCGCCCGTTGCGCGTGGACATTCTCTTAAGAAATCCGTGAACCTTTTTTCTGTGCAGCTTTTTTGGCTGATAGGTCCTTTTCATCTCTCTAACCCTCCGTTTCCGTGCAAAATAAGACAAATTTTTGTTGCTGTAAAATATGACAAAAAAGCAATTATGCGGGCTTTCAAGCTTTAATTATATATTAGAAAAAGATAATATGTCAACTGTTATTTGTCGCGGCAGTGTACGGAGAGGGGCTTTTCCCTGTGGGCGAAAGCGGCGATTGTTTTTGGAGTCATAAAAAGGGGCGGGAGAGAGAAAGGTGAGGGTTATCTTTGTAATAATGTTTGAAAAAAGAGCTAAATTGTGATATATTTATATCGTTACTTTTAGTTGTGTCGCAGTATTGCGATTATCGGCCTGCTGACGGCAGGGTCGGGTGTGCAATTACTACTTTACATAAACGGAGGTTAAAAATGGATTCCTTTACTGATGTGTGGGAAGGGGTTTGCGATTACTGTAAGTCTCACCTTACAGATGTGGGATATAAGCTGTGGATAAGTGAAATGGAGCCCGTGGGCTTTTCGGAGGGGACTGTGTATCTCTATGCCCGTTCTGTTTTTCACAAGAAAGTGGTGCTGGAGACAGAGTTATTTAAAAACACCCTCGAAAATGGATTTGAAAGTGTCCTCGGGTTTAAGCCTCCTATTGTCATTGTCACTCCGGAGACAAACACTTTGGGGTATGTGCCCCAAAAGGCGGTAAATAAGTCTATGCCGCCCGAGGCAAGGGGCGAGATTGACCCTTCCACAAACAGTGACGGCAGGTTTAATGAAAATGAATATACCTTTGAAAACTTTATCGTAGGTTCCTCCAACAAGTTTGCCCATGCGGCGGCTCAAGCCGTGGCGGCTAACCCGGCGGGGATTTATAACCCCCTGTTTATTCACGGGGAGTCGGGGCTGGGGAAAACCCATTTGCTCTATGCCATTGCCAATGAAGTGAAAAAGACTCGGCCCGCCACTAAGATCATTTATGTAAAGGGCGATGAGTTTACCAATGAGCTAATTGAAGCTATCAGAGGCAACAGCACAAGCTATTTTCATGAAAAGTATAGAAATGTGGATATCTTGCTGGTGGACGATATTCAGTTTATTGCCGGAAAGGATTCTACACAGGAAGAGTTTTTCCACACTTTCAACAATCTATACCAGGCAGGAAAGCAAATTGTTTTGACTTCCGACAGGCCTCCGAAGGAGATTCAGACTTTGGAGGACAGGCTGCGTACCCGGTTTGAGTGGGGGCTGCTGGCCGACATTCAGTCTCCTGACCTTGAAACCCGCATTGCCATTGTTAAGAGAAAAGCGGAAACCTTAAATTTGGACTTGCCCTTTGAGGTTTGCGAGTATATTGCCCAGAGGCTGAAGAACAATATACGGCAGTTGGAAGGGGCCGTCAAGAAGATGAGGGCTTATTATTTCCTTGCAGGGGAAGAGCCTTCAATACTCACGGCCCAAAAGTCCATCAGCTATATTTTGAGCGACGCCCAACCTCTTCCCATTACCGTTGACATGATTGTCAGGGAAGTTGCCCGCACCTTCATGGTGTCGCCGGAAGATCTAAAGTCAAAGAAAAGGGATTCGCCAATTTCAGAAGCCAGGCAAGTGGCTATTTATGTGGTTCACAAGATAACTTCCATGACTTATAAGAATTTGGGTAAGGAATTTGGAAGGGATCACTCCACTATTGTTTACAGCCTCAAGCAGGTTGAGGATAACATGAATTCTAACCCCAAGTTTAAGGCTACCGTTCAGGATATTATAAAAAATATAAAGGATAGGTAAAAGTTTTCAAAAATTTTTGAGTTTTCAACATGGGGTTTTTCATAGTTGTGTTTAAAGGTTTGAAGTTTTTATTATTTTAAAGAAAATTTGCGGAAATTTTGAGTGTTTTTAAATGGGGTTGAAGTTTAGACGAGGCAATGGTTTGGGATAGTTTTTCGTGGTTTCAACAGCCCCTAATACTACTTCTATAAAAATAAATGTTATTATTTACTTATATAAAGGGTGAGTGAGTTGTATATTTTTTGTGATAGGGAAGTTTTGTCGGAAAGTTTGACCAATGTGTCCCGAGCAGTGTCTCAAAAATCGCCGATAAAAACTTTGGAAGGTGTTTTGCTGAAAGCCAAAGACGGTAAATTGACGCTGACGGGTTATGATTTGGAAATAGGAATAACTACCTCCATTGATGTGAAGGTTGAAAATGAAGGCGAAGTTGTAGTGGAAGCTCGCCTTATAAACGACATTATCCGCCGACTGCCGGAAAACAATGTTTCAATAGAGGTTGACGACAGGCTGATTGTCACCATAAAAAGCGGGGCTGCGGAATTTGCAATTTTAGGGATGCCGGCCGGAGAATATCCTCAACTGCCCGTAATTACAGATGGGGATTCTTTTGAGATAAATCAGAACTTGTTAAAAGGAATGATAAGGCAGACCCTTTTTGCCGTGTCCAAATCCGAGGTAAAGCCTGTGCATATGGGGACCCTTTTTGAGATTTCTGACAATCAGTTTACCATGGTGGCTTTGGACGGGTATAGGCTGGCATTGAGAAGGGAACCGGTAAAGTGCGATAAAAATATGTCCTTTGTGGTTCCCGGCAAGACCCAAAATGAGCTGCTCAAGATGATAAAAGATGAGGATACTACCATTAAAATTGTGATTGGTACAAAGCATGCAATTTTTGTGATTGACGAGTATT
>JAKOXU010000023.1 GCA_029780875.1 Bacillota bacterium | reverse complement strand
CGGGCACAAACAGGCCCCTTTCCCTTGCCGCATCCTTGACTTCACCGACCCTGCGGCACAACCGGTCAAAGGCATCTTTACCATCTCTATTCAGCCACTCCACGCACGCTTCGAGGGAAGCCAAAATAGGAAAAGACGGTGAAGTGGACCCAAACAAAGCCATTGCCCCTTTGGCGTCGGCAAGGAATTTTTCATTGTTTATATGAAGAAAAGCCCCGCCCGTCAGCACCGGCAAGGTTTTATGGGCGGAATCGGCGGTCATGTCGGCGCCCAAAGTCAGGGGATGGGCGTCCTCTTTCAAAAACTTAAGGTGCGCCCCATGGGCATTGTCTATAAGGAGGAGCTTTCCAAACTCCCTGCAAACCTCCCCGAGGCCCTTTATATCGCTCATCGTCCCAAAATAATCGGGGGAAGTGACAAACACCCCCGCCGCGTCCCTGTTTTCCAAAAAGCCCCGCCGGACTTGCCCGGCACTCACGCCGCAAAAAAGCCCCCTTTCAAAACGGGGCTCTATCCACACCGGCTCAATCCCCAGCAAAGCCATGGCATTGACGGCCGACACATGCACCCTGCGGGAACAAAGAAGCCTGCCCCCCCGCGGCATAGCCAGCCGCAGCATAGCCTGCACCGCAAGGGTGCCGCCCCCCGCGGAAAAAAGGGTACCCTTCGCCCCGTAAAGGCGCGCCGCCGCCCTTTCCGCCTCCAGTATCGCCCCCGAAGGGCAATATAAAGTGTCGGTGTCGGGCATCTCCGTCAAATCAAGATCAAAAAAATCCTCTTTAAAAAAGGCGCCCTTATGTCCGGGAGTATGAAAGGGCGCCCGCCTTTTTTCAATATGGCTTTTTAAAGCTTTGATCAATTCCCCAACAATCCTCACCCCTCAAATCCCGCTGGAGATATCCCCTTTCCGGCAGAGCCGCCGGAAAACCGCCTTACTTCTGACTGCTTTCCCCCGACTCTATGGCATCGCTTATATCCACGCCCATATCGGCGAAAATTTCCAAAATCTTTTCCTTGCTTATCATCCCCTCATGGGCAGTCCAATAGTGGTCGCCTGTCGCCTCTTCTGCATAGATGATAAGGTTACTGTCCTGAATATTTACGGGCTTATAAGGCGACCCGTCGGCATTGATAAAGAACTCGGTGGGAATAGTGGCGATCGGAAACTCCGCCGTCACACTCTGATCCAGCCCCACATCCACAAACTTTATCATAGCCTTGCCCATCAAGGCCTGATTCAAATCATAAAGCATGGGCAGCATCTGCTGCGTCATATAATCCTCTTCCGTCCCGAAAGTTACCATGACGGGCACCTTATGCTTTAAAATCTTTTTCATGTTAAGGTTTTTCGTGGCGTTAAACTCAAATCCGGGCAGGCTGTCTATAACCCTCGGCACCCTGTTTCTGAAATTGGCGTAAAGCCCCCCGCCTAGGAGCCCCAAGACAAACAGCGTCGTCACAATGTATACCGCAAGGCTGCTTTTGTCGATTTTCCTTCCCGTTTTTACGCTTTTCTTATTCATACCAAATCTCCGTTCTTTTTTATATAGTTTTCCACACCGGGGCTATTCAATTCCCCGCGTAAAATCAATATACCCGAGGCAAAACTCATCCCGCCCGGCAACGGCCGTAGCTGCCGCCATCACCGCCCTCATGTCGAGGGAAGTCACATCCATAATGCAGCTATCAATGCCCGCTTCCACCGCCGCGGCGAGAAAGGCCATATTGACAAACTTGCGCTTCGGCAGACCAAAGGACACATTAGAAATGCCGCCAATAGTCTTAACTTCGGGAAAAAGCCTTTTTGTCGCCCTGATTGTATCGAGGGCCACCTTGCCGTTATTGTCCCCCACCGACAAAGCCTGCACCAGCACATCAATATAAACCTTGCCTAAATCGAGCCCAAAGCCCTTTGCCTTGCTTACGAGAGCCTTTACATTATCCACCCTCTCCTCAAGGCTTTCGGGCACCCCACTTTTACCGATGGGCAGGCAAACTAGCCCCGCCCCTTTTTCCTTTGCAACGGGCGCGAGTTCCTCAAACCTGTCGTACAAAGTGACGGAATTTATAATCACATCTCTGCCGCCGCACTCCTCAATGGCCCTTTTCACCACTGCCGGCGAGGGGGAATCAATCATAATGCCGCAGTTTGAATGCTCCTTGACAAGGGAAATGGCCCACAGCATTTTCTCAAGCTCATTTTCCCCGCAAATGGAAGTGTTTATATCCAAAAAGTCCGCCCCGCCCTGCTGCTGGCACTTGATCAATTCCACCAAATACCCTTCGTCGCCCTCATTGAAAGCCTTCAGCGTAGCGGGAACGGAGCTGTTCAGCTTTTCCCCCACAATTATCACAGTATCAACCCCTGTCCTTCTCTTTAATTGCCTTGACAAGTCTTGCCACCGATTCAATTCTCTTCAGCGGCGCTATCAAATAAAATCCGTGGCAAAGTCCGTAAACCTTCTCAACAATCCCCATGGAAAAGTCAAAGGATATTTTCTCGGCCTCTTGTCTATCTTTTCCCTGCAGAGAATTGATAAAGTCCTCGGGAATGGAAATCCCCGAAACCTCGTTATTTAAGTACAAAGCGTTTTTATACCCGGCCACGGGCAAAATCCCGGCCAAAATCCTGCAGTCAAGGGCCTCTGCCGCCCGCTTTAAGTTCCCCACCGCCTCATCGCTGAAAACAGGCTGGGTCAGCATCATACCGGCTCCCCGCTCCACCTTTTTCCTAGCCCTCTCAAGCTCGGCGTCAAAGTTCGCGGAGTTTACATTAAGGGCCCCGCCGATAAAGAAAGGTGAGTTTTTAAAAATCTCGGCGTTTAAGCTATTAACAAATGAAATAAGGTTAAAGGAATTAAAGGAGAAAACCCCTTTTTGCTCCCCTCTCTGGGTAGCGGGCACAGGATCCCCCGTCACGGCAAGGATATTGCATATCCCCTCAATACTGGCACCGATCAGGGCCGCCTTGATGGCAATATGGTTCCTGTCACGGCAGGTTATGTGAGGCAAAACCTCAATCCCCGCCTCCCGCCGGATTTTTGCGGAAATGACGATACTGTCGGCCCGCGCCCGCGCAAGGGGCGAGTCGGCAATAGTGACAATATCGGCGCCGGCAGCCTTTGCCGCCTTCGCCGCCTCAACAATAAAGGAGCTGTCATTATCAAAGGGCGGGTCAATCTCCACGGCAACGACCTTTTCCCCTGCAAGGAGCCTTTCCTTAAAGGCGTTGCCCCTGAAAACTCCGGCGCCCTTTTCCTCTTTATGCACACTTTCCCCGGAAAACACTGCCCCCTGCCTGAAAATTCTGTCCACAGAGCACCTGATATGCTCGGGAGTAGTGCCGCAGCAGCCCCCAAGGCCCCTGACACCCAAGGTGTAAATCTCGACCAGCCGCTCGGCAAAATATCCGGCGTTATCGTAAAACACCGTCCGGCCGTTCTGCCGGGAAGGATAGCCGGAATTGGGCATGGCCAGCACCGATTTCCCCGCCATGTCAAAGTCTTTGAGGAGCCTGAACATATGGCTGGGCCCGCAAACGCAGTTCAGCCCCGCCATATCAATACCTTTTTGCTCAAGGGCCTGCCCCAGCAAAGTCTTATAATAGTGCCCCCTGACGGTATACCCGTCCTGCGACACGGCAAAGGACACCACAACAAAGGCGTCGGGCGCCTTTTCCTTTATATAATTGACTGCAGGCAGCACAGGCTCCAGCTCCGCCAAGGTCTCAAAGAGGAAAAACCTTGCACCGAGCTTTAAGAAAGCCTCGGCAATATCAATATATTCCCCGGCGGCATCCTGCCCTTCCCCGCCGTCGATATAGCCTATATCGGCAAAGACCTTTGCTTTGCCGTCCGCCGCCCTGACAGCTATCTCATATCCCTTTTTTATAACCTCAAAGACAACATCTCTGTCCACACCGAGGGCGGAATTGGCGCCAAAGGTATTTGTCTTTAAGACATTTGCCCCGGCGGCAATATATTCTTTATGTATCCTTAATACTGTATCCTCATCGTAAATGTTGGCAAGCTCACACGGGGCCCCTCCGCCCTTAAAATTGGAGTAATAGGTGCCAAAAGCTCCGTCAAAAAACAAAAATCCGTCCTTCAACCTTCCATCACCTCTGTCAAAATCTTGCCCGATTATATCATCTTCCCATAAAGCTACAATCTCCCGCTACCGAAAGCCCCCGCATCACCTCTGCAAACCGGGCAATAGCGCCGGGATAGCCTTATTTTAGTTTCCCCCATCCTGCTCATCCAGCGTCAGCATATAGGATGGCAAAAATTCCTCAAGGAAAACCTCGGCCTCTTTTACGCCCATATCCATAATAGTCTGCCTCAAAGCCACCGCCGCCCTTGAAAACTCCTTGTTGCCTGCCCGCTCTTCCTCAATGCATTTTATCAAGGCGGCAATCTTGTCGGCGGCCTTTACCAGCCTCCAAAGCTCGTCCTCCTCCTGCTGTTGAAACAAAACGGGCCGATACTCTTCCCTTAAATCCTCGGGCAGCATGGAAAGCAGCTTTTCTTTCGCCACATTCTCCACATTGTGATAGGCCTTGTAAATTTCAGGGTTATGGTACTTAACAGGGGTAGGCATATCCCCCGTGAGAATCTCCGACACATCGTGAAAAACCCCCAAAAGGGCGCACCGCTCGGCGCTGATATTGCCGCCGAACCGCCTATTCCTAATCACCGCCAAGGCATGGGCGATGACGCTGACATCAAGGCTGTGCTCGCTGATATTTTCGGGATAGGTGTTGCGCATAAGGCTCCACCTGTTAATATGCTTCATCCTCGACAACATGGCGAAAAAGTGGCTATTTTTCATAATCCCCACCCCAACGGAAAAACTTATACAAGAAAAAACTTACACAAAAATAATATCACCCGCCAAACCTCTTGTCAAACCAAAGAAATCCCCGTCTTACCCCTTTTTGCCCCCTTTAACAATTGTTAACAGAAATTTTCTTTATTTTAGCCAATTACTATGCTATAATAACCTAAAATAAAGCTTCGGCCTATTTTACGGGGGCAGCCTCCAAAAGAGGCGGCGCCTGTTTACTCCACCGGGCAAAGGGCCGGCACCATCATTTTCCGACGGAGGTTGCCATGCAAAACAGACTGGGAGTTCAAAAAAACAAATATGCTGAATCCTTTCTTATTGCCCTATTAATAGCCTGCGTATTATTTATACCATATATAATTTTCGACAGGGGCTATTTTATCTTCTACGGCGACTTTAATGTCCAGCAAATCCCCTTTTACAAGATGGCCCACCAAGCTATACGGGACGGCAACATCTTCTGGAACTGGACTACCGACCTGGGGGCCAACTTCATCGGCTCCTACAGTTTCTATCTTCTTGGCAGCCCCTTTTTCTGGCTGACCCTGCCCTTCCCCAACAGCTTTGTGCCTCACCTTATGGGCCCCCTGCTCATATTGAGGTTTGCCTGCGCATCCCTCACGGCCTACGCATTCATCAAACGCTTTACCAAAAACCAAAACCACGCGGTAATCGGCGGCCTGCTTTACGCCTTTTCCGGCTTTACCGTCGTCAATGTCTTTTTCAACCACTTCCTCGACTCAATAGTATTTTTCCCCCTCCTCCTCATCGCCCTTGAAGAATTCATGGAAAACGACCGCAAGGGAGTCCTTGCATTAGCGGTATGCTTAAATTGCGTTGTAAACTACTTTTTCTTCGCCGGACAAGTAGTCTTCGTATTTCTCTACTGGCTCTTCAGAATGGGCCACAACCACTGGAAATGCGATTTGAAGAAGTTCCTGCTCCTGGGCTTCGAATGCCTGCTGGGGCTGATGCTCAGCGCCATAATCCTATTCCCCTCCCTCCACACCGTCTTGAGCAACCCCCGCACGAACCGCTCCTTCGAAGGCTTCGGCCACCTCTTTTACAGCAGGACCCAGCTTTACGGCGCCATCATCCACTCCTTCTTCTTCCCGCCGGAACTGCCCGCCCGCCCCAATTTCTTCCCCGACATGGGCTTTAAATGGGCATCCCTCGGGGCATGGCTCCCCCTCTTTGGCATGACGGGGGTAATCGCCCTGTTCCAGACAAAGCGCAAAAACTGGGTCAAGAACCTCATATTCCTCCTTTGCTTCATGGCGTTAGTCCCAATGCTCAACAGCCTTTTCTTCCTGCTCAACTCCTCCTACTACGCCAGATGGTACTACATGCTTGTGCTGATGATGTGCCTCGGCACGGTTTTGGCAATAGACGACGAAAAAACCGACTGGCCCCGGGCCCTCAGGTGGTCTGCGGGAATTACCGCCTTCTTTGTTTTGACGATAGGCTTCCTGCCCAAAAAGAAGGACGGGGACGCCGTAGTCATCGGCCTTATGGACAACAAGGAAAGGTTCTGGGTCTACACTGCCATCGCCGCCTTGAGCCTTATCCTCTCATGGTTTGTGTATAGGCTGCTAAAGAAGGATAAAAAGAAATTCTCCGCTTGGGCCACGGTAGGCGTAGCTGTAATCTCCATGATTTACGGCAGCACCTTTATCGGCATGGGCCGCGGGATAGAAGGCCGGGCCGACCTCATAATCGATAAGGGTGTCAAGGTCACCAGCGACATGATAAAACTGGACGACATCCACAATGTCCGCTCCGATGTCTACGGGGGCAAGGACAATCAGGCTATGTTCTGGCAAATCCCCACAATCCAAGCCTTCCACAGCCTTGTGCCCCGCTCCATCATGGACTTCTACAACACGGTAGGCGTCCAAAGGGATGTAGGCTCCCGCCCCGAAACCTCCCACTATGCCCTGCGCTCCCTCCTTTCCACCCGCTACCTCTTTGACAGGTACAGGAGCTCCTCCATCCCCATGCCGGGCTGGAAGATACACGGCATCCAAAACGGGTTCCAAATCTGGGAAAACGAATATTACATCCCCTTCGGCTTTACCTACGACCATTACATCACCTACGACCAGCTTGACAAAATACAAAAGGACAAGCGTGAAAACGCCTTGCTTAAGGCATTGGTTCTGGACAAAGATCAAGTAAAGCGCTACAAAAACATCCTCACCCCCATCGAAGATGTATCCAACATGGACTTTACCGAGGAAGCCTACAAAATCGACTGCATTGAGCGCCGCCAATACACCTGCAAGACCTTCTCAAGGGACAACATGGGCTTTACCGCCACCATTGACCTGCCGCGGGAAAACCTTGTATTTTTCTCTGTCCCGTGGGAAGAGGGCTGGAGCGTCACCGTCACCCAAAACGGCAAAGTGGTAAAAGACGCCGTCCTTGAAAAGGTCAGCATAGGCTTCATGGCGGTAAAATGCCCGGCGGGCGAGAGCACCATCAGGTTCGACTACATGACCCCCTACCTTATAAAGGGCAAATTCTTCGGCGTCGAGTCCTTCCTCTTCGGCGGCGTCTTTGTAACCTCCGCCTCCATCGTGGTTTTTGTGGCATACCTCTTGATTGCCCGAACCCTTGATAAAAAGTCAAAGAAAAGGGACATACTATCGGAAGAAGGCCAAGAGGAAGCCTACCTGACCCTGTAAATCCGACCGATTGAAGGTGAAACCTGTGAAGACCCTTTATATAGTGGTGCCCTGCTACAACGAACAGGAAGTGCTGCGGGAAACCACAAACCGCTTGACAAAAAAGCTGAAATCCATGATAGAATCCGGCATTGTCAGCGGCGACAGCCGCATCATGTATGTGGACGACGGCAGCCGCGACATGACATGGGAGATAATCTGCCATTTACACGACGAAAACCCCTATGTCACGGGTATAAAGCTGTCCCGCAACAAGGGCCACCAAAACGCCCTTTTGGCGGGCCTTATGACGGCGAAAAACTACTGCGACTTCACCATTTCCATGGACGCCGACCTGCAGGACGACATTGAAATCCTGCCGGAATTTGTGGAAAAATACCTTTCGGGCTGCGACATAGTATACGGCGTTCGCAAAAAGCGCGACACCGACTCCTTTTTCAAGCGCACCACAGCTCAAGGCTTTTACAGCTTCATGAAACTGTTGGGGGTGGATGTAGTCTACAACCACGCCGACTACCGCCTCATGAGCCGCCGTGCGCTGGAAACCCTGTCGGAATACCGGGAAGTAAACCTCTTTCTGCGGGGCATTGTCCCCCTTCTGGGCTACAAATCCGACATAGTCTACTACGACCGCAGCGAACGCTTTGCCGGCGAATCCAAGTACCCCCTCAAAAAAATGCTTGCCTTCGCCCTTGACGGCATCACCTCCTTCAGCATAAAACCCATGCGCATCATCTCCTTCCTCGGCGCTTTAGTTTCCATCTTTAGTATAGTAGGGCTCATCTACGCCTTTGTTTCCTACCTGCTGGGCGCCGTAAAGGGCTGGACAGCCATAATCGCCTCCATCTGGCTCCTGGGCGGCATCCAAATGCTATGCCTCGGCGTCATTGGGGAATACATCGGCAAGATTTACAGCGAAGTCAAGGCCCGACCCCGCTACACCATCGACAAAATCCTCCACAAGTAAATCAAAAAGGCACAGCCTCCGCGGTACAGGACGGCTGCGCCTATTTTTTTATAAAAGGGTGAGTTTTATGGACCACAAGGAAAACTTGGAACTGCTCGAGCTTTACAAGGGCCTGCGAGTCGCCGATGTTCGGGACGGCATGGACTGGATGGGCTACCACTTTTACGGCTCTGTCGACCCTACCATCCGCCCCCTGTGGCGCACAAGGGCAACAGGCATTGCCCGCACCGCCCGCTATGTGCCCTATGAAGGCCCCTTGCCAAAGCTTTCCCCGGAGGAATACACAGAATGGGCGGATTACTATTATAGGGAAATCTGCACCGACCCGTGGGTACAGAACATTTTGCCCGGCGACTTTATCTGCCTTGATGTGGCCGGCCTCGATGTAGGGCTCATCGGCTCCAACAATTCCCTCGGCTGCAAGCGCCGCGGCGCCGCAGGGTTTCTGACCAACGGCGGAGGAATCCGGGACACCGACGAAGTGATAATCCAACAAATCCCGGTCTGGTGCAAATTCATTTCCAAAGCCATGGACCAAGCCAGAATTCGGTTCATAGAAAAAGACACCCCCATCGCCATCGGGGGTGTGGCCATCTATCCCGGCGATGTAGTGGTGGCCGACGGCGACGGCGTAATCGTCGTCCCCCGCAAAATAGCCCGGGATGTGGCAAAATGGGCAAGGCGCGAATCCGACGCCGATAAGGCTTCCCGCCTCCAGCAGTACAAGGACATGGGCATCCCCCTCGACGACACGGTAAAATAAAAAGGGCGGCACCGCCGCCAAAATTGACCGCAAACCCTCACCTATAAATAAAAAGGGGCGTTATATCCGCCCCTTTATTTTTTCTTTTTAGCTTACCCCACCGCCAGCAAAAGCTCTCTCAGCGTCTTGCAGGCCACAGCGGTGGAAACCCCGCTTATATCCAGCCCGGGCGCGAGCTCCGTCAAGTCGCATCCCACAACCTTCAGCCCCGACAAAGCCATCACCCCACCGAGCAACTCGGCAAAAGTGACGCCCCCCGCCTCGGGAGTCCCGGTCCCCGAAAAAATGGAGGGATCCAGCACATCAAGGTCAATGGTGACATAGACAGGCACGCCCTTTAGCCCTTCAACCACCCTCGGCAGGGTGTCAAGATTAAACTTATTCGTATAAATATGCCCCTTTGCCCACTCAAACTCGCACCTGTCCCCCGAGCGGATACCAAACTGAAAAATCCTGCCGTCTCCCAACAGGTCCCATACCCGCCTCATGACGGTAGCGTGGGAAAGCTTCTCCCCCAAATAATCGTCCCGCAAATCGGTATGGGCATCAAAGTGCAGCACATGGAGCTCCGGGTATTTTTCCTTAACCGCCCGCACGGCCCCGAGGGTCACAAGGTGCTCCCCGCCCAGCATTACGGGCATCTTGCCGTCTTTTAGCACGCCCCTGACAAAATCCTCAACCTCATCTATAGCCCGGGCGGTATTGCCAAAGGCCAATTCCAAATCCCCGGCGTCAAACACGGCCAAATCAGTCAAATCCTTGTCCTGATAGGGGCTGTAAGTCTCAATGGCAAAGGACTCGGTCCGCATGGCGGTAGAGGCAAACCGGCTCCCCGCCCTATAGGAAGAAGTCCCGTCATAAGGGGCCCCAAAAAGCACGATTTTAGCCTTGTCATAATCGCTTTCACAGCCGATAAAGGCCGGCGCGTTATTAATAGTCCTCATCTTTCAGCAGCTCCTCAACATAAGTGGGCAGGGCAAAACAGCCCTTGTGCAGCCGGGTATTGTAATACCTTGTCTCAATCCCGAGGGAGTTCCAATAATCTTCCTTCAAATCCTCAACAGGGTCAATGCCCTTGGAGGCAAACCCGAACAGCCAATGCCCCGACGGATAGGTGGGAATATGGGCCTGATACACACGACTTACGGGGAACAGGCTGCTTATATGGAAATGGGCATTGCTGACCAATTTCGCATCCTCGGGATAAAAGGGGCTCTCATGCTGGTTTACCATAATCCCGTTTTCCTTCAAGGCGTTATAGCAATTTCCGTAAAACTCCCTTGTAAAAAGCCCCTCCCCGGGCCCAAAGGCGTCGGTGGAGTCCACCACAATCAGGTCATACTCATTTTTCTTGCCCCTCACAAATTTCAGCCCGTCCTCAAAGTAGAGGTTCACCCTCTTATCGTCAAAGGCGCAGGCTGTTTTGGGCAAATACTTTTTGCAGACCTCAACCACTTCCCTGTCGATTTCCACCATATCGATTCTTTCAATGGAGCCGTATCTGGCAAGCTCCCGGATAGTGCCCCCGTCCCCGGCGCCGATTACCAGCACATTTTTGATTTCGGGATTTACCGCCATAGCCGGGTGCACAATCATTTCGTGATAGATAAACTCATCCCTTTCCGTCAGCATCACAATGCCGTCCAGCACCAGCACGACGCCAAAGGCCTCGGTATCCAAAATATCAATCCTCTGAAAAGGGCTCTCCCCGCCGTAAACGCACTTTTTCACCTTGATGGAAAATTTCGCGCCCTCACAATGCATTTCGGTAAACCATAACTGCATAAATCGCCCTCCTCAATCCTTCAAAACTTTAATATAGTTTAAGTCCAAATCCTCGGTACCGGTAAGGAAGCTCCCCTTCTCCTTGGCATATACGATATAGTCCAGCGCCTCACGGGTAATCTTCTCCCCGGGCGCCAGAATGGGAATCCCCGGAGGATAGCACATGACAAACTCCCCGCAGATATACCCCTCGCTCTCGCCAATGGGCACCGACACCTTGTCGGCGAAAAAGGCCTGCTTCGGCTTTATCACGGGCACAGGGGCAATATACTCATATTTCAGCATTCCCTCGTTATCCCTGCTGTAAAGCCTTTTAATTTCGGCAAGGGCCGACACCAGCCGCTCAATGGCGTACTGGTTGTCCCCGATGGACACAATGGCCAAGATATTGGCAATATCTCCAAACTCAATCTGAATGCCGTATTTATCCCGCAGAATATCGTAAACCTCAATGCCGGCAAGGCCGATATCCCTTGTGTAAACACTCAGCTTCGTAACATCAAAGTCATGGACAAATTCCCCGTCGATAATCTCCCTTGAAAAGGCATAGTACCCACCGATATTGTTTATCTCCTCCCGGGCATAAACCGCCATCTGGGCCACTTTCCTGAATATCTCTTTGCCCTGCAGTGCAAGGGTACGCCTTGCTACATCAAGGGAAGACAAAAGCAGGTAGGAAGCGCTGGTAGTCTGGGTAAGGTTAATAATCTGCCTTACATAATTGGCCTCAATCCTCGGCCCCGTCAGCAAAAGGGAGCTCTGGGTCAAAGACCCGCCGGTTTTATGGACGCTGACCGCCGACATATCCGCCCCCGCCTTCATGGCGGCGACGGGCATATCCTCTCCAAAATAAAAGTGGGTTCCGTGAGCCTCATCGGCAAGGACATACATCCCATGCTCATGGGCCAGCTTTACGATTTCGGTCATATTGGAGCAAATGCCGTAATAAGTGGGGTTATTGACAAAAACCGCCTTGGCGTCGGGGTTTTCCTCAATGGCCTTTTTTAAGTCTTTCACCGACATCCCCAAGGGAATACCCAAGGTGGGGTGTATACCGGGATTGACATAAACGGGCACAGCCCCGCTGATTATCAGGGTATTGATAACCGACCGGTGCACATTCCTCGGCACAATAATCTTTTCCCCGCTCTTTGCCACGCTCATTATCATGGCGCTTACGGCGGAAGAAGTGCCGTTGACCATAAAAAAGGCGTTAGCCGCCCCAAAAGCCTCGGCAGCCAGCATTTCCGCCTCTTTTATGACAGACACCGGGTGGGACAGGTTATCCAGCGGCTTCATGGAATTGACATCCACGGAAATACACTGGGCCCCCAAAAACTTCACAAGCTCGGGATTTCCTTTGCCCTGCTTATGCCCGGGCACATCAAAGGAAACCACGCGCTTTGCCCTGTATGAGTCAAGAGCCTCCATCAAAGGAGCCCTGTCTTGAGTCAATTTCCTCCCCATTTTACCGTTCCGACCTTTCTTGCACAATGGCCTGCAAATTCCCCGATAATGAGACAAAAACCCGCCCTTCCTGCGCAACCGGAAATTGCGGGCGGGCACCCTAAACACTTGTCGTTTTACAAGAAAAGGTTATCGGCAAAGCGCCTCTAACCTTATCCCACATCTCAATATATGTTGACACCGCAATAAATCTCAATCATTTCCTTGGTGAGCTTGTCGTGAATTTCCCGCCTCTCTTTTGGCGGAATCTCAAATATGTCGGTATTAAAGAGATAGTTTTGCAAATTGATCTCCTTAATCATCATCTTTGTATGATAAATATTGGACTGATATACATTCACATCAATGGCGTCGTATCTTTCAAGGATTTTCGGGTCAATAAAGTTTTGGATAGAGTTAATCTCATGGTCCAAAAAAAGCTTTTTCCCGTTAATCTCCCTTGTAAAGCCCCTGACCCGGTAGTCGATGGTAATGATGTCGGAATCAAAGCTCTTAATGAGAAAATTCAGGCAACTCAGGGGAGACACCGTCCCACAGGTAGACACATCAATATCCACCCTAAAGGTGGTAATGTCGTTGTCGGGATGAAACTCCGGGTAGGTATGAACTGTGACATGGCTCTTGTCCAAATGGGCAACCACACAGTCCTTAATCATGGCGTTGGAGAACTGCCCTCTGTTGCAAGACATGTCTATAAGCTCGGGCGACAGCTTTTCTTCCGAAATAAGCAGCGTAACACTTGCGCCTTGGGGGTAATAATCTTGTTTAGAGATATTCAAAATATTAGCGCCGATATTTTCGGTAACCTCACAAAGTATATTGGTCAGCCTGTCGGAATTGTACTGCTCATCTATATATTCTATATAATCCCGCTTTTGCTTTTCGGTTTTCGCGTAGCAAATATCATAGATGTTAAAGCTAAGGCTCTTTGTAAGGTTGTTAAAGCCGTAAAGGCTTATCTTTTCTGCCAATCCTATCATCACGATCCTTTCACAATAGAATAAAGGTATATAAGGCTTTTGCTTCCACCTTATTTTCGCTAACTCCGCTAAATTACCCTTCTGAAAACCTCTTATTACCGGCGGCCAAGGCAATTACACAACCCCGCCCCAACAGCCCTTCGGGAAAGGCGTAAATTTTAGCAGAATCACCCTCTTGCCTGCACCCAGCCCCAAGAGCCCCGCATAAAGCGTCGCCTTTTATTATCCTTCCCCCATTTAGGGTAAAGAAGAGGCCCCGGGAGCAGGAAAAAACACCCTCTTTACTTTCCCACTTTAGCCTTCTAACTTTCCAGCCTGCCCATAGCGCTCAAATCGCGATGAATTTAAGGCTACAAGCAGGCCAAATTTTCCTTCTTACTATTTATTTTTCCAAAAGGGTTTTAGAACTTTCAAAAATAATTTCAATCAGTGCACAAAATACCACGAATGCGGGGTTTTGTCAATATATTTGTCAAAATAAAATGTGTTATTCCGGCTTTTTATTGACCCAAAAGCCGAAAGTCTTTTCCCGTCAAAAAACCGCGGCAATTCCCCCGCCCTTTTTGGCTCCGCCGCTACCTTATATTTTACATTTTTATAATATGAATTTCAACCTTTTTAGCCCCTCTATGCCCCTATTTTTACATCTATTTTTTTCCTTTTATAATTTAGTATCTGAAAACCCCCTCACCCGCCTGTCAATGAGCCTTTTCCCACCCAAAAAATTCACTCCCCGCCCCACACCGCCCTATCACTCCCTATTTTCCCGCCCGTCAACGCCCACGTTAGCAAAATCGCCGCGGAACACCGACTTTTCCCTGACGAACTCCACCCTCCCGCAAACCACCCCCGCAGTTTTGCCTTGACAACATAGTAATACCCCTAAAACCACCCCTCACCATCAGCGCCACCGCCCGGCATAACCCCATCCCGGAGCCCGCTGTTCATAAGAAAGTATTACCGAGGGCAAAGCTTTCTTTTTTGCCCCATTTCCCAATTTACAAAAATGAAATAATTTTTACGAAAAATTGCAGATTTTCCGCCCCCAATTTAAACAAAATCACATTTTTTTGAGTATTTCGCATTTTCGTTGTTGCAAAACTTCATTTTATTGTTATAATATAATGAGGGAAAATTTGAATTCACAGAAGGAGATTTACCATGACGAACAACAAACATCTATTAGCTTGGATTGAAGAAATGAAAGCCCTTGTCAACCCAAAAGAAGTCGTCTGGATTGACGGCAGCGAGGAGCAGCTGGATGCCCTTCGCCGTCAGGCAGTGGAAGACGGCGAAATCATAAAGCTCAATCAGGAAAAACTGCCGGGCTGCTATCTCCACCGCACCGCCATCAACGATGTGGCGAGGGTGGAGCACCGCACCTTTATCTGCACCGAAAGGCAGGAAGACGCAGGCCCCACCAACAACTGGATGAGCCCTGACGAGGCATACGCCAAACTCCGTAAGATTTTCAACGGTTCCATGAAGGACCGCACAATGTATATAATCCCCTATTCCATGGGCCCCATCGGCTCGCCCTTCTCCAAAATCGGGATCGAGCTGACCGACTCAATTTATGTGGTACTTAACATGGCCATCATGACCCGCATGGGCAAGGCAGTGCTGGAAGTCCTGGGCGACAGCAACGACTTTGTCCGCGGCCTCCACAGCAAATGCGAACTCGACGAAGAAAACAGGTACATCTGCCACTTCCCCGAAGACAACGCCATTTGGTCCTGCAACTCGGGCTACGGCGGCAATGTGCTTCTGGGCAAAAAATGTTTTGCTCTTCGCATTGCCTCCTACCTCGGCAGGAAGGAAGGCTGGATGGCCGAACACATGCTCATTCTGGGCATTGAAAATCCCCAAGGCGAGATCAAATACATCGCCGCAGCATTCCCCTCTGCCTGCGGCAAGACAAACCTCGCCATGCTCATTCCTCCCGAAATTTACAAGAAAAAGGGCTACAAGGTCTGGTGCGTTGGCGACGACATCGCTTGGATGAGGGTTGGCAAAGACGGCCGCCTCTGGGCCTGCAACCCTGAAAACGGCTTCTTCGGCGTTGCCCCCGGCACAAACGAAAAATCCAATCCCAACGCCCTTGCCAGCACAAGGAAAAACACCATCTTCACCAATGTAGTCCACAACCTGGACGACAACACTGTCTGGTGGGAAGGCCTTGACAAGAATCCGCCCAAAAACGCCCTCAACTGGAAGGGCGAGAAATGGGATCCCGATTCCGGCGAAAAGGGCGCCCATCCCAACAGCCGCTTTACTGCCCCCGCCAAGAACTGCCCCTGCATCAGCTCCGAATTTGACAATCCCGAAGGGGTACCCATCTCTGCAATAGTTTTTGGCGGCCGCAGAGCCAAAACGGCTCCCCTGGTTTACCAGTCCTTCGATTGGCAGCACGGCGTCTTTGTAGGCTCCATCATGGCATCGGAAACCACCGCCGCCGCCACGGGTCAGGTAGGCGTTGTGCGCCGCGACCCCATGGCAATGCTGCCCTTCTGCGGCTACAACATGGGCGACTACTTCACCCACTGGCTTGAAATGGGCCAGGTTCTGGGCGACAAAGCCCCGAAAATCTTCCATGTCAACTGGTTCCGCACCGACGAGGAAGGCCGCTTCATCTGGCCCGGCTTTGGCGAAAACCTTAGGGTCCTTGAGTGGATCATCAACCGCTGCGAAGGCAAATCCGACGCGGTAGAAACCCCCATCGGCTACCTGCCCAAAGCCGAAAGCATCAACATCGAGGGCATCGACATCTCCCCCGACACCGTCAGCCAGCTTCTCGAAGTGGACAAAGGCCTGTGGACGCAGGAAGTGGAAGACATCAAGGAATTCTACGAGAAAATCGGCAGTACCCTGCCCCAGGAGCTGAAAGACGAGCTTCAGGCTTTGATAAAGAGGCTAAACTGACCCGCATAATAAAGAGCGCCCACTTACGGGCGCTCTTTTTTGTACCTGCATGTGCGAAAGTGCCTGTATTTGGCGTTTTTTTGCAATTCTTTTGTTGCGCGAGGCCCCATTTGCTGTTATAATATTGACTATAATTTTACGGGAGGTCGGATTTAGTGGAATTTAAGCACATAATGCTGATTTCAATGGCCTTTTACATGATGGCTGTCCTCTATATCGGCATCTTTGCCGCCAAAATGACAAAGACCACGGCAGATTACTATCTTGGCGGCAGAACTTTGGGCCCGTGGATAACAGCCATGAGCGCCGAAGCGTCCGATATGAGCAGCTGGCTCCTAATGGGTCTGCCGGGTCTGGCATACTTCTCTGGTTTAGCAGACGCCTCATGGACCGCCATCGGCCTTGCCATCGGAACATACCTTAATTGGAGATTGGTCGCAAGGCGGCTGCGCAGGTATTCCATCGTGGCAAACAACTCCATCACCCTGCCGGAATTTTTCAGCAATCGCTTCCACGACAAAAACAGAATTTTAATGGTTATCTCGGCATTGATTATCATTATCTTCTTCATTCCCTACACCGCCTCGGGTTTTGTGGCCTGCGGCAAGCTCTTTGAAAGCCTGTTCGGCTTCAACTACACCGTCGCCATGCTCATCAGCGCAGTGATAGTGGTGGCCTATACCGCCATCGGCGGCTTTTTGGCTGAGAGTATTACAGACCTCATTCAAGGCTTTATCATGAGCTTCGCCCTTATAGTCATAATGATTTTCGCCATTTCCCAGTCCGGCGGCGTTGGCGCGGTAGTGGAAAACGCCAAGAACATGAAGGGGTACTTCAGCTTTTTCGAAACCTTTGTAAGAAAAGATGGAACCTCCGCCCCCTACGGCATTTTCTCAATAGTGTCCACCATGGCATGGGGCCTCGGATATTTCGGCATGCCCCACATTCTGCTGCGCTTTATGGCCATCAGGGACGCAAAAGAACTTAAAAAGTCCAGAATCATCGGCTGCGTATGGTGCTTTATATCTTTGGCAGCCGCCGTCATCATCGGCATTTCCGGCGCCTCCGCAATTCCCAACATGCTTGCCGGAATAGCCAATCCTTCCTCTTCCGACGCCGAAGTCATCTTCATTAAGCTGACGGAACTTCTGGCGCAAAACGGAATATTGCTCGCCTTCTTAGGCGGCGTTATAATTTCCGGCATTTTGGCGGCCACCATGAGCACCTCTGACTCCCAGCTTCTTGTGGCTTCCTCCTCCATCTCCGAAAACTTCTACAAAACCATCAAGAAAAACGCCTCAGACAAGGAGCTTTTGTGGATTTCCCGCGGCACCGTTATCCTTATCTCCATCATAGCCGCCCTTT